>CAZZWS010000100.1:0-9974 GCA_964657795.1 Beijerinckiaceae bacterium
CGTTGAGCGACGAGGCCAGCGCCGTGCGCACGCTGACCGGACCCTTGAAGTCGTGGTCGTAGTTCTGGGGGATGTAGAGACCGCTGGCCGTCTTCAGATCGACCGGCGTGTCGTCGAGGATCGACGCGGCCGTCAGCCAGCGCTGTTCGATCGCGAGTTCGTAGAGGAACGGCTTCAGTGTCGAGCCGGCCTGTCGCGGCGCGGTCACGTGATCGACCTCGGACGCGTCCGACAGGTCGCCGGACGAACCCACCCAGGCGAGCACGTCGCCGGTCGCGTTGTCGAGCACGATCACCGCGCCGTCCTCGACGTTGCGATCCGCGAGTTCGGCGAGATGCGTGCGCAGCGTGGTCCGCGCGAAGCGTTGCAGTCCGGCGTCGAGCGTGGTCGCGACGACCCGACCATCGGCGCTCGATGCATTCGCCGCCACCCGCTGCGCTACCCGCTGCACCGCGCGCGCGAACTGCGGCGCCAGTTGCGGATCGCTGTCGAGCCGCGGTGCGTTCTTCCGCGCGAGGACCAGCGCCGTGTAGTCGGGCAGGCCGCGGCATTCGTCGGGCAACGCCTCCGCCTGAAGGATCGCGCAGGCGCGTTGCGCGACGATCGCGGGTGTCGCGTTGGGAGCGCGCACCAGCGCTGCGGTGATCGCCGCCTCGCGCGCGTCGAGGCCGCTCGGATACTTCTCGAACAACGTGGCCGACAACGCGGCGACACCGACCAGCTCGCCGCGATAGCCGACGAGATTGAGATAGGCCTCGAGGATCTGGTCCTTCCGCCAGCCGCGTTCGATGGCGAGCGCGGTCGCCGCTTGCGAGACCTTCTGGCCGATCGACCGTCCGCCCGCCGCGGGATGGAGGTCGCCGTCCAGCAGGCCGGCGAGCTGCATCGTGATCGTCGAAGCGCCGCGGGATCTCGCGTTCGCGCGGCTGTTCCAGAGGTTGCCCCAGGCGGCCGCGCCGACCGCGCGCCAGTCGATGCCCGCGTGTTCGTAGAAGCGACGATCCTCCGAATACACCAGCGCGGTCCGCAATGCCGGGGAGACGTCGGCGAGCGAGGTCCAGGCCAGGCGACGGACCCGCGGATCCGTGCGCAGGACCTGGAAGACCTCGCCGCGGCGATCGGCGAATACGGTCTCGCTGGTGCGCCAGGCCGCGCGGACGTCGTCGTAGGTCGGGGCCGCCGATGCCGCTCCGCAGACCATCACGAGACCGGCCGCGACGATCGCTCGCCCGCGACCGATGATCTTCATCGAAGGACCTCGCTGTGCTTCGATTCGTCACCGAACGCGAAGCGGCCGTACTCGATCAGGGCGACGCCGCCCGCGGTCCGTCGATAGCCGACCAGCCACAGCTCGGGAAAGATCCATTCGCCGAAATCGTTCGCGCGGTGCGCGTCGATCAGGTCGACGAGAGCGGTGGGTCGCGCGACCGGACCCTCGTAGAGCGCCAGCGTCGCATGCGCGGTCGTGCGAATGCTGTCGCGCGAAGTCTCGGGGCCGCGCGACGCGAGACCGCGCTCGGCGAGTCCTTCGTGCAACGCCTGACGGAAGGTCTGCAGCCCCGGGGAGGGCCAGCCCTGCACGAGGATGCCCGCGGGCGTCGCGGTGAGGCCGCCCAGACGCAAGCGGATCGGCGCCGTGCGACCCGCGACCGCGTCGAGTACGTCGCCGTAGGCGCTCACGTCCCCGTCGTCGCAGGGCACCTGGTCCCTGAAACCTTCGATCGCCCGCAGCGTGGTGTGCATGTTGCCTTCGTCGTAGATCACCCCGGTCGGACCCATCAGCGCCGCACAGGCCGTCGCGCAAGCGGCCAGCGCGGGCGGCCATGGCTTCGGGCGAAGGACCGCGCTGATGCCCCAGCGCACGGTGCCTGCGCACGGCAGCGGCTCGGGGTCGATCCGCCCCGTCGACAAGGCATCCCTGCCCTTCGCCCACAGCGCGTCGTAGGTCGCGGCGAGGCGGGCTTCGGGCGCGGCCGCCATCACACGCGCTCCCCGATCGGTCGACGTCGCCCTGAACGGAGCCCGGCGTTCACGGACCGACCTCGATGGTCGGATTCGGGAACGCGCCGAACATCTCCGGCGCGTACATCGCTTCGACGCGGCTGGGCGGGAGGTCGAACGTGCCCGTGTTGTCGAGCCGGACCGTGTACTCGGTACTGAACCGGCCCTTCGGCACGTAGGCGTAATAGCCGCGATACGTCTCGAAGCCTTTCTCCTCGTAGACCGGCCACGCCCAGCCCTGCCGCTGTTCGCCGCTCGCTGCGATCTGCGAGTCGCGGCCGAGACCGGTACCGAGGATCGTCGCGCCGCCCGGCACCGGATCCGAAACGACGACCCAGCTCATGTCGGACTGCGCGTCGATGTCGAGCCTGATGCGCAACACGTCGCCGCGCGAGTAAACACTCTTTACTTTCTGTTCGACCGGCGTGATCGTGCGCGTGATGCGATAGCCCGATGCCACCGGCGCTTTCAACGGCACGGCGGCGAGGCTCTGGATCGTCAGCCAAGGCTTGCCGGCGCCGTCCTGCGTGACCGTCAGGTCGTTCCTGACCGGCGCCGTGTCCCTGGGCACGCCCGTACGCGCGTCTTTCGAAGGCCAGGGCAGCAGCAGCGTTCCCCCCTGCGGCTTCCCGGTCCACGACAGCGTCGCTGTCGGTCCGTACGCCATGACCGCCCGCGTGGTGCCGGCGACCGGGTCGCGTTCGAAGCGCTTCGAGAACGCGTTGACGGCGAGGGTGCCCCACAGGTTGGCCGTGGTCGTCAGCCAGTGCCCTTGCCGCTGCCGTTGCAGGACGCCCATCACGAGCCGTGGCGCGTCGGCCTTCCAGCCGGCGTCGTCGAGCACCGTCAGCAGCAGTCGCGCGGCGTTGCCGTCACCGCTCGCCATCAGCCAGTACCAGAAGTCGTCCTTCTCGGTCGAGAAGTCGAGCCGCGTGCCCGCGTAGTCGAGTCGCGCGCGCAGGATCTGGTCGGCCTCGTCCAGCCGCTTGTTGCGCTCCGGCACGGTCGGCATGCGCTTCAGGATGGACATCCAATCGATCACGGCCGAGGTCGGCCACTGGTTCGGCAGAACCTGCAGCGACTGCAGCATCCGCGGCACGGCCTTGCCGTCGCGCGTCAACGCGTCGATCGCGGCGAGCTTGCGGACGTCGAGCTGGCGCTGCGCGTCGCTCGCGAACGGAGACCAGACGTCGCGCTTGATGCGCCCCTCGACGAAGGCGACGAGACCCGCTTCCATCTTCGCGCGCGTCTCGTCGGGGATGGCGAAGCGACCGAAGGCACGCGCCTCCGCGCTGGCACTCAGGAGATAGGCCGTCAGCACGTCGCTGCCCGACGCCGGCGCATCGGCACGCGGCGGGTAGTAGGCCGCGAGGCCGTCGCCGTCCAGGTACAGCGGGATGCGCCGCGCCACGTCGTCCCAGCGCTTCTCGTCGAGCGTGCCGATGGCGATCGACGCCCGTTGTTCGAGGCAGTCGTAGGGGTAACGATTGAACCAGTCGACGACGCCGGGCAGCCCGTCGGCGAGCTTCGGCTTGATGGCGATCGACACGCCGCCGCGCAACGCCGCGGCATTGGACGCGATCGTGGACGCCCCGTCGAACAACGCATCGGCCGGCGCCGCGACCGGCATCGTGAAAGTCCGGTCGAGCTGTTCGAGCGTGGCCTGCTGGACCGTGACGGGCACCGCGGGCACGACCTTCTGCGGGATCGTGATGCGGTCATTCGCAGCAGACGACTTCGCGGTGATGGTCCAGCTCAGGGCACTCGACCCGCTGCCGACCACGACCGGCCACGAGACCGGTTGCGAGGCGTCGGGGTCGAGGTGAACGTGCTGCGAGGGCAGACGATCAACCGCGCCACCCTGACCGGCGCCGGACGATGCCTCCACGTCGACCTCCATCGCCACCTTCGTCGTGTTCCGCAACGTGACGCCGGCCTGGTAGCGATCGCCTTCGCGCACCAGCGGCGGCAGCCCCGGCACGACCTGCAGGTCCTGACGCGTACGGATCGTCGCGCTGCCGGTCCCGAACAACGCGGCACGATCGCCCGCCACCGCATCGGCGACCGCGACGATGCGGAACGCGGTCAGCGAGTCGTTGAGAGGGACGTCGATCGTCGCACTGCCGGTGGCGTCGAGCACCACCGATGGTTGCCAAGTCAGCAGCGTGTCGAAGAGTTCGCGGCTCGGACTGACGCCACCGCCGCCACCGGGTGGCGCCGCCTTGCGACCGTAGTGCCGCTTGCCGACGATCTGCATCTGGGCGGTCGCGGTCTCGATGCCGTACGCACGCTGCCAGATCATCGCGTCGAGCAGGTCCCAGCTCGCGTTGGGCATCAGTTCGAGCAGCGCTTCGTCGACCGCGGCGACGGCGACCTCGGTCCCTGCCGCGACCGGCTTGCCGTCGGCGGTCGTGACGTGGATCGTCGCCTTCGCAGTCGCCCGCACCGGGTAGTCGGGCCTGTCGGTGGTGACCGCGACGTTCAACCGGTGCGCGGCCTTGTCGACCGCGATGGTCGCGATGCCGTACTTGAACGCGGGCTTGCCGAGGTCGACCATCGCGGTCGGCGGCTCGTACAACTTGCCTTCGTCGCGATACGCACGCCACCACTCGGTCGGCGACTTCCAGCCCCACGTGAAGAACGAATACCACGGCACGTCGCGGATGCGGCCGCGGAGGGCGAGCACCGACACGAAGACGTTCGGCGCCCAGTCCGCCTCGACCTTGACCGCGATCGTCGGATCGTCGCCGCGGACCTCGACGACCTGGGTCGCGAGGATGCCGTCGCGCTCGATGGCGACCAGCGCGGTGGCCGCACGGAACGGCATGCGGACCTGGAACTTCGCGACCTCGCCCGGCGCATACGACGGCTTCTCGGGCAACACGTCCATGCGGTCCTGGTTCTCGCCGCCGAACCACACCTCGGACTGGCGCGTGACCCACACCGACGCACTCGCCTCGGCCTGATTGCCGATCGCATCCGTCGCGCTGGCCACGAGCTCGACGTTGCCGGGCTCGGTCAGCGACAACGTGCAGAACACGAGACCCTGCGCGTTGGACTTGCCGGTGCACAACACACCCAGCGCCTTGCTTTCGCGCTGGTTGTCGTAGGCATAGAAGCCGCCGACCATGCGCTTCCTGATCGAGCGCACGTTGCGCGCGATGCCGCGCAGTTCGAGCGGCGCGTTCGCGACGGGCTTGCCCTGCGTGTCGAGTGCGATCAGCTTGACCTGCGTCTTGCGCTGCGTCGTCCCGCCGACCGAGACCCAGTCGTCGGCGCGCACGCCGACCACCAGCGCGGCCGGCCACAACGACACGGCCTGCGACAACGTCTGCATCTCGCCGTCGGGATCGGGATAGGTCGCCTCGACGAGGAGGTCGCGCGGCCGGTCGATGGTCGGGAGGTGATCGAGGACGACCTTGCCGGCGCCGTTCCGGTCGAGCGTCACAGCCAGTTTGTCGGCGACGATACGCTGGCCCGGCCCGCCACGGTCGACGTGCGGACCATCCTCGACGAAGTCGGCGAAAGGCACGCTGGTTCCATTCGTCCCATCGTCCGTCCCGCCGCCGCTGCGGTCGTCGTCGCCTCGTGCGGCACGCGCGAAACTCCAGCCTTCGTAGCCCGCGAACTCGACGAAGCGCGGCTTCAGCGCCGCCGAGACCCGCACCGGCACCGCGGATGCGGAGCCGCCGTTGGTGTAGGCGATCGAGACCGTCGTCGACAGCGCCGTGGGCCGCACGAAATCCCGCGGCGCCTTCCTGGCGGCCGCGGAATCCTGATCCGCCGCGCGCACGTCGATGCGGCCGCGCATGACCGGCAGCCTGAATTCCTCGACGCGAAAGCTGCCCGTGTCCCACGACCGATCGCCGCGCTTCAGCGTGACCTGGTAGAGGCCGAGCTTGGCATCGTCCGGCAGCTTGAAAACCGTCTCCGCGTAACGACCGCCGCGCCACGCGAGATCGAACGGGTACTGCTGGTCCGAGCCGACGTGCGTGATGACGGCCTGCGTCGGCAGGTCGAGAGGGTCGGGCAGCGACAGCGACGCGAGAGTCTCGCGACGCAGGTAGTGCTTCATCGACACGGTCTGTCCGGCGCGCAACAACGTGCGATCGAAGACCGTGTGGGCGATCAACGGACCGCGGTCGTCTGCGGCGGCGTCCGCGTCGTCGCCTTCACCATCGTCGAACACACCGCCGTTGCCGCCCCGCAGATTGAAGCGCCAGCTCTCGATGCCCTCGTTCCAGTTGGACCAGACGAATGCCATGTCGGTCCTGCCCTTGTGACGGCCTTCTGCGATGAGCTTGCGTGCGCTGACGAAGTAGCCGAGTTCGCCGTCGCCGTCCTGGTCTCCACGATGCCCGGTGCAGTTGCCGTACAGCGGGGCCGGAAAGCCGCGCGGCACGAATGCGAAGCCGCGGGCGTCGGTCGTGCCGCTCCACAGCGGCTTGCCGACGCAGTCCGAGATCTGGATGGCCGCGCCTGCGACCGGCTGCGCGCGGTCCAGCATCGTGACCCACACGCCCCCGCTGACACGGCCGAACTTGGCATGCACGCCGAGGTTGGTCACCAGCGCCGTCGTGCGCACGTACATCGGCGCCGGCTTGCCCAGCAACGCTGCGCCGAGCCGCTGCGATTCGATCTCGACGATGTGGAAGCCCGGCTCGGGCAACGGGATGCCGACGACTTCGAACGGCCGCGGATCGTCGCCGCGTGCGCCGGGCAATGCGAGCGGCTTCGCACCCGCATCGCGTTTCAGAAGACTCAACTCGCGCGTCTGTACGAGGTTGTCCTCCGCCGATTCCGCGCGCGCCTCCTGCGCGTCGCTGCGCTTGTGGCGCCCGACGCGTTCACGTTCCGAGGGCGGCGTGGCGCCGGGCGGCAGATCGGCCGGATCGATCGAGCGCTTGTCGATGCTGGCCTCGTGATAGCGCTTGACGCGACGCTGCCACTGGATCAGCAATGCATCGCCCTGCGACCCGTCGACGTTGACCGTGCGCACCATGCCCTGCGACGCCGAGGTCGACGGCGGGGTCGACGGCGCCGGACCGCCCGCAATGGCCACGCCCCGAATCTTCAGGTCCGCTTCGACGTGCCGCACCGTCAGCGGCAGCACCGGATCGGCATCGAGCTCCAGCACGCCGAACGGCGACGCCGCGAACTTGGCGAGCGGCGGCGCGAGCGCGGTCTTCGACTGCAGCGGAAACAGCGATGCGTTCGACAACGCCCGGCCCGCATCGTCGACGAGGTCCTTCGGCGCCTCGATCGTCAACGCCGCGTTCTCGGCGAACGGCGGCTTGAACTCGATGGTCGAGACCGACGCCGCCCGGTTGTCCGCATCGAACGAGGGCCGTCGCTCGATGGTCTTGCCATCGTCGACATAGCGCAGCACGAAGCGCTCGGCGACGGCTCGCGCGACCGGCGACGTCAAGTCGAGACGGACCGGTCGTACCGGCGTGCAGGCGGCCTGCGCGTTCTCGCGCTCGCACGTGAAACTCGCGGTGAAGTCGGAGCGGACCTTGAACCTGAGCCGTCGCTCGACCGTCGTGACGATCCCGCTCGACGCCGCGATGCCGCGGCCCCAGACCAGGTCGACCCTGGCGTCGTCGGGCAGGCGCCGCGCGCACGCGAGCATCGTGACGTTCTCGGCGCGGGTCTCGAGCGCGAAGCGCTTCAGCAGTTGCTTGCGGTCGTCACCGTCGACGATGCGGACGCCGACGCGCTCGCCGATACCGGAGACCTCGCACCACGCGTTGGCGACGACGCTGGACGGCGTGGCCGGGCCGTTGAGCACGAGCACGAAGACCTGCTCCTCGTCGATACCGGCGCCGCCTTCATCGTCGCCGTCGTTGCCGGTGCCCACGCGGGCCGACGGAAAGTTGCGGACGATCGCCGGCCCACCGGTGCTGAACGTGAACGACGATTTGCCACCGATCGATCCGCCATCGCGCGCACGCGTGGCGGGCTTGAGCGCGAAGCTGCAACGCGTCCCCGGTCCGACGTCGGCCGTGAAGTCGTAGACCCAGGTGCGATCGTTGATCCAGCGACCTGTCCCGGTGGCCGGACACTGCACGTCGAACGGGGCCGGCAACTGCGCGTCGCCGAACGCCACCATCGGCGCACTGAACGTCGCCCGCGCCTGCCGCACTTCGGCGACTTCGCCCTGCGGCGAAAAATTCTTCACGACCGGCTGCACGACGGCGCCGTTGCCGGACGACGCGGCCATCGCGTCCTGCGCGCCGTCGGTCATGAAGACCGATCCGCCGACACACGCGAGCGCGACCAGTGCCGTGCGCAGCACGAAGCCGGCGCACACGCCGCGTGTCGAGGGACGAAGGCCCGAGCGCTTCGTGCCAATACCTCGTTCGACCGCGATCGGTCGAGGAATCTTCGTCCCTTCGTGTCGCGCGTGTCGCATGCCATTCCCCTCGTCGATCCTCCATTGTGCCGCGCACGTCGACCGATCGGTCCGCATGCGAGCCCCCGCGATCGACGTTGTACGACGCCTTCGCGAAGCGGCGATGAAGCGTCCATGAACGCCGCGTGAAACGAAGCCCGACGACGAATATCGACGGCGGTGGGCCACAGCTTCGTGCTGTCACGCGCAAGCCGCGCATCCGCACGGCACGCGTGGCAGAATCGGCGGCCGCTTCCGGTCCACGCCCGTACGGACCCGCGCATGCAGGTCGGCCGACCACGTCGGCTCGCGACGCAAGCGCCTTCGAGAAAGAGACTCCATGCAAGACGTATTCATCTGCGACGCCATCCGCACTCCGATCGGTCGTTATGGCGGCGTGCTGTCGTCCGTCCGCGCCGACGATCTCGGCGCCGTGCCGCTGAAGGCGTTGATGGCCCGCAGCCCGTCGGTCGACTGGACCGCGGTCGACGACCTGATCTACGGCTGCGCCAATCAGGCCGGCGAGGACAACCGGAACGTCGGCCGCATGGCGTCGCTGCTGGCGGGGTTGCCGGTCGGCCTGCCCGGCGCGACGATCAACCGGCTGTGCGGCTCCGGCATGGACGCGGTGGGCACGGCGGCACGCTCGATCGCGGCGGGCGACCACCAGTTGATGATCGCCGGCGGCGTCGAGTCGATGAGTCGCGCACCGTTCGTGATGCCGAAAGCCGACAGCGCGTTCTCGCGAGCCGCCACGATCTACGACACCACCATCGGCTGGCGCTTCGTCAACAAGCTGATGAAGGAGCATTACGGCGTGGACTCGATGCCCGAGACCGCCGAGAACGTGGCCGCCGAGTTCAAGGTCGGCCGCGAGGACCAGGACCGCTTCGCGCTCGCGAGCCAGTCCAAGGCGTCGCGAGCCCAGTCCGACGGCCGCCTTGCCGAAGAGATCGTGTCGGTGACCGTCGCCGTCAAGAAGGGCGACGCGCTGATCGTCGATCGCGACGAGCATCCCCGCGCCACCAGCATGGAGGCGCTCGGCAAGCTGAAGGGCGTGGTCAGACCCGATGGCACGGTGACGGCCGGCAACGCATCGGGCGTCAACGATGGCGCGTGTGCCCTGCTGATCGCCAACGGCGCGACCGCGCAACGGCACGGACTGACACCGAAAGTCCGCGTCCTCGGCATGGCGACGGCCGGCGTGCCGCCGCGCATCATGGGCATCGGCCCGGCGCCCGCGTCCGAGAAGTTGCTGCAGCGTCTCGGCCTGACGATCGACCGGATGGATGTCATCGAGCTCAATGAAGCGTTCGCGAGCCAGGGTCTGGCGGTGCTGCGCCAACTCGGCGTCGCCGACGACGATCCGCGCGTCAATCCCAATGGCGGCGCCATCGCGCTCGGGCATCCGCTCGGCATGAGCGGCGCGCGGCTCGTCACGACCGCGATGTACGAGCTGCTCAAGACCGGCGGTCGCTACGCGCTGTGCACGATGTGCATCGGCGTCGGGCAAGGGATCGCGTTGGTGATCGAAAGGGTTTGACGTCACCCGTGCCGAACTGAATCGTCGTTCCCGCAC
>CAZZWS010000100.1:9984-13453 GCA_964657795.1 Beijerinckiaceae bacterium
CGCGGGAACGACCAAATGGAAACTCCGGTCATGCCTACCTTCACGCACGACGCCGTGACGATCGAGTACCGCATCGACGGGCCTGCCGAGGCGCCGGCACTGGTGTTGTCCAACTCGCTCGGCACCAACCTCGCGATGTGGGCGCCGCAGGTCGAGCTGCTCGCGGCCAGCTATCGCGTCGTGCGCTACGACACCCGCGGCCATGGCAGGTCTTCGTCGCCTGCCGGTCACTACACCATCGACCAGCTCGGCCACGACGTCGTCGCGCTGCTCGACCATCTCGGCATCGCCCGTGGGCACTTCGTCGGCCTGTCGATGGGCGGACTCACGGGCCTGTGGCTCGCGCAGAACGCACCCGACCGCCTCGGTCGTCTCGTGCTGGCCAATACCGGCGCGAAGATCGGGACCCCCGAACGATGGAATCCACGGATCGCGACGACCGATGCCCGCGGCGCCGCCGGCCTGCCGGAAGATCTCTGCGATGCCATCGTCGAGCTGTGGTTCACGCCCCGCTTTCGCGCGCTGTCGCCGGATCGCGTCGCGCCCGTGCGCCGCATGCTGATCGAGACCAGCGGATCGGGCTATGCGGCCAACTGCGCCGCGATCCGCGACGCGGACCTGCGCGCGGGCCTGGGCGACATCCGCGTGCCGACGCTGGTCATCGCGGGCGCGCACGATCCGTCGACGCCGCCGACGCTCGGCCGCGACATCGCGCAGGCGGTCCCCGGTGCGGCGTACGTCGAGCTCGATGCAGCCCATCTGTCCAATATCGAGCAGGCCGGTGCGTTCAATGCCGCGGTCCTTCGATTCCTTTCGCAAGGCCGCATCGCCGAGCCGGACCGCCGCGCGATCGGCGAAGCGATGCGGCGCACGGTGCTGGGCGATGCGCACGTCGATCGCAGCAGCGGATCGCGCACCGACTTCAACGGCGAGTTCTTGGACTACATCACGCGCACCGCCTGGGGCGAGACCTGGACGCGACCGGGATTGCCGCGCCACACGCGCAGCCTGTTGACCATCGCGATGATGGTCGCGCTGAACCGCTCCGAGGAACTGAAGCTGCATCTCGATGCCGCGCGCAACAACGGCGTGACGCGCGACGAGATCAAGGAAGTCCTCATGCAGACGGCCGTGTACTGCGGCGTGCCGGCGGCCAACAGCGCGTTCCATCTGGCGGCGCAGGTCTTCGCGGAGCAGGACCGGTCCTACACGTGAGCCCGCCGTCGGCCGTCGTCGTATAGCGAACGCGTCGCCACGCTGGTGATCTTGGCGATGGCGATGGCGAAGACAGTTTCCATTGCCGTTGCGATGCGATGCGACTGTCCCACAGCGAGTCGAGCTGATGTCCCACGCGCGGCAGCGGGCCGGTCGTTGATGATCCTTGCCCGACCGGCGACGTCCGGTCCTCACCGGAGCCACCATGCGACTTCCCGTCCGCCTTCTCGTGTCCATCGCCGTCGTCGCCGCCGGCATGTCTTCCGCCGGCGCCGCGGACATCGGCGTCTCGATCGGTCTGCCCGGCGTCTACGGGCGCGTCGACCTGGGCGGCGTTCCTCAGCCGCAGGTCATCTACAACCAGCCGGTCGTCATCGATCGCGGCCCCGCCTACGTCCAGGAGCCGGTGTACCTCCACGTGCCACCGGGCCGCGAACGCAACTGGCGGCGTTATTGCCGGACCTACGACGCGTGCAATCGCCCGGTCTATTTCGTGCGGGACGACTGGTATCGCGACGTGTATACGCCGCGCTATCGCGAAGTCCATGCCCGGGACGACCATCGCGGTCCCGGTCCGGGTTTTGACGGACGCCACGATGAGCGACGCGATGACCGCGGTGATAACCGAGGCGATCATCGCGACGATCGTGGTCGCGACGATCACGATCGCGGCGGCGACCGTGGCCGCGACGATCGCGGCGGGCGCAACTGACCCCGGTCAGGGGGTGACCGGCGATTCGCGGCGAACGGCCACCGCCGCGGTCGGCGGTGGCGGCGTCGGACGCTCGCTCGCGGTCGTCATCATGCGATCGACGTAGCGCGCCAGCGTATCGATCTCCAGGTTCACGCGTCGACCGCGGACCAGCTGGTTCAGCGTCGTCACCGCGACCGTGTGCGGAATCAGGTTGATCGAGAACTCGCAACCGTCGTCGACGTCGTCGACCCGATTGATCGTGAGGCTCACGCCGTCGATGGCGACCGAGCCTTTCAACGCGATGAAGCGGGCAAGTGCGCGCGGCGCGCGGACGACCAGCGTCCACGATTCGCCGGTCGGCTCGAAACGCACGACTTCGCCGGTCCCGTCTACATGCCCGCTGACGAGGTGTCCGTCAAGCCGGTCGCCGAAACGCAGTGCCTTCTCGAGATTGACGTCTCCCACGGCATCGAGCCCGACGGTGTGGTCGAGACTCTCGCGCGAAACGTCGAACTCGAGCCGGGACCCGTCGATGTCGACCACGGTCATGCACGCGCCGGCGATGGCGATGCTGTCGCCGATGGCCAGCCCGGTGAGATCGAGCGATCCCGCATCGATCGCCAGGCGCACGCCCGCCTGCGGATCGGCCGATTCCGGAACGACGTTCTCGATGCGACCCACAGCCGCGATGATGCCGGTGAACATGATTTGAAACCGTCAGTTGGTGATGAGCGATGCCGCGAAGCGGGAGGGCCGGATCGAAGCCGTAACACGACCACCGGCCGTCGCGGCGTTCATGTTGCCCGACTCTGGTCCGAGGGCCATGCCCCGATCGCGTCGTCGGCAGAAAGGACCGGCCGCGCCCGCAGCCGCAGGTCGTCGCCGATCCGCGTGACCTCGTCGAAGCTCAACACGATACGCCGGCCGAGGTCGTCGAGCGGCGGCAGGTCGATCATCGCCATGCCCGGTCCGAGCAGGCTCGGCGCGAGGTAGATCAGCAACTCGTCGACGCACCCTGCTGTCAGCAACGAACCGTTGAGCTTGCCGCCGGCCTCGACGTGCAGTTCGTTGACGTCCCGGCGGCCGAGCTCGTCGAGCAGGCCGCGCAGATCGACCTTGCCCGCCGCGTTCGGCAGGACGAGTGTCTCGCAGCCGGCCGCTTCGAGCGCGGTGCGACGATGCGTGTCGTCGACCGCACCGACGACCAGCAGCGGCTTGCCGTCGGCGATGTTGCGGACGATCTTCGCATCGGCCCGCACGTCGAAGCGACTGTCGACCAGTACGCGCCATGGCTGACGCGGCGTATCCACGTCGCGCACATCGAGCCGCGGATCGTCGAGACGGACCGTGCCGATGCCGGTCAGCAATGCCGACGCACGTGCGCGCCAGCGATGACCGTCGAGTCGCGCGGCCGGGCCGGTGATCCACTGGCTGCGCCCGTCGGCCAGCGCCGAACGGCCGTCGAGGCTCGCGGCCAGCTTCATCCGCACCCACGGTCGCTTGCGCGTCATCCTCGAGACGAAGCCGGCGTTCAGGTCGCGCGCCTCGTCGGCCAACAAC
>CAZZWS010000100.1:13463-13883 GCA_964657795.1 Beijerinckiaceae bacterium
ACCCGTGCTCGACGGCAATGCCGGCCGCAGCGAGACGCGCGAAGCCACTGCCGGCCACGAGCGGATTGGGGTCCGTCATCGCCGCGACGACGCGACCGATGCCGGCTGCGATCAGCGCGTCGACGCAGGGCGGCGTGCGCCCGAAGTGACTGCAGGGTTCGAGCGTGACGTACGCGGTCGCGCCGCGCGCATCGAAGCCGCGTTCTCGCGCGTCGCGCAACGCCTCGACCTCGGCATGAGGACCGCCCGGCGCCTGCGTCGCGCCTTCGCCGATCACCACGCCGTCGTGAACCAGGACGCAGCCGACCCGCGGATTGGGATCGCTGCGATACAGCGCGTCCCGAGCGCGCAACAGCGCGTGTCGCATCCAGTGTGCGGGTTCCGCGTGGGAAGTCATCGGGGGCAGGGAAGCAGGTGAAC
>CAZZWS010000101.1:0-13876 GCA_964657795.1 Beijerinckiaceae bacterium
TTCGCGCATCACTTCGCGCATCATTTGTTACTGGCCGGAGCGGCGTTTTCCGGAGCAGCCTTCTGCGCGGGATTGCCGCTCGCCGTGCTCGCGTCGGCCGCGGTGCCGCCTGCGGACGGCGTCACGCCGGCGGAGGTCGCGGTCGCCGACGCCGGTGCGACCGCCTTGACCGAAACGCCGGGCTTGACCTTGTATTGACCATCGATCACGACGCGTTGGCCGGCCGTCACGCCCTGATCGACGACCGCTACGCCGTCCTGGATGAATGCGACGACGATCGGCTGCATCTGCGCCTTGTCGGCGTCGTCGATGACATAGGTATAGGTGCCCTTCTGGCTGCGCAGGACCGCCGCCGCCGGCATCACCACCGCCTGCTTGCGGGTCTCCACGAAGAGCCGGACGTTGACGTACTGCCCCGGCCACAACGCGTGCGTCGCGTTCTGGAAGTTGGCCTTGATCTGCACGGTCCCGCTGGTGGTGTCGATGTGGTTGTCGACGAGCACCAGCGTGCCTCGGGACAGCGGCTTCGACGCGTCGTCGCGCGAATAGGCGAGGGCCTCGAGCGGCGTCGCGCTGGCCCGCATCGCCGCATTGACTTTCTGGAACGCCGCGTCGGGCAACGTGAAGACGACCGAGATCGGATCGACCTGATCGATCACCACGAGCCCGGTCGTATCTGCGGCGTGGACGATGTTGCCGACGTCGACCAGTCGCAGTCCGGTGCGTCCGGAGATCGGCGCCGTGATCGTCGTGTAGGCGAGTTGCGTGCGCGCGCCGGCGATCTGCGCGTCGTCGGTCTTGACGGCGGCTTCGTTCTGCTGGACCAGCGCCTTCTGCGTGTCGAGCGTCTGCTGCGACGTCGCCTCGTCCTTGATCAGGTCGTTGTAGCGCTTGAGATCGAGTCGGCTGTTGGCCAGCAATGCCTCGTCGCGCGCCTTCTGAGCGATCAGTTGCGCGAGCGTGGCCTGGAACGGCCGCGGATCGATCTGGGCGATCAGTTGTCCGGCCTTGACGTCCTGTCCTTCCGTGTACCCGAGCTTCTGCAGCTCGCCGTCGACCCGCGCCTTGACGGTCACCGACTGCAGCGGCAGCACGTTGCCCACGCCGGCGATGTAGACCGGGAAGTCGCGTTGCGCGACCGTGGCCAGCGTCGCCTGAACCGGTGGGGGCGGCGGCGCCGGCTTTTCCTTCTTCCCGAAATACGCGATCAGGCCCCACGCGATCAGCGCCACGACGACGAGCAGCAGGACGATGCGCAGCCAGCGGCGTCGCGGCGTCGCGGTCATCGGGGCGCCGACGAACTCGGTGCCGGGAGGTTCGTTGAAGATCTCTGGTTTCATGGAGCGCGCGAGCCGGTGGCCGCATTTTTGGCGTTCGTGGTCGAGTCCGATGCATCGGCGGTCGGGAAAGCCGGGTCCGTGGCGTCCCAGCCGCCGCCGATCGCGCGGATCAGCGCGACGCTGGCCGTGAAGCGGCGACCGCGCAATGCGACCGCGGTCCGCTCGTTGGTCAACGCCGCATTCTGCGCGGTGACGACCGACAGATAGGTGGTGGTGCCGGCGCGGTATTGACTGGTCGCGATTCGTTCGGCGTCGCGCGATGCGGTGACGGCGTCGTCGTCGGTGCCCTGTTCCTGTTCCAGCACGCGCAACGTCGCCAGGTTGTCCTCGACCTCGCCGAAGCCCGACAGCACCGTCTGCCGGTAGGCGGCGACGGCCGCGTCGTAGGTGGCGATGGCGCGGTCCGTCGTCGCGTGCCGGGCACCGCCGTCGAAAATGGTCTGGGCGAGGCTCGCGCCGAGCGTCCACACACGCCCGGGCACCGTGAAGAAGCGGCCGAGGCTGGCGAGGCTGTCGCCGCCGCTCGCCGTCAGCGTCGCGAGCGGATAGTAGGCCGCCTTCGCGACGCCGATCTGAGCGTTCGCCGCGGCCGCGTTGCGCTCGGCGCTCGCGATGTCGGGCCGACGTTCGAGCAGATCGGACGGCAGCCCGACCGGGATCGCCGGCAGCCGCGCGTCGAGCGGGGCGGGGGGCAAGGTGAAGTCGGCCGGGGCCTTGCCGAGCAACAGCGCGATCGCGTGCTCGTACAGCGCGCGCGAAGCGAACGTGTCGGTCAGCAGCGACTGCGTGGACTTGAGCTGGGCCGTCGCCAACGCCACGTCGCTGCGCGACACGACGCCTGCCTTGAACTGCGCCTGCGAGAGGCGCAGCGCCCGCTCGTAGGCATCGACATCGCGCGCCAGCAGGTCGTGCAGCTCGTCGTTGATGCGCAGGTTCAGATAATTGTCGGCGACCTCCGCCTGAACCGACAGGCGCGCCGCGGCGAGCAGCGCGCCCGTGGACTGCGCGGTCGCATCGGCGGCCTCGATGGAACGGCGGACGCCGCCCCACAGGTCCGGCTCCCAGCTCGCTTCGAGCGTCACGGTGTGCGCGTTTTCGATGATGGCGGCGTTGCGGCTCGTGCTGACGGGAACCCGCGACCGCGAGGCGCCGACCGACGCGCCCAGCGTCGGATAGAGCGCCGAACGCGCGAGGCGCACGGCGGCGCGCGAGGCGCGATAGTTCGCTTCGGCCTGCGCCACGGTCTGATTGGCCGTGGCCGCATCGGCGATCAGGCGCTCGAGCGTCGCGTCGCCGAACAGCGCCCACGGGTTGGCGGACCCGTCGGCGGCCTTCGGCTGCGCGGTCTTCCAGTCGCCGACGGCTAGCGGCGACTCGCGATAAGCCGTCGACGACGCGGCCGAGGGCCGGACATAATCGGGCCCGACCATGCAGCCGGTGACGGCGATGGCGATGGCGATCGATGCGAGTGCGCAGCTTGCGGGGAGCGACGTGCGGGTTGCCCTGATTGAACGCGGGACGGAACGGGAATGACGGGACATGGCAATGGGACGATGAGCGACTGCGGACTGTACTCATTCAGCCTGCGTCTGCGGCTGTCGGCAGGCTGACAGGAATGTCAGTTTGGCGCGCCGCCGGCGTCCGGCCGCACAATCGACTCATGATCGAATTCATGACGGGCCCATGTTCGACTCGCGATCGCACTGCGCATAATTTGTATTATGTAAACTCAAATATGCCGGATACTCCAGCTTTCACACCGCCTTGCCGATAGACGAAGATCAGAGGCCCTCACATTCGCTGCGATCCTTGTAGACCTCGTCCCGCAAATGACCACACCCCGCTCCATTCCACGCAAGGCGATCATCCTCGGGATCGCGATCGGCCTGCTGATCGTCGCCTGCGCCTCGCAGATCATCTTGACGCTGCGTGCGGAGACCTGGGACGAGGCGGCACGCAACGGTGGCGACGTCGCCACGTCGCTCTCGCACGACGTCGAGCGCACGCTGCAGACCTACGATCTGTCGCTCCAGGCGATCGTCGGCGACCTGTCGACCGCGGGCGTGATGGAACTGCCGCCGAGCGTGCGCGACCGCGTGCTGTTCGATTCATCGATCAAGGCCGAGTACCTCGGGCCCATCCTCGTGCTCGACAGCGCCGGTACGGTCGTCATCGATTCGTTCGGTCGCGAGCCCTGGCGCGACCACCTCGAAGAACGCGAGTTCTTCCGTTATCACCAGACCCGTCTCGACCCGGCACTGCACATCGGGCACCCGTTCAAGGACCTGGAGGGCCAGGACCGGGTGACGTTGAGCCGACGCCTGACGCGCGGCGATGGACAGTTCGCGGGCGTCGTCGTCGGGTCGATCCAGCTCGCGTACTTCAGCCGCCTGTTCTCGCTGATCGACCTCGGAGCCCGGAGCTCGCTCGCGATCGCCCTGGACGACGGCACGATCCTCGCGCGCTATCCGTTCCCCGAAGGCTACGTCGAACGCAACCTGAAGGGCGTCGCACTCTTCGACGACATGGTCGAGAAGCGGCATGGCGTCCTGCAATCGTCGGGCGCACGCGATGGCGTCGACCGGCAGTTCGTCTTCCAGCACGTCGGCGACTTTCCCTTGTTGCTGACGGTGGCGCAGTCGACGGAAACCATCTACGCCGGCTGGGCACGCCGCGCCCTGCTGATCGGCGGCCTGACCGCCCTGCTTCTGTCCGGCTGCATCGCCCTCGCCGTGATCCTGCAGCGCGAACTCGGGCGACGCCTGTCCGTCGAGCGCGAACTCTTCGCGCAGAGCGAGCGCCTCCAGGTCACGTTGCGTTCGATCGGCGACGCGGTCGTGACCACGGATCGCGACGGCCGCATCCTCTTCATGAACCCGGTGGCCGAGCGCATGTCGGGCTGGTCCATCGAGGCGGCGCGCGGCCTGCCGTCGCGCGACGTGCTCGCCATCACGACCTCGGAGGTCAGCGACCACGCGTTCGATCCGATCCAGCGGGCGCTCTCCACCCAAAACGCCGACGCGCCGCCGGTCGGATCGATCCTGCGTCGGCAGGACGGTCGTCGCTTCGCCGTCGAGCACTCGGTCGCGGCGATCCGCGACAGCGACAGTCGCGTGATCGGCGCCGTGATGGTCCTGCGCGACGTCACCGAGTCCCGCGCGATGGCACGACGCATGGCGCATCTCGCGCATCACGACGCCCTGACCGGACTGCCCAACCGGGCGCTCTTCCACCAGCGTCTGCAGGAAGCGATCGACCTGGCCGGGCGCAACCAGCGCAAGGTGGCCGTGCTGTTCCTCGACCTCGACCGCTTCAAGCATGTCAACGATTCGCTCGGTCATCGCGCGGGCGACCAGGTGCTGACGGAGATGTCGACGCGTCTCAAGGAGTGCGTGCGGGAGACCGACACGGTCAGCCGTCAGGGCGGTGACGAATTCGTGGTGCTGCTCACCCACCTCACCGACGAACAGGGGCCGGCGCGCGTCGCCGAGAGCATCCTGCGGCGACTGTCGCAGCCGGTCGAGATCGAAGGCCACAGCCTGTCGGTGACCGCCAGCCTCGGCGTCGCGATCTTTCCCGACGACGGGACCGATGTCGGCGCGTTGACCAAGCATGCCGATGCGGCGATGTACCTCGCCAAGGAGTCGGGACGCAACGCCTTCCGTTTCTTCACGAACGAGCTCGGCGAGCTCGCGCTCCAGCATCTCAACTTCGAACACCGCCTCACCGAGGCGCTCGCGCACGACGAGTTCATCCTGCATTTCCAGCCGCTCTGCCGCGCGTACGACGGCGTGCCGATCGGCGCCGAGGCGCTGGTGCGCTGGCGGCGCGACGGCATCATCGTCCCGCCGTCCGACTTCATCCCGATCGCCGAGGAGTGCGGGCAGATCGTCGAACTCGGCGAAGCGATCCTGCGGATGGCCTGCCGTCGGGCGGTGCTGTGGAACGATGGTCGAACCGAGCCGTTCGTCATCTCGGTCAACGTCTCGGCTCATCAGTTCCGGGCCCACGGCTTCGTGGACCTGGTCGTGGCCGTCCTGGCCGAGAGCGGTCTCGCGCCGCAATGCCTCGAACTCGAAGTCACGGAATCGGTGTTCCTGCACGAGGTGGAACGGACCGAGACGATCCTGCGGCAGTTGAAGGAGATCGGCATCTCGATCGCGCTCGACGACTTCGGCACCGGCTACTCGAGCCTCAGCTACCTGAGCCGCTTCCTGGTCGACCGGATCAAGATCGATCGTTCGTTCGTGCAGACGCTCGCGACCCATCCGCGCAACAAGGCGATCGTCCAGACCATCATCAGCCTCGGCCACGAGCTCGGCCTCAAGGTCATCGCCGAAGGCGTCGAGACGGTCGAGCAACGCAAGATCCTGAGCACGATGGGATGCCTCGAACTGCAGGGTTATCTGTTCGGCCTACCGGGTCCGGACTTCGCGCCCGGCAGCGGCCAGGTCGACGAGTACGACGATTCCCTCGCGACGATGCACGTGGACCACAGCGGAGACTCGTCGATGCAACTCGGCTGACCTATGCGGCTGACCCCGCGGCCGGCCCACGCGCCCGACGGTAAGTCGTTCGACCTCGCCGTCAATACGCGTCGCGACCCGCCTCCGGCGTGGTCCTGAAGCGCGCCAGCAACTGTCGCGCGGCGCCAGACAACACCATCGTATCGACGCCGACCGCGACGAATGTCGCGCCGGCCGCGAGCCACTTGCGGGCCTGCTCCTCGCTCGTCGCGAGGATGCCAGCGGCCTTGCCGGCGCGCGTGATGCGGGCGATGCCGTCCGTGATCGCCTGCTGCACGTCCGCGTGTCCCGGCTCTCCGACATGACCCATCGAAGCCGACAGGTCTGCGGGCCCGATGAAGACGCCGTCGACGCCGTCGACCGCCGCGATGGCGTCGAGGTTGTCCATCGCTTCGACCGTCTCGGCCTGGACCAGCAGGCAGGCCTCTGCGTTCGCCTCGTGCAGATACGCCGGATAGGCCTGCCATCGCGAGGCACGGGCCAGCGCGCTGCCCATGCCGCGGATGCCGTCGGGCGGGTAGCGCATCGCGCGCACCAGCGACACGGCCTGGTCCGCCGTATCGACCATCGGCACCAGCACGGTCTGCGCACCGAGGTCGAGGTATTGCTTGATCAACGCGGTCTCGCCCACCGGCACGCGCACGACCGGATGCGAACGATGCTCGAAGGCGGACCAGGCGCTGGACACGGCCTGCAACTGCGCGAGTACCGAACGCACGTCGTTGGGCGCGTGTTCGCCGTCGATCAGCAGCCAGTCGTAACCGGTGCCGGCGAGGATCTCCGCGACGTAGGCGTCGGCGAGCCCGACCCACAGGCCGATCTGGACCTGCCGCGCGGCAAGTGCCTGCTTGAATGCGTTGATGGGCGTCTTCATGGGTTATGGACGATCAGTCAGACGAAACGGAAGGCGATGGAACCGAGGGCGCCGTAGTCGGCATGGAAGCCGTCGCCGGGCTCGGCGCCGGTCGGCCGCGTGAACGAGCCGGCGAGCACCACCTCACCCGCTTCGAGCGCCTCGTCCCACGGCGCGAGCTTGTTGGCGAGCCACGCGACGCCGTTGGCCGGATGGTTGAGCACGGCGGCCGCGATGCCCGACTCCTCGATCACGCCGTTCTTGTGGAGCAGCGCGCCGACCCAGCGCAGGTCCACGGCATCGGGTTTCACCGGCCTGCCGCCGAGCACGATGCCCGCGTTGGCGGCGTTGTCCGAGATGGTGTCGAAGACCTTCCGCATCGCGCCCGTGTGCCGGTCGAACTGTTCGATGCGCGCGTCGATGATCTCGATGGCCGGCACGACGTAGGCCGTGGCCTTCAGCACGTCGAACAGCGTGACGCCCGGACCTTCGAGGCGCTTCTCCATCACGAACGCGAGCTCGACCTCGACCCGCGGCTTGATGAAGCGCGCCGAAGGAATGTCGCCCTGCTCGAAAAACATGTCGTCGAGCAGCGTTCCGAAGTCGGGCTCGGTGATCTGGCTGGCCTGCTGCATCGCGCGCGACGTGAGGCCGATCTTGTGACCGCGCGCCACGCGACCGCCGGCGATCTTCATCGCGACCCAGCGTCGCGACACGGCGTAGCCATCGGCGATCGTCATCTCCGGAAAGCGCTTCGAGAAATGCTCGACCTGACGGCGCGAAGACTCGGCCTCGTGAAGCTCCGCGGCCAGCGTCGCGATGCGTGCCTCGTCGAACATGGCGGTCACCTGAACAGGTCGTGAAGGTTGCCGGACTTGCCGTCGTACACCTGACCGGGGCTCTCGTCGATCTGTAACGTGAGCCCAATCCGTCGGCGGCCGAACAACGGCTCGAAGTGCGTGCGCGCGACCGCCACCAGCGCGTCGCCGGTCCGTTGCTTGACCACATCGGAACGGCCGCGACCCATCCGCAGGTTGAGATAGACGAAGCCGTAATCGCCGTCTTCGCCGATCGCCCGGGCGGCAACGCCGCCGTCGCTCACCGCGTGATGCACCGACGGCAACGCGAAGACTCGCGTGCCGCCGATCGGGAAGACGCTCGCGCCGGCCTCGTCGCGCTGCACGATCATCGTGTCAGCGAGCGTGCGGCACAGGCGCGGCAGGTCGGCTTCGGCCTCGAGGTTGCCGGTGTAGAGCACGACGAGGTGCGGCATGGTGTTTCCTCAGACGATGGCCATGACCGCGGCCGTGCACGTCACCGCGAAGATCGGGATGGCCTGCATGTGGAAGATCGTGCCTTGCCCGCCGGCCGCCGCGGCGACCGCGATGAACGTGCGGATCTCGAAGCCGCCCTGCCCGGCATCGCGATACGTGTCCTCGTCGGTGTACGACAGCAGCCCGTCGCGATCGTTGGCGCACCAGCGCGTCATGAAGTCGCGATCCCAGGCCTCGTTGACCTTGCCGGAGTCGGGCGTGGCGGGCCAGTGCGAGATGCCGCCGGTACCGACCAGCGCGATCCGCTCGGGCAGCGCGTCGCACGCGCGTCGCAATGCCTCGCCGAACGCCCACGCGCGATGCAGCGGCGTCAGCGGCGGACCCTGGCAGTTGATGTTGACGGGAATCACCGGGACGTCGTAGCGCGGCGTCAGGAAGTGCAGCGGCACGATGATGCCGTGGTCGAACTTCCATTCCTCGGCATAGGCCACGTCCACGGTCTGCATGACCTCGCGGATCAGCCGCTGCGACAGGGCCGCATCGCCCGGCACGACCGTCTTCTCGATGCCCAGCCATTGCGGGTCTTCGATCGGGCCCTCGTAGCGGTCCGCCATGCCGATCGCGTAAGCCGGCATGTTGTTCATGAAGAAGTTGGCGAAGTGCTCGGCCGCGACGATGACGATTGCATCGGGCCGGCTCGCGCGCAGCTCGACGCCGAGACGATCGAACTGCGCGTGGAACGCGTCCTTCGCGGCCGCATCGGCGAGATGCGCGCGGCCGGTGATGCCGGGCGCGTGGCTGCAGACGGCGGCGAAGACGAGCGGCATCGCGTGCTTCCGTGACGCTTCAGACGCCCGCGACGCGCTCAGCGTCCGCGGTCGTCATGGCGTAGATGCCGGCTCGCACCGGCCCGTACTTGCGAACGCCGTCGCGCATCGCGGCGATGTAGTCGGCCCACGGCAGGCCGAGGAGCGGCGCGAAGTGCATCAGCAACTGCCCGTTGCAGCCGAGCACGTAGAGCTTGCCGATGTCGCCGTCACGGATCGCGTCGCGTTCCTCGTCGGTCAGGTCGTAGCGCGCCAGCAGCGCCGCGCGCTTATCGCCATCGTCCTTGTAAAGACTCTGTACATCGACACTGCGATTGAGGTCGAAGAGAAACTTCTGCGCGGCGTAGAGGCTCATGGTCAGCCTTCCTGCGGGATGTGCGCGGCCTGGATCACCGCGGCGTACCTGCCGATCTCGCTCTGGATGAACTGCGCGAAACCTTCGGGCGTTCCGGACAGCGACGCGATGCCGCCGTCGTGGAACGCCTTCTTCACGATCGGCCCGGCCAGTGCGCGGTTGATCTCCGCATTCATCCTCGAGACGATCGCATCCGGCGTCGCGGCCGGCGCGAGCAGGCCGTTCCAGGAGTTGGACTCGATGGCCACGCCCTGCTCCGCGAGCGTCGGGATGTCGGGAGCGTACTGCGAGCGCTCGCGGGTCGCCATGCCGACGGCCACTAGGCGCCCCGCCTCGATCTGGCTGCGGAACTCGGGCCAGTTGCCGAACATCATCGTGACGTGACCGCCGAGCAGGTCCGCCATCGCCGGACTCTGGCCCTTGTACGGCACATGCACGAGGTCGACCTCCATCCGTTGCCTGAGCATCTCGCCGGCCAGATGCGACGACGTGCCGTTACCGAACGACGCGAACGACAACGTGCCCGGCTTCGCCTTCGCCTGCACGCGCAAGTCGGCCAGCGACCGGATGCCGCTCCCCGGCCACGCGGCCAGCACGTGCTCGGACATGCCCATCAGCGCGACCGGCCGCAGGTCCTTCACGGTGTCGTAAGGCAACGAGCGCATCAGCGTCCGGTTGGCTGCGAAGCTGTTGGCCACCGTCACGAAGCTACTGCCGTCCGGCGCCGAACGAGCGACCTTCTCGACACCGATCACGGTGCCGGCGCCCGGCCCGTTCTCGATCACGACGGTCTGGCCGATGGTCTTGCCGACCTCGATCATCACCAGTCGCGTGACGTAGTCGGTCGTACCGCCCGGCGGGAACGGCACGACGACGCGCAGCGGCCTCGCGGCCGGCCAGGCCGCTTCCGCGCGCGCGAGCGTGGGCACCGCCGCGAGCGCGGCAGCACCGATCAGGCGTCGGCGGGTGATCGTCATCGGCCTACCTCGCGCCCCAGCGCGGGATGTGATGCGACCCCAGCGACACCGCCACGTTTTTCGGCTCGCAGAACACCTCGTAGCTCCAGGTTCCGCCTTCGCGGCCGGTGCCCGATGCCTTCGTGCCGCCGAACGGCTGACGCAGGTCGCGCACGTTCTGGCTGTTGACGAAGCACATGCCCGCCTCGACCGCCGCGGCCACGCGATGCGCACGCCCGAGGTTCTCGGTCCACACGTAGCTGCTGAGGCCGAACGGGATGTCGTTGGCGAGGCGGATCGCGTCGACCTCGTCGTCGAACGGGATCAGGCAGGCCACCGGCCCGAAGATCTCCTCCTGCGCGATGCGCATGCGGTTGTCGACGTCGGCGAACACGGTCGGGACCACGTAGTTGCCCTTCGCGACGCGGTCGGGCAGCGTCGGCACGGCTAGTCCCCCGCACAGCAACGTCGCCCCCTCCTTCGGGCCGAGTTCGATGTAGCTGCGCACCTTCGCGAGGTGCGCCTGCGAGATCAGCGGTCCGACGATGGTCTTCTCGTCGAGCGGATCGCCGACCGTGATGGCCTTCGCCCGCTCGACGAACTTCGCCACGAATGCCGCGTAGATCGTCTTCTGCACGAGGATGCGCGAGCCGGCCGTGCAACGTTCGCCGTTGTTGCTGAAGATCATGAAGACCGCGGCATCGAGCGCGCGGGCGAGATCGGCGTCGTCGAAGATCACGAACGGACTCTTGCCACCGAGCTCCATGCTGAACTTCTTGAGCCCCGCGCTCCGCACGATGCGGTCGCCGGTCGCCGTCGAGCCGGTGAACGAGATGGCCCGTACATCGGGATGCGAGACCAGCGGCTCGCCGGCCTCGCGACCGGTGCCGTGGACCAGGTTCAGCACGCCGGCCGGAATGCCGGCTTCGAGCGCGAGCATGCCGAGGCGCGCGGCGGACAGCGGCGACAGCTCGCTCATCTTCAGCACGGCCGTGTTGCCGAACGCGAGACACGGCGCGACCTTCCACGTGGCCGTCATGAACGGCACGTTCCACGGCGAGATCAGCGCGCACACGCCGACCGGGTGGAACAGGGTGTAGTTGAGATGCGTCTCGGTCGGGTAGGTGTGGCCATCCACACGCGTACACATCTCGGCGAAGTAATGGAAATTGTCGGCGGCGCGCGGCACCAGTTGCTTGCCGGTCTGGCCGATCGTCTGGCCGCAGTCGTCGGTTTCGGTCTTCGCGATCGACGGCGCCTCGGCAGCGATCAGGTCGCCGAGCTTGCGGATGCGGGCGGCCCGCTGCGGAGCCGGCATGCCGGCCCACTTCGGAAACGCGGCCTTGGCCGCGGCGACCGCGCGCGCACCGCCGGCCGCGACCTCCGCCAGCACTTCCTGCGTGGCCGGATTGACGGTCTCGAAGTAGTCGCTGCCGGCGACGGACCTGCCGTCGATGAGGTGTTCGATGCGCATCAGAGAGATTCCTTCAAACACGTTCCTTCGAATCATCGCCGATGAAGTTGACCAGTCGTCCGATGTTCTCGATCTCGGTCACGACCTCGTCGCCGACCTTGCAGTCGACCACGCCTTCGGGCGTGCCGGTGAGGATGACGTCTCCCGGCGCGAGCGTCATGAAGCTCGACAGGTAGGCGATCAATGCCGGCACGTCGTTGACCATGTCGCCCGTGTTGCCGTGCTGGACGCGCTGGCGGTTGACGTGGGTGGCCAGTTCCAGCCGCATCGGATCGGGGACGTCGGCCGCGTCGACGAACCACGGCCCGATCGGCGTGCAGGTGTCGCGGCTCTTGACGCGCAGGTTGGGACGCTCGTAGTTCTCGAGATAGTCGCGGATCGCGTAGTCGTTCGCGACGGTGTAGCCCGCGACGACGTCGTACGCGCGTTCCCGCGGCACGTGGCGGCAGGTCTTGCCGATGACCACGGCCAGCTCGCACTCGTAATGCATGAACGTGACGTCGGCCGGTCGGACCGTCACGGCGCGATGGCCGATCAGCGTGTTCGGTCCTTTCAGGAACACCAGCGGTTCTTCCGGCGCGCGGCCGAAAGCGAGTTCCTTCGCGTGCGCCGCGTAGTTGAGGCCGAGCGCGAAGATGGTCCCGAAGCGGCGAGGCGGCAGCCACTCGACCTCCGTCTCGGCGACGACGCGGCCGTCGGGTAATCGCACGCCTTCGACGTGAGCCGTGGCCTCGACGACGACGCCTTCATGGACGACCCGTGCCGTCTTCATGCGGGAACCTCGGCGACCAACGTATGCGTCAACCCGCCGAGTCCGGACACCCCGATCGCGATCGCGTCGTCGGGTTCGGCGACGGGCGCCGCGTCCGGCGGACCGACGAGCACGACGTCGTTCACGTCGAGCGTGATGAACGCGGTGATGGCCTCGATCAGATGGGGCAGGTCGCGCACGAGATGTCGCAGTGAGCGCTGGTGGACCTGCGCGTCGTTGATCCGGACGGTGATGGTGGCCTGCGACGGGTCGAAGGCCTCGACGATCAGGCCGCTCATCGGACAGAAGCCATCGCGGCAGCGCAACCGCACCGCGGGGCGATAGAAGGAGTCCCGAGGCGCGTCGTGCGCCAGCGTCAGGTCGCTGACGACGACGTAGCCCTTGACGTGAGCCAGTGCCTGCCCGGCGGTCACGCCGGACGCGCGGCGACCGATGACCGCCCCGACCGTCGCATCGACCCGCACCGCGCCGGGAACGACGACCGCGGCGCTTTCTCCGGCGAACGTGTTGCGCGGCTTGATGTACAGGACCGGGGCGACGGGCGGCGCGTTGTACGGCGGCTCGCGGAACGTCGCCGCGAGGCGATCGAGCGTCGCGGCCTCGTTCAGCAGCACGCCGAAGACGGTGCCTGCCGTGAAATCTTCGCCGATGAAGTGGTTCATGTCTCCGGGAAGGCGGTCGGTCCGGTGCGCGGATCGCCGTCCGGACACACGCACACGCCGCCCCTTTTAGTTAACGTGTTAACTGTATCATGATCGTATGAAGCCGGACCATCCCGTCGCTCCTGGCGTCGATTCGCTGCGCGACTTCTCGCGATCGCTGCCCATGGCCCTGCTGCGCGCGCGAGAGGCGGTGATGGCGCGCTTCAGGCCGACGTTGCAGCGACACGACCTGACCGAGCAGCAGTGGCGCGTGCTGCGCGCGTTGACCGCCACGACGAAGCCGCTGCGACTCGGCGAGATCTCGTCCGCCACGTTCGTCAGCCTGCCCAGCCTCTCGCGCATCGCGAAAGCGCTCGAGGCGCGCGGCTTCGTGAAGCGCGTGGCGGACGCCGGCGATTCGCGGGCCGCGCAGATCTCTTTGACCGCGACCGGACGCCGACTCGTCGCCCGCATCGCGCCGCTGTCGGAAGCGAGCTACGGCGACATCGCGAAGCTGATCGGCGCACAAGAGCTCGATCAGCTCTACGCGCTGCTCGAACGAACCAGGCGACGGCTGAGCCCGGACGACGTGGAAGCGCCCGGCGACTGAGCGACCGCCGGTCCGCATGGCGTGCACGACGAACTCGGGCTTGTATATCCTCCGGCTGTTCGAGACTGCGGCCCGCGGCGAGCCTGCGCGACGATGTCGTCGAACAACCGATCCGCTTCCGTGACCGCCGCCGATGCCTGCATTCCACGATCACCAGCGCCGATGAGTCCCGACCCGACCCAGGAGGGAAGGCACGACGACGCGCACGACGCGCACGACGACAAGCGCGACGACAAGAGCATCGACAA
>CAZZWS010000102.1:0-7839 GCA_964657795.1 Beijerinckiaceae bacterium
CTTCACGTGCCTGATCCTGCTCGGCGCGTTCGCGGTCCTGAGGCCCTTCCTGCTGGCGATCATCTGGGCGGCGATCATCGCCATCGCCTCGTGGCCGCTCTATCTCGCCATCGAAACGCGCTGCGGCGGTCGGCGATCGCTGGCCTCGGCGCTGACCACCGCGCTGATCAGCGGCCTCCTCGTCGGGCCGATGGTGCTGCTCGTCGTCTTCATGCTGCAGGACGTGAGCGCGGTCGCGTCGTTCCTGCTCAAGGTCGACGCGACCGGCTCACCGGCGCCCGAGTGGCTCAAGCACATGCCGTGGTTCAGCGACGTCCTCGTCGAGCGATGGAATTCCTACCTCGCGCAACCCAACCAACTGTCGACCATCCTGCGCGCGACGGTGTCGCGCAAGGCCGACGTGCTGCAGTCGGCCGCGCAGTTCCTGCTGGTCGGCCTGACCGGCCGCTTCGTCACGCTGGTGTTCGCGCTGTGGGTCCTGTACTTCTTCTACCGCGACGGTCCGCAGCTGATCGAACGGATCGGCACGATCGGCGACCGCTGGCTCGGCCGGCGCTGGAGCGAGTACGTGATCCACGTCCCGCAGGCGTTGCGTGCCGCGGTCAACGGACTCGTCATCGTCGGCTTCGCGGAGGCCATCATCCTCAGCAGCATGCTGTCGATCTGCGGCGTGCCTTCGTCGGTGCTGCTCGGCACGGCGCTCGCCATCCTGGCCTTCGTGCCCGGCGCGGCGCCGCTGGTTCTCGCGATCATCGGTCTCGGTCTCGGCATCGACGGCCGCACGATCACCGGCATCACGGTCTTCGCGCTCGGCATGGTGATCGTGATGGTGATCGACTACACGGTGCGACCGATGCTGATCAAGGGCGGGACCAGCCTGCCGTTCCTCGCGATCCTGTTCGGCATCTTCGGGGGCGTGATCGCGATGGGCGTCGTCGGCCTCGTCATCGGGCCGGTCATCCTGGTGCTGCTGATGGTGTTCTTCCGCGAGGCCACGTCCGACGAGGTCGAGACGCTGCCGCACATCGCGCCGGCCGCGCTGGCCGACGAGGCGGACCCGCTGCACACGTCGCGCTGACACTGGTTGCCGGCACGCGAAAGCGACCCGGGGGAGCCCCCGTTTCAGGAGACGATCGACGCGCCTTCTCGTCATGTGTCAGGCGGTCGTCTGGCCCCGCATCGAGTCGCAGCCGCTAGGGTCGCAGACGCAACGTCCCCGTCGCGCCGCGCTCCACCGACTCGCGCCGCAACTGCATCGGCACCGAGTCCACCGCGCGCCAGCGATCGAACAGGTTGCCGTACAGCGGCGACAGGCGATTGCCCGACTCGCCGGTCGACGCCATGAAGCGCGACTGTTCGAGATCGCCGAAGTCCACGATCTCCCGCAGGCTCGGGCCGTGGTGTGCGGCGAACGGCGCGACGTCGTCCTTGATGTCGTACGCGGCGACGTCGACGGTGCTGGCGTCGCCACCGACCGCGCCCCTCAACGAGAACCAGCGCGCCAGGAACGGCACGCGTGCGAACGGTCGGTGCTCGGCTTCCACGCCATGCAGCGCGTCCCAGCGCCAGCGGGTTCGGTCGCTGCCGAGCCGCTTCGTGAGGTCCGCCAGCGCGAGGTCGAGGGAGCGCGTCTTCATGGCGGCGCAGGTTTCGAGCTCCGGCACCGGCGCACTCGCTTTCGTCGCGTCCTTGCACCAGCGTGACTGCCCGTCCTTGTCGGACAGCACGTCGATCAGGAACACCGTCCGCGGTTGCCACTGCGACGCGAACAGTTCGGGACCCAGCGCGTCCTGCGTCACGACGCGCGACAGCTCGCGCATCCACGCGGCGAACAGCAGTGGTTCGATGCGATCCGCGCGCATCGTCCCGTCCCATGCCGCGAGCAGCGCGATGGCCTGTCGCGCGGCGTCGTCCGACGGACGCGTGTCGGTCAGCAGCGGCAGCAGTCGCACCGCGGCCAGGGAGCGCACGTCGGCCTGGATCGCGCCGAAGCTGGCGACGTCGTGGCGGTTCGACGCATCGAGCAGCGACTCGATGCGCCGCGCACGAAACGGCGCGGCCCACTCGGCGGTCAGGAACGGCGCGTAGTCGTCGGGCACGACCTTCTGGTTGGCCGTGACGATGCGGTTCTCCGGCGGGTTGAGGCTCTGCGGCAACTGCTCGAAACGCACGAAGCCCTGCCAGTCGTAGCGTGCGTCCCAGCCTGGCGCGGGTACCTGGCCCATCAGGTCGTTGTCGGGCCGACGCACCGGCACGCGGCCGGGCGCGATGAAGCCGATGTTGCCGGCGACATCGGCGTAGACGAAGTTCTGCTGGGGTGCGTGAAAGTCGCGCAGTGCGGCCACGAAGCTCGACCAGTCGCTCGCCCGGTTCAGCGCGAGGGTCGCCTTGACGGTCCGGTCGTCGGGACGCAACGCCGCCCACTGGAACGCGAGCGCGAAGCCGGAGCCGTCGAGCGTCTTCAACGCGTCGCCGCCCGCGCGCGACACGTCGGAGATCAGCGGGCCGTGCCTCGACAGACGGACCCGCAACGCCACGTCCGGTGCGTCCTTGACATGGATGACCTCGTCGCGCGTATCGAGCGGCTCCCAGCCATCGGGCGTCCGTGCTTCCGTGATGCCGTTGCTGTCACGCAAAGCCTCGATGTAGAGGTCCTGCGTGTCCGGTCCGGTGTTGGTCACGCCCCAGGCGATGTGGTCGTTGCGGCCGATGACGACGCTCGGCAGTCCCGGCAACGTCGCGCCGATCACGTTCAGGTCCGGCGACGACAACTGCGCGAGATACCAGATCGACGGCGCCGTCAGCGACAGGTGCGGATCGTTGGCGAGCAGCGGCTTGCCCGACGCGGTCTTCGCGCCCGAGACGACCCAATTGTTGGAGCCGATGCCTTCGACGAAAGGATCGGGGGCTTGCGCGAGCAACGATGTCGCTGCCGAAGAAAGCGCGGCCGTGTCGATCTTCAGGCTCCGGTACAGCGCGGGATAGTCGGCGATCGGCAGCGGTGCGTCGGGGATCGGTGCGAGCGCATGCCCGTCGGCGTCGATGCCCGGGTTGCCCGGGTAAGGCGGCATCAGTTCGTCGATCTGCTGCTTCGTCAGCCGCTGCGCGAGCCGCATGCGCGTCAACTCGCTGTTCCAGTTGGTCGACAGGTCCCAGGCCATCATCGTGCCCCAGCCGATCGAGTCGGCCGGCGTCCACGGCTCGGGACGCGGCGCGCCGGTCAGCAGGAACTCGGGCGGAAGCAGGAAACGGGGTCGCTTCACCCGTGCGTCGAGGTTGGCATTGACGCCGGCCGCGTAGCGCGCCAGCGCGTGCAACGTAGCCGGGTCGAGCCGCTCCGCGATCGCAGCGGCATTGCGGGCGATGCCCATCGTGCGCAGGAAGCGATCGGCGTCGAGCGCGGACGGGCCGAGGATCTCGGCCAGCCGACCGGCTGCCGTGCGCCGATCGAGTTCCATCTGCCACAGGCGATCGTCGGCATGCAGGTAGCCGAGCGCGAACCACGCGTCGTCGTCGCTGGCTGCGTAGATGTGCGGGATGCCCGCCGCGTCGCGGACCACGTCGACCGGTGCGGCGAGGCCCGCGACCGTTAGCTCACCGTCGGTCTGCGGCAGTTCGAGCTGTCGCCAGACGAACGCGAGGACGACGCCGACGATCAGCACGATCGTTACGGTCCATAACAATCCGCGCAGGAGACGTCGGGTCATGCGTGAATCGTCATGCGCGACACGAGCCCCGCACGCTTCGAAGCCTGACCGGGATCAGCCCGGAATCGCCGCCGCGTCAGCCGGCACCGGTTCCTTCGCGGTGGACGACGGAAGCGGCTTCAACTGCAGCGACTTGTATTCGAGGAACTCCTCGAAGCCATAGACGCCACTCTCGCGCCCGTTGCCCGACTGCTTGTAGCCGCCGAACGGTGCGCGCGGGTTGTACGGGCCGCCGTTGATGTCGATCTGACCGGTGCGGATGCGGCGGGCCACGCGAATCGCATGCGCCTCTTCGCCCCAGACGCCGCCGCCGAGACCGTACGGCGAGTCGTTGGCTATCTTGACGGCCTCGTCCTCGTCGGCGTACGGCAGGATCGTCAGCACGGGACCGAACACCTCTTCCTGCGCGATGGTCGACTTCGAGTCGGTGGTCGCGAAGACGGTGGGTCTGACGAAATAACCTTTCTCGAAAGGCGCGTCCGAGCCGCCGGTGACGAGCTCGGCGCCCTCCGCGACTGCCTGGTCGATCAGCCCGACGACACGATCGCGCTGCGTCGCCGAAACCAGGGGTCCGAGCTTCGCGCCCTCACCGAGCGGATCGCCGACGGTGAACGCATCGGCGACCTGCTTCGCGAGGGCCTTCGCCTCGTCGAAGCGCGCCGCCGGCACGAGCATGCGGGTCTGCGCGATGCACGCCTGGCCCGAATTGAGGAAGCAGTTGCCGATGGTGCCCTTGACCGCGGCGGTCAGGTCCGCGTCGTCGAGCACGACCGAGGCCGACTTGCCGCCGAGCTCGAGCGCCACGCGCTTGATGGTCTGCGCGGCGACCTCGCCGACGCGGCGACCCGCGCGGGTCGAGCCGGTGAACGAGATCATGTCGACCTCGGCGTGCTTCGCGAGCGCTTCGCCGACGACCGGGCCGTAGCCGGTGACGAGGTTGAACACGCCCTTGGGCAGCCCGGCGGCGTGGATCGCCTCTGCGAGGATGAACGCGACGCTCGGGGCGACCTCGGATGGCTTCAGCACGACCGTGCAGCCGGCGCCGATCGCCGGTGCGACCTTCAACGTGATCTGGTTGAGCGGGAAATTCCACGGCGTGATGCAGCCGACCACGCCGATCGGCTCGCGGATGACCAGCGACGACCCGACCCGCTTCTCGAACTCGAAGCTCTCGGTGACCTTCGCGTACGCCGCCCAGTTGGCGACCGGACCGTCGGTCTGCACGCGACGGGCCATCTTCAGCGGCATGCCGACCTCGGTGGCGATGGCCAGCGCGATGTCGTCGGCCCGCTTGCCGAGTTCGGCGGAGATGCGGCGCAGCGCGTCGGCGCGTTCCGCGGCCGGCGTCGCAGCCCAGCCATCGAAAGCCGCACGTGCGGCGGCCACGGTCACGTCGACGTCGGCCTCGTCACCTTCGGGGATGCGCGTGATGGCCTCCTCGGTGGTGGCGTGGTCGGCGTCGATGGTGCCGGGGCCGTGCGGCGCGACCCATTGGCCGTCGATGTAGAGGTGTGCGTAGGTCTTCATGCGAATTTCCTTGTGTCACCCCGGCGAAGGCCGGGGCCCGATTTCTACGGTAGTGCTTGGGGCCCGGCCTTCGCGGGGGTGACGAATACGAAAGGCTTCGGACGACTCGCAAGCAACGCTTACTACGACGCCACGCCCTGCGACGTCAGATACTCGTCGTAAGTCCCGCGAAAATCCGCGATGCCTTCCGGCCGCACTTCCAGCACCCGCGTCGCCAGCGAGTTGACGAACTCACGGTCGTGCGACACGAACAGCAGCGTGCCGTTGTACTTGTCGAGCGCGAGGTTGAGCGACTCGATGGACTCCATGTCCATGTGATTGGTCGGCTCGTCCATCAGCAGCACGTTGTGCCGGCCGAGCATCAGCTTGCCGAACATCATGCGGCCCTTCTCGCCGCCGGACAGCACCTTGACCGGCTTCTTGACCTCGTCGCCCGAGAACAGCAGCCGGCCGAGCATGCCGCGCACCGACTGGTCGTCGTCGCCTTCCTGGGTCCAGCGGCCCATCCAGTCGGTCAGCGTCTCGTCGCTCGCGAAGAACTCGCTCGGGTCCTGCGGCATCAGTCCCGGGTTGGCGTTCTCGGCCCACTTGACCACGCCGTGGTCGGGCTCGACGACCTGCGCCGTGCACGACAGCAGCGTGGTCTTGCCCGCGCCGTTCGCGCCGACGATCGCGATCTTCTCGCCGGCCTCGACCATGATGTCGAAGTTGCGGATCACCGGATGGTCGTAGTTCTTCGACAGGTGCTGCACCTCGACCGCCAGACGATGCAGCTTCTTCTCGCCCTCGAAGCGGATGTACGGGTTCTGGCGGCTCGACGGCTTGAAGTCCTCGATCTTGATCTTGTCGATCATCTTCATGCGGCTCGTGGCCTGACGCGCCTTCGACTTGTTGGCCGAGAAGCGCCGCACGAAGTCCTGCAGCTCGGCCACGCGTTCCTTCGCCTTGCTGTTGGCGTTGGCCTGGCGTTCCTTGGCCTGCGCCGACGCCAGCATGTAGTCGTCGTAGGTGCCCGGCCACACGGTCAGCTTGCCGAAGTCCATATCGGCCATGTGCGTGCAAACCTGGTTCAGGAAGTGACGGTCGTGGCTGATGATGATCATCGTGCTGCTGCGCGCGTTGAGCACGTCTTCCAGCCAGCGGATGCTGTTGATGTCGAGGTTGTTGGTGGGCTCGTCGAGCAGCAGGATGTCCGGGTTGGAGAACAGCGCCTGCGCCAGCAGCACGCGCAGCTTCCAGCCGGGCGCGACCGAACTCATCGGCCCCTGATGCTGTTCGATCGGGATGCCGGCGCCGAGCAGCAGCTCGCCGGCGCGCGCCTCGGCCGTGTAGCCGTCGTACTCCGCGAACCTGGCCTCGAGCTCGGCCGCCTTCATGTAGTCGTCGTCGGTCGCTTCCGGGTTCGCGTAGATGGCGTCGCGGTCGGTCATCGCGGCCCACATCTCGGCGTGACCCATCATCACGACGTCGAGCACGCGCATGTCCTCGTACGCGAACTGGTTCTGGCTGAGCTTGCCGAGGCGTTCGCCCTGGTCGAGCATGACGTTGCCGGCGCTCGATTCGAGGTCGCCCCCGAGGATCTTCATGAACGTCGACTTGCCGCAGCCATTGGCCCCGATCAGGCCGTAGCGGTTGCCTTCGCCGAACTTGACGGAGATGTTTTCGAAGAGCGGCTTCGGGCCGAACTGCATGGTGATGTTGGCGGTGGAAAGCACGGCAGGGCTCGCTCGAAAGCGGAAGTGGAGAAGCGGGGTCTGGAGACGACCGTGCCGCAGACGAAGGCTTGCGCCGATGGCGACGGGCGTAAGCCGCGACGAAGGTCGAACGGGTGACGGCGAAATGTCGGCGAAATGCCGCGAAAAGCACGCCTGTGAATGTCGCGACGCCTTTTTCACCGCCGTGCATTTTATCATTGCGTCGTTCCCGATCCTGCGTGTTCCCACTTCCTCCCGCTTGACCACGACCGCGCTCACCGTCCGATGATTCCTTCTGCGATCCAGCGACTCTGCGTCTATTGCGGCTCTTCGGTCGGCGCGCGCCCGGCCTACCGCGCGGCGGCGGTCGCGCTCGGCGGCCTGCTGGCGAAGAGCGGCATCGAACTGGTCTACGGCGGCGGCCGCGTCGGTCTGATGGGCGCGGTGGCCGACGGCGCGCTCGAAGCCGGCGGCCGGGTGACGGGCGTGATCCCGCGTGCGCTGATGGAGCGCGAACTCGGCCACACCGGCATTCAGGACCTGCGCGTCGTGGCCGACATGCACGAACGCAAGATGACGATGGCCGGGCTCGCCGATGCGTTCATCGCGATGCCGGGCGGCTGGGGCACGCTCGAGGAGTTGACCGAGATGCTGACGTGGCTGCAGCTCGGCATCCATCGCAAGCCCATCGGCCTGCTCAACGTCGACGGTTACTTCGACCCGCTGCTGGCCTTCGCGAAGACCATGGTCGACGAGCGCTTCGTCCGCGAGGAGCAGGCGTCGATGCTGGCCGTCGAAGCCACGCCCGAGCTGCTGCTGGCACAGCTGCGGGACCCGTTGCCACCCCCGATCGACAAGTGGTTCGAACGCGTCAAGCCGGCGCCCTGATCATCCGGCCCGCGTTCACCCGC
>CAZZWS010000102.1:7849-13718 GCA_964657795.1 Beijerinckiaceae bacterium
TGTTCACCATGCTTGTCGCAGGCGGCAGACGCCGTCCGCGATCTCGATCGACGCCGGCACGCCGACCGCGAGCGTCAGCTTGCGTGGCACGTGCCCGAACGGCAGGCCGCGGATCAGCGGCGCCGACGTGACCGATTGTACGTGCGCGAGAGCCGCATCGATGTCGTAGCCGTCGTCGTAGTCGGCCACGCGGTAGCCGGTGAAGTCGCCGCACAGCACGAGCCGCTGACGATCGAGCACGCCGGCCTGCTGTAACTGCAGCAGCATCCGCTCGACGCGGTAAGGCTGCTCGTTGACGTCCTCGATGAAGAGGATGCCGTTGTCGATCGACGGCAGCCACGGCGTGGCCAGCAGGCTCGCGATCATCGACAGGTTGCCGCCCCACAGCAGCCCCGCGGTGGACAGCGATCCGGTGAACGGCGTGTCGAACGAGGCGTCGACGCGCGACGTCCTCATCGCGCGCCAGAAGTGTTCTTCGGTGAAGGCGTCGATCTTCTCGCCGCCGAATCCGAAGCTGGCCATCGGTCCGGCGAAACTGATCGCCCCGGTCCGCGCCAGCAGCGCCAGCGACAACGCCGTGAAATCGCTGTGGCCCACGAAGCGCACGCCCCGCCCGACAGCGGCGGCCATCCCGTCGAACGGAACCGCCGGCAGCAGTCGCGTGACGCCGTAGCCGCCCCGTTGAGCGAGGGCGATATCGACGGTGGGGTCGACGATGGTGTCGCACAACGACCGGAGTCGCTCGGCGTCGGTGCCGGCGAAGCGCTCGTGCCTGCGCGCGGGCAGCAGATGCGAGACGACGTCGAGGCCGTGGCGCGCGAAGTAGTCGCGCGTCCTTTCGAGACGGATCGGATCGGTTTCGTAGCCGCTGGTGGCGAAGACCGCGACCGTCGACGTCCGACCCGATGTCGCTTCGGACGTCACGTCGCTGCTTGACCGCCGCGGGTCATCGCCGCACCGTCGTCAGTGCTTGGCGGCGTTCCACTCGGCCATGTCGATGTCGGTGACGATGGTCGTCGACAGGTCGGGGCCGGGGGCTCCGACCACGGCCGCACGACGCTGCACGGCCTGCGTGCGCATCGCCCTGCGCTCCTCGAAGAACGCGCGCAGCAGGCCCACGCTCTCGGCCGCCATCACGCCGCCGACGGCTTCGGTGTGATGGTTGATGGCCGTTTCGGCGAACAGGTTCATCACGCTGCCGCCCGCGCCGGTCTTGCGGTCGTAGGCGCCGAAGACCACGCGGCGCAGCCGGGCATGCAGCATGGCGCCGACGCACATCGCGCACGGCTCGAGCGTGACGTAGAGGTCGCAGTCCGGCAATCGATAGTTGCCGCTTCCCTGAGCCGCCTGTCGCAACGCAATGATCTCGGCGTGAGAGGTGGGGTCGTGGCTGCCGATCGGTTGATTGAACCCGGTGCCGATGATCTGTCCGTCCCTGACGACGACGGCGCCGACCGGGACCTCGCCGACGAGCTGCGCGTTCTGCGCCTGTTGAAGGGCAGCGAGCATGAACATCTGGTCGGACGCGTCGACGGACATGATGGGTCGTGAACCTGGAGAACGAGCTGAAGAGGTCTGAAATGGGGTGTTGACGTGCTACACGCGGGGTGTTGACGTGCTGCACGCGATTGTACCGGGCCGCGCTCGCCGTCGTGGCGATGCGTCCTCGGCGCACAACGGTTCAGCCGATCGGGCGTCACCGTTCCGGGTACGACGTTCGTGTGGTCTCATCCCTCTTTCTTCAGGAGCCGCACGATGCCCCGACCCAGCGAACCCGGACGCGCCCGCTTCCTGCGAAGGACGCTTCCAGCGGCGATGGCGGTCGCTGCTTCGTTCGGGACCAAGGCCCGAACGATGGCCGGCCCGTCGGTCGATCGCGACTCGAACCCCATGACCACACGACCGATCCCATCCACCGGCGAGCGCTTGCCGGTCGTCGGCTGCGGCACGTGGCAGGGCTTCGACGCGCCCGACACGGTGGCCGCGATGGAGCCGCTCGCGGCGGTGGTCGACGCCCTGTTGACGGCCGGCGGGGACGTGCTCGACAGCTCGCCGATGTACGGACGCTCCGAAGAGGTGACCGGCCGACTCCTCGCGAACACCGACCGCAGGGCGTTCGTCGCGACGAAGGTTTGGACCCGGGGTCGCGACGCCGGCATCGACCAGATGAGCACGTCGATCGGATTGCTCGGGCACGTCGACCTCATGCAGGTTCACAACCTGCTCGACTGGCAGACGCAGCTGCCGACCCTGCGGCAGTGGAAGGCTGAAAAGCGGATCCGCTATATCGGCGTCACCCATTACACGTCGAGCGCGTACCCCGAGCTCGAAGCCGTGCTGCGGGCCGAATCGCTCGACTTCGTCCAGGTGAACTACGCCTGGGACGACCGCGAGGCCGAAGCGCGCATCCTGCCGCTCGCGGCCGAGCGTGGCGTGGCGGTGCTGGTCAATCGTCCGTTCGGCGGAGGCGATCTGTTGCGGCGATCGAGCGGCAAGCCCTTGCCGTCGTGGGCCGCGGAGATCGGCGCCACGACGTGGTCGCAGGTGCTGCTCAAGTTCGTGCTGTCGCATCCGGCCGTGACCTGCGTGATCCCCGGCACGGGCAACCCGCGGCACATGATCGACAACGCGGCCGCGGGTCGTGGGCCGCTGCCCGAGCGCGCGTTCTGGTTGGGCCGGCAACTGTGAGTGTCGCAGCGCTCGAACACGACGTCCTTGCCGGCACGATCTGCGGTGCAGGACACTAGAATCGCCGCACGCGTCGTCGCCACCACGGGGCGCCGAAGCCATCCCAGAACACTTCCCGGAGATCGCATGAACCTCTCGACCGCCCTGTTCCTTCCCTTGCTGATCGGCGGCGCATTGGCGCACGCCAGTGCCGCGGCTGCCGGACCCAGCGTCGTCGTCACCCCGCTCGGCAGCTACGACGGTGAGTTCTGCGCGCTCGACCGCGCGCTGATCTTCGAGGACCCGGACGGCACGCGCCTCCTCTACGATCCGGGCCGCACGGTGCGGGGCGGCGACGATCCGCGCCTCGGCAGAATCGACGTCGTGCTGCTGTCGCACGTCCACGGCGATCACCTCGGCGACGTCCATTCGGCCACCGCCAACGCGGGCAGCTGCGCGAAGCCCGACTTCGCGGTGCAGGACACGCCGGGCTCCAACACGCTGAACATCGTCGTCGCCAAGAAGGCGAAGTTTCCGGTCGGCGGCGAGCTCAACGCGTACTTCCGCGACCGCATCAAGGCGGCGGGGGGCGACCCGGCGCAGATCGTCGTGCTGCGCTTCGGCGCATCGACCCGGTTCGGCGGCGTCGAGGTCGCGAGCGTGACCGCGGCGCACAGCAATGGCCTCGACCCCGCGTTCCTCGACGGCGACCTCGCGCGAGCGCTGAAGGCCAACGGTCTGACGGCCGATGTCGGTCCCGCCGGCGCGTTCGTCGTGCGCTTCAGCAACGGACTCGTGGCCTATCTGTCGGGAGACACCGGCGTCATCGCCGATCAGGCGCTGGTGATCCACGACCTCTACAAGGCCAACCTCGTCGTGCTCAACATCGGCGGCGCCTTCACGGTCGGTCCGGTCGAAGGAGCCTACGTCGTCAACGATCTCGTCAAGCCGAAGAGCGTGATCGCGTCGCATGCCAACGAAGGAGCCACCGTCGACGGCAAGCTGGTCCCGGACAGCAAGACCGCCGCGTTCTTGAAGGCGGCCAGGATGCCGGTCCACGTGCCGCTGTCGGGCAAGCCGATGAGCTTCGACGGCACGGGGCGTTGCACGGCGGGCTGCTGAGCACCGACGGATGCGGCCGGCCATCGCATGGCGCGACGAGATGGCGTTCCGGATGCGTCGTCACCTGGCGCTGAAGCTCGTCGGCACCACGGCGTTCATCTGGATCTTCTTCGTCGCTTACTTCCACCTGCTGCGGCATCCGGTCCATCCGGTGACCACGATGCCGGTGACGCGTCTCGACACCGCGATCCCCGACCTGCCGATCGCGATCGTCCCCTACCTGTCGCTGTGGTTCTACGTCGGCATCGCACCGGGCCTGCAGCGCAGCTTCGCGGCCCTGATCGCGTACGCGTGCTGGGCGGCGCTGTTGTGCGGGACCGGTCTCGCCATCTTCTATCGCTGGCCGACCCGCATCCCGTCGTCGGTTTTCGACGCCGGTGGCGTTCCGGGCTTCGCGCTGTTGCACGGCATCGACGCGCCGGGCAACGCCTGTCCGTCGCTGCATGTGGCGATCGCGATGTTTACGGCCATCCGCATCGCCGCGCTGTTGCGCGACTGTCGGGCTCCGCCGGCTCTGCAGGCGTGCAACGCGCTGTGGTTCGCGGCCATCGCGTATTCCACCGTGGCCATCCGACAGCACGTCGTCATCGATGCCTTCGCCGGCGCGGCGTTGGGCATCGCCGTCGCGGTGCCGTCGCTGCTGCTGCGGACCGCAAGAGTGCGAGAGTCCGGTACGCGTGCTTCGCGCTGAGCAGCCGCTATGATTGGCGCGTCCGCGGCCATCGAGTACCGGTGGCGTCGGCGGAACAGGACACCAGATCCAGGGACGGGACACGAAACGCACGATGAATGAAGAACCGCTCAACTCGCTCGCCGCATTGCAGGAACTGATCCACAAGAAGTACGGGCTCGCCAGCGATGCGCTCGACCCGGACAAGCCGATGACCGAGCTCGGCCTCGACTCGCTGGCCATCGCCGAATTCCTGTTCGAAGTCGAGGACCACTTCGCGATCCGCCTGACCGACGACGACCCCGACGTCGACACGCTGCGCAAGCTGTCGGTGCTGGTCGACCACTCGATCGCCACGAAAGCCGTCCCGGCGTCCTGATGTCGGCGTCGATCGGCGTGGCCGTCACGGGGCTCGGCGCCATCGCGCCGCACGGCGACGACGTCGAGGTGCTGTTCGACGCCGTCATGCAGGCGACGTCGGCGCTGGCTCCGGTCTTCGTCGGCCAGTTGCCGAAGCCGGCCGTCGCGGCCACGGTCGTGTTCGACGAGACCCGCTGGTTCACCAAGCTGCAACTGCCCGGGGTCGATCGCGTCAGCCAGCTCGCGGTCGCGGCGGCCGACCTCGCCATCCGTGACGCCGGCGGGCTGGTCGACGTCGACCTGGATCGGGTCGGCGTCTACGTGGGCTGCGGCATGGGGGGCGCCGCTGCGCTCGAGAACGCGTACGTCGGCAGCCGCGGCGGCGCACGCGTGCCGCCGTTGACGATCCCGGCCTTCATGCCCAACGCTCCGGCGGCCCACGTCGCGATGCGCAACGGGGTGCACGGGCCGGTTCTCACCTACTCGGTCGCGTGCGCGTCGTCGTCGGTCGCGCTCGCCGAAGCGGCCGCCGCCATCGCCCGAGGCGACCTCGACGTCGCGATCGTGGGTGGCGCCGAAGCGCTGATCGTGCCCGGGGTGGTCGTGGCCTGGCAGGCCATGATGACGCTGGCGACCGTGGCGCCCGGCATGGAGGGCACGGCCGTCAAGCCCTTCGCGATCGATCGCAGCGGCTTCGCGCTCGGCGAAGGTGCGGCGTTCATGGTCCTCGAAAGCGAAGAGCGCGCGAGACGTCGCGGCGCGAAGCGTTATGCGCGTCTCGCGGGCTGGGGCACGTCGTGCGACGCCACCCATCTGACCAGGCCCGACGCATCCGGCCAGGCCCGCGCACTGCGAGCGGCGTTGACGCGGGCCGGCCTCGCGCCCCGCGACGTCGGTTACTGCAACGCGCACGGCACCGCGACGAAGATCGGCGACGTGGTCGAGCGGAACGCGCTCGCCGACGTCTGGGGCGACGATCTCCATCGTCTGCGCGTCAGTTCGACCAAGGCGCTGCACGGCCACCTGCTCGGCGCGTCGGGCGCACTCGAA
>CAZZWS010000103.1:0-13712 GCA_964657795.1 Beijerinckiaceae bacterium
GCATGAGCGACGCCGCCGACCACTCCTCTCCCGTCACCGCGATCCTCGCCGACGACGAGCGCCTGATGCGCGAGCAGTTGCGTGCGCGACTCTCCGAGGCGTGGCCCGAGCTGTCGTTCGTCGCCGAAGCCAAGAACGGCAGCGAGGCCGTCGAGCTCGTCGAGACGCACGACCCGGATTTCGCCTTCCTCGACATCCGGATGCCGGGGATGACGGGCATCGAAGCCGCGCGCGTCATCCTCGCGCGACCCGGCAATCGCTGCCAGATCGTCTTCATCACGGCCTACGACCAGTACGCGGTCGAGGCCTTCGAGCAGGGCGCGATCGACTACGTGCTCAAGCCCGCCGACCGCGACCGGCTCGCGCGGACGGTCGCGCGTCTCAAGGAACGGCTCGTCGCCGCGCATGCCTCCGGGAACGATAGCGGGGGCAAGGCGGTCGACCGCCCCGACGTCGCCGAACTGCTGACCCGCCTCGCGGCGCGACTCGACCAGTCCGGTGGCGCCGTGTCGCCCACCCACACCCCGCGGCTGCAATGGATCCAGGCGTCGGTGGGTCAGAGCCTGCGACTGATCCCGGTCGACGACGTGCTGTTCTTCCAGTCCGACGAGAAGTACACGCGCGTGCAGACGACGCAGTTCGAGGCGCTCATCAAGAAGCCCATCAAGGAACTGATCGACGAACTCGATCCCGAGCAGTTCTGGCAGATCCACCGCGCGACGCTGGTCAACGCGCAGGCCATCGCGTCCGTCACGCGCGACTTTCGCGGGCGCCAGATCGTCACGGTCAACGGCAGCCCGCAGAAGCTCGAAGTGAGTCGCACCTACACGCACCTGTTCAAGCAGATGTAGCGCTCCACGCACTTCGTTGCGGTATCGGCGAAGGCGCGGCTCGGATCAAACCGCAATCCTCGGCACGTTCGCGCGCAGGTCAGGGCTTTCGCTCGATGATGCCGTCCGGTTCGCGTCGAAGCGGACCGCCCCGGCATGTCATCAATCCACGGAGACCCGAATGTCCCTGATCCTGCTCATCATCCTCGTCCTGATCCTGGTCGGCGCCCTGCCGACGTGGAACCATTCGCGTTCCTGGGGTTATGGACCCAGCGGCGGCCTCGGCATCGTCGTGCTGATCGTGGTGGTTCTCGTGCTGATGGGAAGGATCTGACGACAGCTACAAGTCATCGATCCGCTCGAGCGTGAGCGCCGCCTGCGCCGCGATGGCCTCACGCTCGGCGATCCCGATGCGATCGAAGTTGGCCACCATCATCCGGCTGCGCGGATTGGCTGCGAGGGCGTCGCGGTGATGCGCGATGAAGTTCCAGTAGAGCGTGGTCACCGGGCACGCGAGTCGCTCGACACCGGAGGTTTCCACGCCGTCGACGCGCCGCGTGGGTTCGTAACGGCAGCCGCGGCAGTAATCGCTCATGCGGTCGATGTAGGCGCCACTCGCGATGTACGGCTTCGAGGTGAAGCGGTCCCCCTGCGCGTGGATCGCCATCCCGACGACGTTGGGCAGCTCGGCCCATTCGACCGCGTCGACGTAGACCGCGAGATACCAGTCGGCGACTTCCTGCGGCCTGACCTCCGCGAGCAGGGCGAACTGGCCCGTCACCATCAGGCGCTGGATGTGATGGGCATACCCGTGCTGCAGCGTCTGACCGACACAGCGACGCATGCAGTTCATTTTCGTGTCGCCGGTCCAGTACCAGCGCGGCAGCGGTCGCTGATGGTCGTAGTGATTGGCCTCGCGCATCCGCGGCATGTCGAGCCAGTACATCCCGCGGATGAACTCGCGCCAGCCCACGATCTGACGCAGGAATCCTTCGAGCGATGCGAACGGCACCGGGCGCTCCGCATGCCGCGCGAGCGCCGCATCGACGACTTCGCGCGGCGAGATCAGCTTGAGGTTCAGCGACGACGACAGCAACGCATGCCAGCCGAAAGGCATGTCGGTCCACATCGCGTCCTGATGCGCACCGAAGTCATCGAGACGTTCGTCGACGAAGCGCTGCAACGCGATCAGCGCATCGGCGCGCGTCACGGGCCAGCCGAACGACGCGAGCGATCCGGGATGGTCGGGGAATTCGTCCTCGATCGCGGCGAAGACTTCGCGCGTGATGCCGTCGGGCTCGAAGTGCGCGTGGCCGGGCAGGCCGACCGGGCCACGGCGACCGAAGCCCTTCCGGTTGTCGGCATCGAAGTTCCACCGTCCGTTCACCGGCTGGCCGTCGGCCTCGACGAGGACGTCGTGCTCGACACGCATGCGGCGATAGAAGAATTCCATCCGCAGCGATTTGCGGTCGCCGGCCCAGGCGGCGAAGGCCTCGCGTGAACACAGGAAATGCGGGTCGACTCGCAGGTCCAGCGCGCAGCCGGCTGCCGTCGCTGCGCGTTGCACGATCTCCAGCATTCGCCATTCGCCGGGCTCGCAGACGATCAAGGTCTCGGGCCGATGCGTCGCGATCGCGGCAGCCAGACGTTCGGCGAAGCCGCCCGGCAGCGGGTCGTCGAGGCGCACGTAGATCAGCGGCAGTCCCCGTTCCACGACCTCGACCGCGAAGTGCCGCATGGCCGACAGGAAGATCGCGATGCGCGGCTTGTTCGACCACACCGCGGTGCTTTCGCTGGACGCCTCGATCATCAGGATCGCGTCGTCCCCGTCGAGGTCTGCGAGGGCGGGGTTGTCGAAGCTCAGCTGGTCTCCGAGCACGAGACGAAGCCCCCTCATCGCGTCTCCGGACTCGCGCGACCCGCCTTGATGCGGCGACATGCGTCGGAGCAGTAGCGGACCTGTTCCCAGCTGGCGGCCCAGCGCTTCCGCCAGGTCATCGGTCGGCCGCAGGCTTCGCAGAGCTTGCTCGGCAATGTGCTCTTGTTGCCTCGAAAGCCGTTGTTTCCGGTGCTGTGCGTCATGCGTTGGATCGTACGCCAGCACGCACGGCGATCCGCGCTGCGGTTAAAATCGCCGACGAAATTTTCGACATGAAACCGACCTGCCGCCGGCTGCGTGGCACGCGTGATCCGTTCACTGGACCCCGATGATGCCCATGCCGTTCACCCTCGTTGTTCGCACCTTTGGTCTGTCTGCGGTGTGCTCGATCGTGCTGGGTGCGGCGTCGCTGGTCGTCACGGCACCCGCGACCGCGCAGACTGGCAGCACGCCGGCCAGCGCGACAGCCTGTCCGACCGTGCTGCAGAAGAGTTTCAGGAGGCTGCAGGACGAGTCGGCCCAGTCGCTCTGCCAGTACGCGGGGAAGGTGATCCTCATCGTCAACACGGCGAGCTACTGCGGCTACACCAGCCAGTACGAAGGGCTCGAAGCGCTCTATGCCAAGTACGCCGCACGCGGGTTGGTGGTCCTCGGCTTCCCGTCGAACGACTTCGAACAGGAACCGGGCGACAACAAGGCGATCGCGGACTTCTGCTACAACACCTACGGCGTCAAGTTCCCGATGTTCGCGAAGACGTCGGTGGTCGGCAAGCAGGCCAATCCGCTCTACGTCGACCTGGCGCGCCTCACCAACCAGCGCCCGGAATGGAACTTCCACAAGTACCTGATCGACCGCAATGGCAAGGCGGTCGACAGCTTCGCGAGCGTCGTGTCGCCCACCGATCGACGATTCGTGTCCGCGATCGAACGCCTTCTCGCGACATGACCGGTTCGTCCCTTGCGCTTTGACCGGGCGATTCACCGGGGAAACCGATCAGCGGCTCATTGCGTACATGACTTCGGGAGTTGCGCCGATGAGGCGCGGACCCACGGGTGCCAGTATGGCCCGCCACTTCCGTCGCAAGGATGTCCGTTGAACATAGCCGTCATCGGGGCTGGAATATCCGGCCTCTCGTGTGCCTGGCGCCTGCATGGCGCGGGCGGTGCCGCATCGAACGCGGCGCCGCAGGTCACGCTATACGAAGCCAACGATTATCTCGGCGGGCACACGCATACGGTCGACGCGACCGTCGACGGCGTGTCTCATCCGGTGGACACCGGTTTCTTGGTCTTCAACGACCGCACCTACCCGCGCCTGATCGCGTTGTTCGAGGCGCTCGGTGTCGCGACGACCGCGTCCGAGATGACGTTCTCGGTACATGTCGAGCGGACCGGTGCGCGTGCGCTCGAATGGGCCGGCACCAGCCTCGACACCGTCTTCGTGCAGCGTCGCAATCTCGCCGATCCGCGTTTTCTGCGCATGCTCGCCGACCTGTTGCGCTTCAACCGCGCGGCCACCGCGCTCGCCCGTCGCGTCCCGGCGGCCACGCAGACCTGGACGCTCGGCGATTACCTCGACGAGCACGGTTACTCGGCGGTCTTTCGCGACTGGTACCTGTTGCCGATGGCAGCGGCGATCTGGTCGTGCTCGACCAGGCAGATGCGTGAGTTCCCGCTCGCCACGTTCGTCCGCTTCTGCGACAACCACGGCCTGCTGCAGATCGTCGACCGGCCGCAATGGCGGACCGTGATCGGCGGTGCGCGGACCTACGTCGAACGGATCGTCGCGATGTTGCCCGACGTGCGCGTGGCGACGCCGGTCCTGTCGGTCGCGCGCACTCGCGTCGGAGACCGCACCAAGGTCGCGGTGCGCTCCGCGGGCGGTACGGCGCTCTACGATCACGTGGTCTTCGCGTCCCACAGCGATCAGTCGCTGGCGCTCCTCGAGGACGCCGACGCCGATCAGCGCTCCATGCTGGCGGCGGTGCGCTATCAACCCAATCGCGCCGTCCTCCACACCGACGTCGCGCTACTGCCGGACAACCCGCGCGCGTGGGCGGCGTGGAACTACCGCAGCGACGCGGCGACGGGCGCGGTGGGGACGGATGGCGGCGTGTCCGTGCACTACCTGCTCAACAAGCTGCAGCCCGTGCCGTTCGCGCGTCCGCTGGTGCTGTCGCTCAATCCGGCGGAGCGGCCGCGGGCGGAGACCATCCTCGAAGAGTTCGACTACGCGCATCCGCTGTTCGACGCCCGGGCGATTCGTGCGCAGGCGCAATTGCGCGCGCTGCAAGGTCGCGGCGGCGTCTGGTTCGCGGGCGCCTGGACCGGCTACGGCTTCCACGAGGACGGCCTGACGTCCGGACTCGACGTCGCCGATGCGGTGCTTCGAGCCATCGCCCGGCCCGTCGTCGGCGAGGATCGTCTTGCGGCCTGAACCTTCCCGAGCCGCAGCGATCGTCGTGGGCGAGGTGCGCCACACGCGCAATCGCCCGAAGCGCCATGCGTTTCACTATCCCGCCTATTTCCTGCGGCTGCCGATGCGGCGACTCGACGACGCGCTGGCGGGACAACGTTTCGTGGCGCGCAATCGTTTCAACCTGCTGTCGTTCCACGATGTCGATCACGGCGAGCGGCGGACGGACGTGACGCTGGTGGCCTGGATCGACGGCTTGCTGCACCGTGAACGGATCGTCGACGCGGGCGGCGACCTGTGGCTCCACACGTTCCCGCGGGTGCTCGGCTACGCGTTCAAGCCGGTGAGCTTCTGGTTCTGCCATCGCGTCGACGGCGCACTGCGCGCGGTGGTCTGCGAAGTCAACAACACGTTCGGCGAGCGGCACTGCTATCTGCTCGCCCATGCCGACGGACGGCCGATCGTCGACGGTGAGGAACTGGCCGCGACCAAGGTCTTCCACGTCTCGCCGTTCTGCGATGTCGCCGGCGGCTATCGCTTCCGCTTCGCGCATGCCCGCGACAGGGTGGTCGCACGCATCGAATACGACGCCGTCGAGGATGACCTGCAGCCGCTGATCACGACCAGCCTGTCGGGCCGCCTCGCACCGCTGGCCGACCGGGCCGTGCTGTCGGCGTTCTTCCGTATCCCGCTGTTCACGCTTGGCGTGATGGTTCGTATCCACTGGCACGCGCTGCGGCTCTTCATCAAGCGCGCGCCCTTCTTCTCCAAGCCCACGCCACCCACGGCGCAAGTCACGCGATGACCTCATCCTCCTCCTCGTTCGATGCCACCGACCGCGCCGCCGTCGCTCCCACGATCGACATGCCGCATGCGGCCAAGCTCGTCCTGCGGATGCTGCGCAAGCTGTCGGTCGGTTCGCTGACGGTCCGTCTGCCCGACGGTCCCGTCGAGCAGTTCGGCCACGGCGCGCCGCATGCCGAGATCGTCCTCACCAACTGGAAGGTCTGCGAAGCGGCGCTCAAGCGCGGTGACATCGGGTTCGGCGAGAGCTACATCGCCGGCGACTGGAGCACGCCCGACCTGCTCGCGTTGATGAACGTCATGGTGGCCAACCGCAACGCGATCGAGTCGGTCATCTACGGCACGTGGTGGGGTCGTCTGCTGTACCGCGTCCGGCACCTGATGCGCCGCAATTCGCGGACCGGCAGCAAGAAGAACATCCACGCGCACTACGACATCGGCAATGCGTTCTATCGGCTCTGGCTCGACGAGACGATGACGTATTCGAGCGCGCTGTTCGCCGACGACCGTCCGGCCGCGAACACGGACGCGGCCGAGGATTTCGTCGCGTTGCCGCAGGCGCAGGCGGCCAAGTACGAACGGGTCCTCGACCGTCTCGCGGTCGCGCCGGGCGCGCACGTCCTGGAGATCGGCTGTGGATGGGGCGGCTTCGCCGGTTCCGCGGCCGCGCGAGGGCTGCGCGTCACGGGTCTGACGCTGTCGACCGAACAGCGCGACCTGGCCATCGAGCAGCTGGGGTCCGCGGGTCACGGCGACGCGGTGACGATCGCGCTGCGCGACTATCGCGATCTCGAGGAGCAATACGACGGCATCGCGTCGATCGAGATGTTCGAGGCGGTCGGCGAGGCCTATTGGGCGGGATACTTCGCCGCCATCAAGCGCCACCTCAAACCCGGGGGCCGCGCGGTGGTGCAGACCATCACCATCGCCGAACGCCTCTTCGACGATTACCGCAGCAGCAGCGACTTCATCCAGCAATACGTCTTTCCGGGCGGGATGTTACCGTCGCCTTCCGCATTCGAACGGGCGACCGCTGCCGCGGGGCTGCGCATCACCGATCGCTTCGCCTTCGGCCAGCATTACGCGCGTACGCTGGCCGCATGGCTGGCGCGTTTCAACGAGCGCGAGAGCGCGGTGCGCGAGCGCGGTTTCGACACGTCGTTCCTGCGGACCTGGCGCTTCTATCTCGCGTATTGCGCGGCGGCGTTTCGCTTCGAGAACACCGACGTCATGCAGTTCACGCTGGAACACGCCGGGCCCTGATGCGAGAGGGCCGGTGCGAAGTGTGTTATTCATCGCGTACGACCCGGCCGGACGACCGGGCCTGTGTCATTTGCTTGCGTCACTTGAAAGAACGGAGCGGGACGGGCAGGGCGCCGCATCCCACCAATCATGATCTATCCGGAATTGTTCATATCGCTCGAGTCGGTCCGCTGGCAGATGTCGAAAGACGTGCCGTGGGACGAGTTCGACGCGTCGAAGCTCAGCGACGAGCAGGCGACGACCATCAAGATGAATGCCATCACGGAATGGTCGGCACTGCCGGCCACCGAGATGTTCCTGCGCGACAACCAGCACGACAGCGATTTTTCCGCGTTCATGTCGGTCTGGTTCTACGAGGAACAGAAGCATTCGCTGGTCCTGATGGAATACCTGCGGCGGTTCAGGCCGGAGCTGGTGCCGACCGAGGCGGAGCTGCACGCGGTGCGCTTCCAGTTCGATCCGGCGCCGGCGATGGAAACGCTGATGCTGCATTTCTGCGGCGAGATCCGGCTCAATCACTGGTATCGACGCGCATCCGAATGGCACACCGAGCCGGTCATCAAGCACATCTACAAGCTGATCTCGCAGGACGAGGCGCGTCACGGTGGCGCCTACCTGCGCTACATGAAGAAGGCTCTGGTCGACGTGGGTGACACGGCGCGTGCGGCGTTCGCCAAGATCGGCGTTCTGATGGCGTCGGCACGCCGGACGGACAAGGCCTTGCATCCGACCAACCTGCACGTCAGCGAGCAGCACTTCCCGAACGATACGATCCAGTCGCGCGTGCCGGACCCGGGCTGGCTCGAGGTCTGGCTCGATACGCAGATCCGCTTCGACAAGGAATGGGAGACCAAGGTCGTCGACCGTATCCTGCACGTGCTGTCGCTGTTGTTCGAGCGCAGTTTCGGGTCGGTCCAGGAGCTCAATCGCTATCGCAAGGAAGTGTTGGCGCAGCTGGCTGCCAGCAAGGCCGAACCGGTCGTCGATCCAGCCTGACGTCCCGGGTCGCATGCGCGGTAGGCTATGCGTCGAACCTCCCTCGACGCCATGACGACCGACCTCGCTCTTCCCTTCGAACGCAAGCTGCTCGGGCTCGACGACCTGCGCACGCGCGCCGCGCAACTGCCGCGGCCGCTGATCTTCACGAACGGGGTGTTCGATCTCCTCCATCGCGGGCACGTGACCGTGCTCGCCCAGTCGCGCGCGCTGGGGTGCTCGCTGATCGTCGGCGTCAACAGCGACGCGTCGGTGCGCCGCCTCGGCAAGGGTGCCGATCGGCCGATCCACCGTGAACAGGATCGGGCGACGGTCCTCGCGGCGCTCGAGTCCGTCGACCTCGTCGTCGTGTTCGACGAGGACACGCCGTATCGACTGATCGAGGCGATCCGACCCGACGTCATCGCGAAGGGTGGCGACTACGACATGGATCGCCTGGCCGAGTCGGCGCTGGTGCGGTCGTGGGGCGGTAGCGCGGTCGCCATCCCGTTCGTCCACGAACGCTCGACGACCGCGACGCTGGCCAGGATTCGCGCGGCCGACGGCCCGATCGACCCGACGACCTTATGACGCTCGAACCACTCGTCGTCACGACGCGCGAGGAGGACACCGCGCTCGCCGGAGCGCACGACCCTCGATCGATCGAGAACGTGCACCACGGCGCGGTGGCGGTCGTATCCGCGGACGGGGGCCTGATGCACTGGGCCGGCGATCCGCATTGGTCGACGTTCACGCGCTCCACGTTGAAGCCGTTCCAGGCGCTGCCGTTCGTCCGCGCCGGTGGCCCCGCGCATTACGGCTGGTCGACCCGCCAGATCGCGCTGCTGTGCGCCAGTCATTCCGGAGAGGTCATGCATACCGACGTCGTCTCGTCGATGCTGGCGTCGGCCGACTGCGACCCGTCGCGATTGCAATGTGGCTGCCATGCGCCCGGCTGGTATGCCGCGCTCGGCACGCCGGTGCCGGTCGGCGTGCCGTGGTCGCCGATCCAGCACAACTGTTCCGGCAAGCATGCCGGCTTCCTGGCCGCGTGCCGCCTGCACGGCGAACCGGTCGACGAGTATCTGGCGCCGGAGTCGCCCCTGCAGCGGCGGGTCGCCGCGACGATCGCCGATCTCGCCGGGCTGCCCCAGCACGTCCTGCCGCGCGGCACCGACGGCTGTTCGGCGCCCAATTACGCGATGCCGCTGTCGCGTCTCGCCTTTCTCTATGCGCAACTCGCGCAGGGGCGGACGTCGCAAAAGGAAGGCGAGTCGCTCGGTATTCTCGGCGAAGCGATGATGGAGCACCCCGACCTGGTGTCGGGGACGGCGCGCAGCGACCAGGCGCTGATGCGCTTCGCACCCGGCGACTGGGTCACGAAGATCGGTGCGGACGGCGTTCAGGCGATCGGCATCCGTTCGGCGGGCATCGGCATCGCGATCAAGGTCGCGGACGGCAACCGCGATGCGCTGTTCAAAGTAGTCGTCGAGACACTGGCGCAACTTGGATTTCTTTCGGACAATCCGGAACAGCGTCTTTTGGAAGAAAGCCGCTTCGAACCCTGTCTCCGACGGAACGTCATGAACGCAGGCGGCAAGCGTGTCGGTCGGATCGCCACGGTGTTCACCTTGCATTCCGCGTGACGGCCGCAGCGACGAAGGACTTGCCCGACAAGGAACAACGATGACCGACATCGTCGATCTCTTCAATGCCTGTCTCTACATCCAGGACAATCTCGACGCGGACCTCTCGCTGCTGTTTCTCGCGCAGACCGTCGGCTTGTCCCGCTTCCGCTTCCATCGCGTCTTCAAGGCGTGGCGTGGCGAGACGCTCCACGACTTCGTGACGCGGATGCGGATGGAGCGCGCCGCGTTCGAGTTGCGCTACCCGATTCCGCGATCCAGCCGGCGCAGTATCAAGGCCATCGCCTTCGCGTCGGGCTACAAGAGTCTCTCGTCGTTTTCGCACGCGTTTTCGTCGTACTCGCACCTCTCGCCCCGGGCGTTCCGCAACCAGGCGCTGCGCGAGAAGCCGGGGGCGACCGAAACCGTCCGCGCGTCCGAAACGCTGTCGCTGTTCGGCCATTACTCGATCCGTATCGGGCACCAGCCAGCCCGTGAAATCGCGGTGATCGACCCGGCCGTACTGTCGCGGGAAGACGTGCGTCTTGCGACGCTCGCCAGGCTCGCCTCGACATCTCCCCTCGACGGCGACCGCTACGCCGTCGAGCTGCTCCCCAACATCCTGGCCCGTGCGGCGGCCGGCGCAGGCGACGGCGCGGTATCCCGAACGGCCCGCCTGGGCTGCCTCGGCGTCGCGCTGTCGGGCGACTCCGGCGCGATGCAACACCCCCTGGCGGATCGCGGACACCCCGCCCCCACGCGCAGCACGCTGAGACTCTCGAGCGGGCGCTATGCCGTCCTCGAAGGTCACGGCTCGGTCGTCAATCTCTACCGGGCCTGGCGCCGTGGGTTCGATGCCTGGCTGGCCGTGACGGGCGAATGTCCGAAGCCGGATCGGCTCTACGTGCGCTTTCCTTCTGCGGCGGCGGAGGCCGCGAATGCGCCCATCGCGCTGTTCATTCCTCTCGAAGACGAACCCCTGCCCAGCCCGCGTTCTGCCCGGCGCGCCGCCGGCGATCGAGCGTTTCGGACACCGCCGCTGACGACGGGCTGAGAGGGTCACCGCACTTTTCCGATGAGGTGAACCGCACTCCACTGACGGCATCCCTCCCCGTTGCTGATACTCGCTCGGCGCGTGTCGGCGCAAATTGTCGATGCGTTCTCACGCAGCACGAGTTCACCGCTCCAACACAAGAGTCGCGGTGAAACCAGGAACGGTTCGAGTCGGAGGATCACCTCATGGAAATTCAACCGCATTTGTTGAATCTCTCTGCCTATATCAATCAGAACCTCGAAAAGGATCTGCCGCTGTCCAGCCTCGCCAAGCGCGTGGCGTTGTCGCCTTTCCATTTTCATCGCAAGTTCGGCGCGTATTTCGGTGAGAGTCTCCACCAGCACATCAAGCGATTGCGCCTGGAACGTGCGGCCTATTCGCTGCTGCACGGCACGACGCCCGTCAGGCAGATCGCTCGTGACTCCGGATACAAGACGGTGTCGGCGTTCTCGCATGCCTTTTCCGGATTCGCCGGCGAGTCACCCACGCGCTATCGCAGCCTCGGCGCCGCGAAGAGCATCGTGTCCGTCGCGGGCGATGAGGCGTCCATCCCGACCGCGGCCTGGGTCGGCAACGTGGAACCGCAGCCGCTGGCGTTTGTTCGGGCCAAGGGACAGGGCAACGATGTGCAGCCGGCCATCCGCGCCGCGATCGATCAATTGACGTCGCTCGCCGGGCAACTGACTCCGGGCACGGACAGCGATGAACAGGATGCCGGTTCGGTCGCGGCACCGCTCGAATTCATCGCGGCGACCAGCGACGTCTATCGCGTGTCGACGGGAAACGATTTCCGGATGGACGTCGGCGTCGACGCCGATCGTGTGCCGACCGACCGTCGCGGTCTACTGGGAATGCAGACGCTGCCGGGCGGACGTTATGCGCGCTTCGATCTGCGTTGCACGCCCGAAGAGGCGATCGACCAATGTTCGGCAGCGGCGGTCCACGGTCTCGACAAGATGAATGAAACCATGCGTCTCGGCCAATACTTCGTCCGCTTCCACGCCGAAGATTGTGACGACCAGGGACGTTGTCTGTACCGGCTCTTCGTGCCGCTGCTGGGGTGAAGCGGAGGCCGGGCTATCGCGTCACGACTTCGATTCCGCCGCGCGGTCTCGTGGCGCCACGGACGGCAAGGTCGAGGTGTCGCGGATGATGCGCAGGCGCTCGGCGTTGACCTGATCGGCGCGCGGCGCGGCGCGGTCGCGAAAGAGATCTCGGACCACGTCGAACTGAGCGGCGAAGAGCAACAGATTCGCGAGCAGAAGAATGAGCAGCAGGGAACGCACGACCCGAGTCTACGCGTCGCTGCGCGAGCGCGCCAGGCCACCATTCGGCCTGTCCGCGCTGGCGGACTCCTTTTCGGCGAGGACGGCGAGTCCTCGCATCACGAGATCGGGCACGTGGTGCATCACGATGTCGCCCTGATCGAACGCCTCGAGAATCGATCGACTGGCGCCGCCCGACAGGACGCATTCGAGCCTGGGAGACGTGCGGCTCCGGGCGCGACGCCATGCCTCGCTTAACGCGCCCACCTGGGCCATCAGCACACCGCTGGAGATCGCATCTTCGGTGTTGTCCGCGAAATCGACGACCGCGCCCGCCGGCACGCCCAGCCGTGCCGTACGTTCGAGCAACGCGACCCGCATCGCGTCGATGCCGGGCAGGATCAGCCCTCCCACGAACGTCGCTTCGCGGTCGTCGCCGGCTTTGCGCAGCAGATCCAGCGTCGTCGCGGTACCGAAACCACAGACGAGCAGGGATCGATCGGGATACAGCGCGTGCGCGCCGACCAGCGCCATCCAGCGGTCCGCACCGAGCCGGGCGGGATGACGATAGCCATTGACCACGCCGGCCGTTGCCTGTTCCGACACGACGCGTTCGATGCGGATCGCAGGCTCCGTCGCATGCAACCAGCGCACGATCGAGGCTTCCGCGTCGGCGCTCGCGACATTGCTGACGAAAGCCATTTCCGTCCCGGCCGCGATATGAGCGGGCCAGAGATTCGCGAGCTGGTCGATCCGTTCGAGCGGGACAGGCGAGAGATCGATGGACGTCGTGGCATGCGTATCGATCGATCTGCCCTTGATCCGCGAATTGCCGATGTCGATCAGCAAGGCCTTCATCGTGCAGGCGCCAACCGCAAAGAAAGGTCCCCGCTGATGATCCGGCGCAGTCCATGCGCGGTAGCGATCAGCAGGGCGCCGCTGGCGTCCACGCCGCGCTCGATGCCGGTGACGCGTTCGTCTGCGCCGGCTCGCAGGGAAACCGCGCGATCGCGAAACGCGTCGCGACGGTTCCATTCGGCGACGCAGGAGCCGAACCCTCCGGCTGCGAAAGCCGAGAGCCTCGCCTGCAATGCCAGGCCCAGATCGGCGGCGAGTCGATTGCGGTCCGCCGCGCCGCCGCCGGCCGTTCGCAGGTCGGTCGCGGGCAGCCCGCCCGAACGTCCCTCGCCCTCGCTCGGCGCGGCCGCGTTCTCAACGTTGATGCCGACGCCGACGACGAGCACCGTTCCTTCCGTCACCGGCGATGCCTCCACGAGGATGCCGGCCAGCTTCCGTCCTTCGAACAGGAGATCGTTGGGCCACTTGAGACGCGCGTCGACGCCGTGCCGGGCGATCGCGTCGCCGACAGCCAGGCCGCAGATCAGAGTCACCCCGTCGAGCGCGGACATCGGTCGCTCGATCCGCAGTGCGAACGACGCGGTCAGCGACGCGTGCCCAGCCGAGTTCCAGATCCGACCAAGGCGCCCGCGGCCCGCGGTCTGACGCTCGGCGGCGAGCAACCGAGGCGCCACGAACCCGTCGGTCCGGATCGCTGCAAGCAGGTCGGTGTTGGTCGATCCGGTCGTCTCGACGACGCGGAC
>CAZZWS010000104.1:0-13631 GCA_964657795.1 Beijerinckiaceae bacterium
CCCCACGTTCACGTGCGGCTTGGTCCGCTCGAATTTGCCTTTTGCCATGATCGCTCCTGCGATGTCGCTCTTGGGATAGTTGAAAAACGCGCTAGCACGACTCGACTGCCGTCGCGGCGGGAACTGCTGACCGACCGGACCGCCGACGTCCGATGGTGCCCTTGGCGTGGATCGAACACGCGACCTCTCCCTTACCAAGGGAGTGCTCTACCACTGAGCTACAAGGGCCAAACTCGATGAGGACCAGCCTCTGTCTACCGCGCGATCCCGATCGCCTGTTACTGGAGCGGGTGAAGGGAATCGAACCCTCGTCATAAGCTTGGAAGGCTTCTGCTCTACCATTGAGCTACACCCGCACAACGCATCAACGTGGAACCGTGCCGCAGCAGTCATGCGCTGCAGTGAACAACGATCCTCCAAGCCTTGAATTTCCTGGTGGAGGAGGCTGGATTCGAACCAGCGTAGGCGTAAGCCAACAGATTTACAGTCTGCCCCCTTTAGCCACTCGGGCACCCCTCCGAAGGGAACCGCTAAGTATGGAGGTGAATGGCAGTCGTGTCAACGCGCGCGGCACGTTTCGTGCGGATGCGTGAACTCGGCCGATCGGGCCGGAGCGGGCGCGTCCCGCTCGAATCAGCGCAATTCGGTGGCCGATGCCTTGCTTTATTGCGGTGCAGCATCACATAATCGACGATGGACTTCACCCCACTCCCGGCCGTCGGACGAGCCGCACTCGATCTCGAGCGCGCGCTGGCCACGCCCATTCGCGAACTCGGCAGCCATGAAAGCCCCCTGTTCCTGAGCCACCTGCTGGCGCTCGGCCAGGAGGACCGCTACCTGCGCTTCGGCAGCCCGTTCTCCGATGTCGCCATCGAACGCTACGTCGCCGGCATCCACTTCAAGACCGACACCGTGTTCGGCGTGTTCGACGAAGACCTCCGTCTGGTCGCCGCCGGTCACTTCGCGCCGCTCCCGGTCGCCGCCCGCCCCGATCACCAGGCGCTCGGACGCACCGCCGAGTTCGGCCTGTCGGTCGGTGACGACGCACGCGGCCGGGGTCTCGGTACCGCGCTGTTCCTGCGTGCCGCATCGCACGCCCGCAATCTGCACATCTCGTCGCTCTTCATGCATTGCCTGAGCGAGAACCGCGCGATGATGCGGATCGCCCGCAAGGCCGGGATGGAAATCCGCCAGACGCACGGCGAAGCGGACGCCTACCTGACACTCAAGCCCGGCACGATGGCGACCGCCATCGAGGAAGGCGTCCAGCGGCAGATCGCGTTGATCGACTACGCCGTCAAGCGCCAGTTGCTGCTGACGCGCACGTTGTTCGGTCGGGTCAACGCCTGATCTCGAAGGCGCGGCCCCAGTCACTCAGAATCAGGGCGTGCGCTTGACGATCCGCCCCGCAGCGGGCTCCTGCATGCCCGGATGGGCGCCGAAATACTGAACCGACGCGTCGACGTCGATCTCACCGATGACCCGATCGCGGCCGTCGGCGAAGCGCGAGAAGCCGTCGCCGCCGCTGAGCATGAAGGTGTTGATCGTGACGCGGTAACCGGTCGTCGGCGACATCGCCTTGCCGTCGAGCCGCATCGAGTCGACGATCACCCGCGAACCGAGCGGGCGCGTGTCGTCGTAGACGTACGCGAACCCTTGCGACACCTGCAGGATCTGCGCCTGTTGCCGGGTCGGCAGCCATTGCTGCTCCAGGACCGCCGCGAGCTGCGCGCCGGTCAGCGTCACCGTGACGAGGTTGTTGCCGAACGGCTGCGCACGGAACAACGCGCCGTAGGTCACGGTGCCGTCGACCGGCTCGACCGGCGCACGGACACTACCGGGATTGAGCAGCGCGATCTGCGCGCCCACGGCCCGCGTCGCTTCGAGATCCGCGTCGGCGATGATGCTGCCGAGCGGTGACTGTCCGCTCGCATCCTCCCGGCTGCGCAAAGTCGTCGCCGCCGTCCCCACGCGGCGGGTCGCGAACGGCGCCACGGCCGTGGCGTAGGTCGCCACGTGCGCGTCGACGGCTTCGTCCTTCGGGAGCAACGGATAGCCTGCCTGCTCGTGATACTCGCCGAAGCCTTCGCTCGCGACGATGCGGTTGACCGCGCTCTTGTGCAGCACACGTCCCGTCGTGCGATCGAGATCGAGATCGATGTCGGTGACCAGGCGGCCGTACGACGCGGCGCTCGTCAGCAGGAAGCTGCGATAGGTGCAGACGTAGGGCTGGTGGGTATGCGCGGAAGCGACCACGTCGATGCTCGCGTCGAGCTTGTCGAGGATCGGCAGGATGTCGCCGGTCAGGCCGGGACACGTCTTCTCGTTGAGCCGCGCCTTCGAGAAGCCACCCTCGTGGATCAGCACGACGATGGCGTTGACGCCCTGCGCCTTCAGTTCGGCGGCACGCGCATTGATCACGGTCGCCTCGTCCTCGAACTCCACGGTCTTGATGCCGACCGGGTCGACGATCTTGTCGGTACCGTGCAGCGTGAGCCCGATGAAGCCGACGCGCACGCCTTCGAAACTCTTGATGCCGTAGGCCGGGAAGATCGGCTCGCCGCTCGCCTTGTCGATGACGTTGGCCGCCAGGTACTGGAAGCGCGCGCCTGAGAAGCGATGGCCGGCGCGGCACGGCTCGACCGCAGCCACGAAGCGCTCGCAGCCGCCGAACTGCTTGCGCTTCAACTCGTCGATGCCGCGGTCGAACTCATGATTGCCGACCGAACTGAAGTCGACGCCGACGATGTTCATCGCCTCGATCGTCGGCTCGTCGAGGAACAACGCGGACACCAGCGGCGTGGCGCCGATCATGTCGCCCGAAGACACGATGGCGTGGTTGGGATTCTGCGCCGACAGATTCTTCACCAGCGTCGCGAATCGGGAGACGCCTCCCGCCGGAACCGGGACGTCGCGCTCGGTCGCCTCCGGAGCGAGGCCGCCTTCCGGCGCGCGGATCACCGCGCCCGGCGGTTCGAGGTTGCCGTGGAAGTCGTTGAACGCGATCAGCTTGACCTTGACCGGACCCTCGATGACGGCCAAAGGCGGCGGCGCCGTCGGGCTCGATGCGCATGCAGCGAGCAGGCCCGTCGCGATCAGCGCTGCGCCGGCAGGTCGGCGCAGCGCTGCCATCATCGATTCACGCCGCATCGCTCAGGACCCCGGCGTCGTGCGCTTGCTGATCGGCGTGGTAGGAAGACCGCACCATCGCGCCCACCGCGGCGTGCGCGAAGCCCATCGCATACGCCTCGCGCTCGAGCATCGCGAACGTGTCCGGATGCACGTAGCGGCGCACCGGCAGGTGATGCTCGGACGGCTGCAGATACTGACCGATCGTCAGCATGTCGACATCGTGCGCGCGGAGGTCGCGCATCGTGATCAGGATCTCTTCGTCTGTTTCGCCCAGGCCCACCATGATGCCGCTCTTGGTCGCCACGTCGGGATGCGCGGCCTTGAAGCGCTTCAGCAGGTTGAGGGACCACGCGTAGTCCGAACCCGGACGCGCCTCGCGATAGAGCCGCGGCACCGTCTCGAGGTTGTGGTTCATCACGTCGGGCGGCGCGCCGTGGAGGATGTCCAGGGCTCGATCCATGCGACCGCGGAAGTCGGGCACGAGAATCTCGATCCGCGTCGCCGGAGACAGTTCGCGGGTCTTCAGGATGCAGTCGACGAAGTGCTGCGCGCCGCCGTCGCGCAGGTCGTCGCGGTCCACGCTCGTGATGACCACGTACGAGAGCCGCAGCGCGGCGATGGTCTTCGCCAGGTTGAGCGGTTCGTCGGCGTCGAGCGGATCGGGACGGCCGTGGCCGACGTCGCAGAACGGGCAGCGCCGCGTGCACTTGTCGCCCATGATCATGAACGTGGCCGTACCCTTGCCGAAGCATTCGCCGATGTTGGGACAGCTCGCTTCTTCGCAGACGGTGTGCAGCTTGTGTTCGCGCAGGATCTGCTTGATCTCGTTGAAGCGATGCGTCGACGCCGCGCCGCCCGCCCGAACGCGGATCCATTCCGGCTTGCGCAGCCGCTCGACCGGCGTCGCATCAGATAGATTCGCGATCGGGATGCGGCCGTAGGCGCGCTGGACCGGGTTGCGCCCTGTCTTCTCGCCGGCCTTCTGCTTGATGGTGGGATCGTAGGTTTCCATGGATTCCTTCAGCGGGATGCCGCCTCGATGCGCGATGTCAGCGTCGTCGCGAGCCGACCGGCGACCTCGTCGAGCGACGCCTCGACGCCCAGTGACGTCATGTCGATACTCTGCAGCCCCGGGTAACCACACGCGTCGATGTGCGCGTACGGCCCGAGGTCCATCGCGACGTTGAGCGACAGCCCGTGAAAGCTGCGGCCGTTGACGATCTTCAGCCCGAGCGCCGCGATCTTGTGCAGCGAGCCTTCGACAGGGACGTACACGCCGGGCGCAGCGGGCTTGACGCTAGCCCACAAATTATACGTTGCGAGCGTTTCGATCACGGTGGCCTCGATGAGCTGCACGAACTCGCGGACCTTGATGTCGCGACGACGCAGATCGATCAGCAGATAGGCGAGGAGCTGGCCGGGGCCGTGATAGGTGATCTGGCCGCCCCGCTCGGTATGGACGACCGGAATGTCGACCGGCGCGAGCAGATGGGCCAGACGGCCGGCCTGACCGAGCGTGTAGACCGGCGGATGCTCGAGCAGCCAGATCTCGTCGGGCGTGTGCTCGTCGCGGGTCGCCGTGAACGCGCGCATCGCGTCGCGTGTCGCTTCGTACGGCTCGACGCCGAGGCGACGAACGACGATGGCGGCGCACGACTCTGTTGCGAACGACGCATCAGCCTTTGACCGAATTTGCGGTGTCACGGTCATGCGACGTTTGACGCGTCGCAGCATCGCACGTAGCCTCGACCATCCGATTGCACCACGCAACCTACCTCGCCGCCAGGAGTCTCGATGCAGCACCGCCCCCCGTCGTCCGTCCGCATCCGTCGCATCGACGGTCTCCTGATGACGTTGATCTCGCTCTGGTCCGTCGCAGCAGGTGCCGCCGACCTTGCCGATTGCAAGTCGACCGAAGAGGACGCCAAGCGTCTCGCCTGCTACGACAGCATTACCGGCCGCAACGTGGTGACGCCGGTCGCCAAGCCGACGCCGCAGGCCGACGGCAGCGTGAAGAACGAAGTGTCGGGCATCGGCCTCGTGGCGCGTCAGTTGATGGACACGACCCGGCCCGGGGCGAAGCCGTCGTCGCTCGACGAGCGCTGGGATCTCGACGGTGATCCGAGCCCGCCGCTGTTCGCGCTGCGTCCGTACAAACCCATCTACATTCTGCCGACGTTCTACCAGACCAGCCCCAACCTGCGCGCGACCAGCCCCAATCCGCAGAACACCGGCAACCTGTTGACGCCGGTCGATCATCTTGAAGCCAAGTTCCAGTTCAGCCTCAAGGCCAAGCTGGCGAACGACGTGGGCCTCAACGGCAGCAATTTCTGGCTCGCTTACACCCAGACCTCCCGCTGGCAGGTCTACAACAGCGAACGCTCCCGTCCGTTCCGCGAAAGCGACTACGAACCCGAACTGATCTACACCGCTCCCACGCACTATTCGTTCTTCGGCGTCGATGGCAAGCTGATCGGGCTGTCGCTCACCCATCAGTCGAACGGTCGCGACGATCCGCAATCGCGGAGCTGGAATCGGGTGATCGGCCAGATCGGTCTCGAAGCGGGCGACTGGACGGTCATGGTCCGCCCCTGGCTGCGCCTGCGCGAACGCGCCGACAAGGACGACAACCCCGACATCCTCAATTACATGGGGCGCGGCGAGGTCGTCGCCGTCCGCAAGATCGGCAATCAGCAACTCGCCCTGACGCTGCGCCACTCGCTGCGTACCGGCACCGAGTCACGCGGCTCCGTCACCGTCGACTACGCGTTCCCGATCTACGGTTACCTGCGCGGCCACGTGCAGGCGTTCACGGGCTACGGTGAGAGCCTGATCGACTACAACCATCACACCAACGCGCTCGGCGTGGGCATCTCGCTCGGCGAGTGGTTGTAGGCCGCGTTCGGGTCCGTCCTCGAAGCGACGAAGGCCGCTGTCGCGGCCTTCGTTGTCACGACACGGACGACGTTACTGGCGCGCCGGGGCGCCGTCGGGCATCGGCCTGCCCGGCATGCCGCCGTGATCACCGTCAGGATGATGCATCCCGCCCTCGTGATGCATGCCATGCGACATCCGCTCCCTCAGGAACTCGCGGACCTGGCCACGTTGCGCGGGATTGAGGCTGTCGTAGACCGAGAACCACGCGTCGCGGATCGACGACATGCGGGCGCGGCGTTCCGTCTCCATGCGGTCCATCTCGGTGGCCATCGTGCGTGGATTGAAGTTGGGGTCCGCGAGGGCGGCCGTCATGCGGTCGTGATCGGCCTTCATCTCCTCGCGCATGTCCGTCGGCGGCTTCATCTGCGTCGCGGCCTTGTCCCATAGCGCCGACTGACTGGCGTTGAGCTGCAGCGAGGCCTTGAGCCGCTCGACTTCCTTCATCATGTGCATCCCGGGTCCGCCATGCTCGCCCGGACCGCTGTGCTCGCCGTGATCTCCATGCATCATCGGACCGTCCGGCGGCATCGGCCGCGCGGACTGCGGCGGTGGGGTCTGGGCTTCGACGACGGTGGCGACTGCGAAGCTGCCGGTTACCGCGAATGTGAGCGCGATGAGCGCCGGCAGGAATCGCAAAGAAGGCTTTTTCATGATCTTCCTCTGGGTTGAATGAACGAGCGCGACGCGAAAGGGACGAAAAGTCCAAAGGACGAGAGGACGAAAGGGCAGACGTCGATGCCGCGCTCGCCTTCGCTCGCAAGCACGGAAGTTTGACGAGCCTCCCGGGATAGAGGCGTCTCGCGACAAGGGAAAGCAATTTCAGTTTGTTTCAGCATCGGCGGATCACGGGCCGTGCTTCCTAGAATGGAGCCATGAACACCATGACCAAAGAATCTCCATCCGCCGTTGGCGGCGAACAACGGTTCGGCGCCCCGAAGGCCGCGGTCCCGGGAGCGACGCCCGCGGCCGGCATGCGTCGCGTGCTCGTCGTCGACGACGACGGCGAGCTGCGCCAACTGTTGTCCGCCTATCTGTCGCGTCACGGTTACGACGTCCTGTTGCTGCCGAGCACCGAGCAGCTCGACAGCTATCTCGACCGCTACAACCCGCATCTGCTGATCCTCGACCTGATGATGCCGGGCGAAGACGGGCTCGCCGCCTGCCGCCGCCTGCGCGGGCGGGGCGACATGACGCCGGTCGTGATGCTGACCGCGCGCGACGAGACGGTCGATCGCATCGTCGGTCTCGAGATGGGCGCCGACGACTACCTCGGCAAGCCGTTCGAGCCGCGCGAACTGCTGGCACGCATCGAGGCCGTGTTGCGGCGGTACGCGAGTTCCTCGTTCGAAGGCGCGGCGAAACCGTTCACCTTCGGCCCGTTCGAATGCAATTTCACCGCACGCCAGCTGACGCGCAACGGCGCGGTCGTGCCGTTGACCGGCGGCGAGTTCGCGTTGCTTTCAGCGTTGATCCGCAATGCCAACCGGCCGCTGAAGCGCGAGCGGCTGCTCGAACTGACGCGCGGTGGCCCGGTCGACGCTCCCCGCGACAGCCTGGACCGCGCCATCGACATGCAGATCTATCGACTGCGTCGTGCCATCGAGGACGACCCCGCGCACCCAAGACATATCCGGACCATCTGGGGAGTCGGCTACGTCTTCGTCCCGAACGCCGATGCGGCCGAAGCCGGAGAGCCGATGGCCGGTGGGACGACCTGACCTCGTCGGTGATCGTGTCCGTGACCCCGTCGTGACCGGGTCGTAACTCGCCAGGGGCAACGTCGTTGATGATGGTCCTGCCGCGCTCGCTTCGCGGACGAACGTTGTTGCTCACCGTGATCGGCATCATCGCGTGCGAGCTCGTCACGTTCGCCGTGCTGGGTCTGTATCGACACACGTTGCTGGCCGGTCGCGCGCATGATTTCATGAGCGGTCAGATCGAGATGGTTCGCACGGCGCTCGCGCATGCGACGCCCGAGCAGATCTCCGACGAACTCGACCGGTCACCGCGCGAGCGCCGCGATCGGGGTCTTCTCGTCCCTCCGGAAAACGGCCTCGGCCTGGCGGCCCGCGGCGACCGTCGACCGCGTGGCTACGATGCCGGCGGGGATCCGGTGCGCGACGGCGGCGACCGTGAACTGCCACCGATCGACCGGGGTGACGACGGCGTTCGCCCGCCCCCGGACGAAGTCGTTGCCGGGCGGCCACGCGGCTTCAACCGCATGCATCTCGTCGAGAATCTCCCGGCCAGCGCCACGGCCGACATGCCGCCGGACTTCGCGCTGCCGCAGGTCGCCGTCGCGCTACGCGACGAATACGGCACCGACTCGCTACGCTTCACCGACGAACCCGAGCCCGCCGTCTGGGTACGGATGCCGTCCAACGGCTGGTGGCTGATGATGCCGTTTTCGCGCTACGCGACGCCACCGATCCCATGGTCGATCGTCTTCGCGACGCTGGCCGCCGTCGGCGTGATGGGTGGTCTGGTCGGACTCTACAGCCTGCATCTCGCGAAGCCTCTGCGCGCGCTGTCGGAAGCCGCGGCCAACTATCGGGTGGGCCATCACCCCGAGCTGCCGCTGACCGGACCCGACGAGATCCGTGCCGTGACCGTGCAGTTCAACGCGATGGCCGACCGCCTCGAGCGCGACGACGCCGAGCGACGGGTGATGCTGGCCGGATTGCCGCACGACCTGCGGGCACCGTTGTCGCGCGCGCGCCTGCGCATCGAGCTGATGGACGACGGACCCGACAGTCCCAAGACAGGACTGCAGCGCGACCTCGCCGAGGTCGGCAGCATCGCCGACCAGTTCGTCGCCTACCTGCGCGGACTCGACAACGACGTGAGCGGCTTTCGACCCACCGCGCTCCACGAGATCGTGCGCGATCGCGGGCTGGTGTGGCGCGAGTCGGGACACGACGTCACGATCGAACGCGCCGATCCGTTCACGCGCAACGCCGACGGCGCGGCGTTGATGCGCGCCATCGACAACCTGATCGGCAACGCGTTCGCGCATGGGGGCGCACCGGTGGCGATCGCGGGCGTCGCTGAAGGCAGCGGCGGGAACGCGAAGTACCGGATCGTCGTCAGGGATCACGGCCCCGGCATTCCGCTCGAGCAACGCCACGAAGCGCTGCAACCGTTCACGCGTCTCGACGCGGCACGCGGCGCCTCGGGTCACTGCGGCCTCGGGCTGGCCGTGACGCAGTCGATCGCACGACTGCACGGTGGCCACGTCACCCTGGAAGATGCCGACGGCGGCGGCCTCGCCGCCTCGATCGTCATGCCGCAGCATTTTCGTCGCGGCGCCTGAACGGCCGGGCTTACAACGCCATCTTCACCATCGGGTTGTCCGACAGCTCGGTGTAGAGCGCGTCGAGCTGTGCGCGGCTCACGGCGTTGATCGACATCGTGTAGCTGACGTACCTGGCCTCGCGTGACGACCTGGTCTCGATCGACGACGCATCGAAGTCCGGCGCGTGGCGCCTGAAGATCGCGATCATGGCCGGCATGAATTCGGGCGTATTCAATCCCATCACCTTGATCGGAAACTCCAGCGGATATTCGATGATGCTGTCGAGTTCGGGCATGACGCTTCCTGGTGTCAATGGGCGCTGGTCTTGACGTCCTGATACCAGCCGTAGAGTCGGTCGAACCACGGACCCGGCGTACCGTCGCCCACCGCGACGTCGTCGAGCCGGACGACCGGCACCACTTCCTTGGTGGCCGAAGAAAGGATGAGCTCGTCCGCGCTGCGGACGGCGGCTTCGCTGATCGGGCCGATCTCGAACGGCATGCCGTTCTGTTCGGCGAGATCGGCGATGAGACCGTAGCGGATCCCTTCGAGGATGCGGTTGTCCTTCGGCGGTGCGCGCAGCACGCCGTCCTTGACGACCCACACGTTGGACGACGAGCCCTCGGTCAGCAACCCGTCGCGAAACATGATCGTCTCGATGGCGCCGTGCGCCGCCGCGTGTTCGGCCATCAGCACATTCCCCAGCAGCGAGACCGACTTGATGTCGCAGCGCAGCCAGCGATTGTCGGTCTGCGTCACCGCGGCCACGCCTGTGGCGCGGACCTCGGCGGAGGGCAGCACCAGAGGGCTGGTCATCATGAACACCGTCGGCACGATGCCCTTCGGAAACGCGTGTCCGCGCTTCGCGACGCCGCGCGTGACCTGCATGTAGACGAACTGGTCACGCACGCCGTGCGTGCGCTCGTAGGTCCGCACGAGCTCGTCGATGCGCTTCTTCCATTCGTCGACCGTGAACGGGTCTGGAATGGCGATCGCCTTCAGGCTGCGCGCGAGTCGTTCGAGATGCTGGTCGATGCGAAAGGGACGTCCCGCATAGATCGGCACGACCTCGTAGACGCCGTCGCCGAAGATGAAGCCGCGGTCCAGCACCGGCACGCGCGCTTCGGAGAGCGGCACCATCTCCGCCACGCCCGACACGCTCAGGTAGACCAGGGGATCGATGGCGGCGACCGCGTTCATGAAGGCTCCGGAAACGAAAAAGACGTCTACTTGACCATCAGACGCATCGCATCCCATGCGCGACCGAAGAAGCCGGCCTGCGACACGGTGTCGAGCGACACGACCGCGAGATCGGCGACCGGCTTGCCGTCAAGCATCAACTTCAGCGTGCCCACGCGATCGCCGGCGTTGATCGGCGCCACCAGCGGATCCTTGCGATCGAGCGTCGACTTGATGTTGCCGGCCTGACCCTTCGGCAGCGTCATGAAGACCGGATGCTGGAACCCGAGCTTGATCTCCTTCTCGGTGCCCTTCCAGAGCCGCGGCGTCGCGATGGCCTGATTGGCGTCGTAGAGCCGGACGGCGTCGAAGTTCTGGAAGCCCCAGTTGAGCAGCTTGAGACTCTCCTGCGCCCGCGCGTCGGACGACTGCGCGCCCATCACCACCGACAGCAGGCGCCGGTCTCCCGTTCCGGCGCCGGGCGGCTGCGGCCGCTTGGCCGATGCGATCAGGCAGTAGCCGGCGGCATCGGTATGGCCGGTCTTGACGCCGTCGACGGTGTTGTCCTTGTAGAGCAGCAGGTTGCGGTTGCCCTGCTTGATGCCGTTGTACGTGAAGTTCTTCTGCGAATAGAGCGGGTAGAACTCGGGGAATTCGTTGATGAGATGCGTGACCAGGATCGCGAGATCGGCCGCGGTCGTGTAGTGCTGCGGGTCGCTCATGCCGCTCGGATTGCGGAAGCTCGTGGCGTTCATCCCGAGACGCTTGGCTTCGCGATTCATCATCTCGACGAAGCTCGCCTCGCTGCCACCGACCGCGTCGGCGAGCACCAGCGCCGCGTCGTTGCCCGACTGGATGATGAGGCCGTGCAGCAGGTCGTCGACGGTCGCGGTCTTGCCGGGCGGAATGAACATCACCGACTCGGTCTTCCGGTTGACGCGCTGGTAGAGGTCGACCGGAACCGGCACGGCCTGCGTCAGCGTCAGCTTCTTGTCGCGGATCGCGGCCAGCGTCAGGTAGTCGACCATCAGCTTGGTCAGCGACGCCGGGTCGACCCGCGCCGTGTCGTTCTCGCCGGCCAGCTTCTGGTTGCTGGTCATGTCGATCAGCAGCCAGGCCTTGGCGGCGAGGACGGGCGTGATCGGCGATGTCGCGGGTGATGTCGCGGCAGATTCGGCGGCGGGCGGCGCTGCCGGGGGGGCTGCCGCGTACAGCGGCGCGCCGAGCAGCATCGCCAGGCCGGTCGCGGCCAGCGCACCGCGGCCCGAGAGTAACGCGTGGAATCGTGAAGGCATCGTCGGGAAAGGGAGTCGTGTTCGGGAGTTGAATACGGAGGATGCCGCCGATGTCGGAGCTGGCGACGCGACGACGATGACCAGCGGCGATCGGCTGGCGCCGCGGGCGATCCCGTGACGCCGATCAGACGCCGGCGGAAGGCTCGGCGTCGAGCAGCAGGCGTTCCACGATCTTGCCGTCGCGCAGATGGACGTCGACGATCTCGTCGATGTCTTCCTGGTCGACGTAGGTGTACCAGACGCCTTCGGGGTAGACGACGGCCACCGGCCCTTCTTCGCAACGGTCGAGGCAGCCGGACTTGTTGACGCGGACCTGGCCGGGCCCGAGCAGACCGAGCTGCTTGCAACGCTTCTTCGCGTGCTCCTGCATCTTCACGGCGTTACGATCGGCGCAGCTGGGGCGTCCCTCGTCGCGCTGGTTGAGGCAGAAGAAGATGTGTCGCTGGAAGTAGCTCATGGAAGGCGACGGAACGTCGCGCGAGGCCGAATGCAGAACCCGGATTATAGCGAGCGTCGCCGTCGACTTTCGGGCAGCGATCGGGCCGTTGCGGGATGTCGCAACAGGTAGGCGATGGCCAGCCATGGCCAGATCAGGTTCAGCCCGCTCGCGAGGCCGTAGAAATTCATCAACCGTCCCCGCGTCCACGCGAGGCCCACCGGAGTGACGTACGGGTTCTCCGGATAGACGTTGACGAGCGCCACGCCGCCGATCAACGCCGCCAGCGCGAGCGCCCAGCGCAGGCGCGCGGGGAACGAGATCGCGATCGTGAGCACCGCCATCGCGACGGCGACGCCGACGCGCGAACCGGGCGTCAGCGGCGGCCAGTCCGAAGCGCCGTCGAACAGGAAGGTGTGAACGAGGTCCTCGACCGCCACCGTGGCGACGACATAGCCGACCAGCATCGCGATCCGCAGACGCCAGCGCACGCCGTCGCGGAACAGATTGACGAACAGCAGGCCGGCGCCGACCAGCGAAAGGGCGGTCACCGCCGCCTCCGCCTGCTGGAAATGCAGCGCCGAGACGACCGCGTCGCCGCTGTCGACGAATCCGAGCAGCGCGGCGAGACGAGTCGACGCCTCGGGGTCGAAGACCTGCAGGAGACCGCCGGTGCCGAACGTGAAGACGTCCGGGTAGACGAGCGCGCCGAACCAGACAGCGACCAGGACGAGGCCCCGGCTGGCATCGCCGGCGAACCAGCGCGCGCGCCAGATGCGCAGCCGGCCGGTGTCGAGGAGCGTGCCGGCGACTCGCGCCGCGAAAACGGCGCCGACGAGCGTGCCGGCGAGGTTGGAGAGCAGGTCGACCTTGGAAGCGACACGCGCGGGCAGATAGGTCTGCAACGCCTCGAGCCCGGCCGACATCAGCCCGCACATCCCCAACGCCAGCAGGACGGCCCCGAATCCGCGCACCCGGGGATGCATTGCCAGCACTGCGAGGAAGCCGAGCGGCGCATAGCCCATCGCGTTGACGAAGATGTCGAAGGGCAACGCACGCCGCGGCCAGTCCGCGACGAGATAATCGAACGGCGCCAGGCCCAGGTCGCGCCACCCGCTGAACGGGAACAGGCTTGCATCGACGACGATCGCCACATAGGCGAGCAGCGCGTAGCGAGCGAGCGGCGACGAGCGCCGCTGCCAGTCCTTCTGCGAGCGCGCGCCGGGTGGCGGAGGGGAGATCGTCAGCACGGGGCGAGCATACAATCGGACGATGTCGTCAGCCGTCGCCCTCCCGACCCCACCCTCCTCGGGCTTCGTCGAGGCTTCGGCGGCACTCGACGCGGCGACGATGCAGC
>CAZZWS010000105.1:0-12130 GCA_964657795.1 Beijerinckiaceae bacterium
CGATCTGGCTCATCCGGTCGGCGCGTCGGCGGGGAGGTCGGACGGCACCAGCCGGCGGCCGCGTCGCAACGCGACCTGACCGACCCGCAGGTCCTCGCCGGCCGGTCGGCGATGCTGGCCGGGTACGACGGCGCCGTCGAAGCGCACGCGCCCGTCGACCACCTCCACCCGTTCCTGCGGCACGACCGCGTCGCACGCCGCGGGCATGACGGCGCCGGTCATGATGCGTACGCACTGGTCGGTGTCGACCCTGCCCTCGTAAGGATGACCGGCGCGTGCAGTGCCGACGATGCGGAACGAAGCGCCGATCGACGTACTGCGATCGCGCGGCAGCGCATAGCCGTCCATCGCCGCGTTGTCGTGCCCGGGGACATCGACCGTCGAGACCAGGTCCGCCGCGAGCACGCGATCGAGCGCGTCGACCAGCGCCACCCGCTCGATGCCGCTGACCGGCTCGATCGTCGCGGCGATGCGCAGCCGCGCTTCGTGGAGATGCAGCGGGGGCAGCGGGGGCAGCGCTGCGGTCGACGGCATCACGGTGAGGCCCGTGGGCGCCGCGACTCAACGGCCCGCTTCGGCCGCGCGCAGTTCGTCGATCGTGTTGAGGTTGCGAAACGCGGATTCATCCGCGAACGATACTGCACGGACGCGCATCGTCGCGAGCCAGCCGTGGACGCGACGTCCACCATCCTCGATGTGGCGCGCGAGAAACGGGGCGGCGTCGCGCCGCATCATGCAGAGCAGCGGATGCGTGCGCACGGGCGTCTCGACGATGGCGACGTCGATACCGTCGCGGTCGTCGTTCCTGTCACCCAACCGAGCACATTCCTCGTCCCGCTCGAAGGCCGTCGCCAACCGCGCAACGAGGTCGAGCGGAAAGAATGGCGTGTCGCAGGGTACGGCGACGAGGTAGTCGGTCGTGCAGGCCACCAGCCCCGCGTGCAGACCGGCGAGCGGCCCGGGACGATCGGGGAAGCGATCCCCGACCACGCCGGCGCGCTGGTCGAGCGCTGCGTAGCGATCGCGATGCCGGTTGGCGCTGATCAGCAGGTGTCGGGTGTGCGGCGCCAGTCGTTCGAGCGCATGGACCACGAGCGGCCGCCCGAGAAAATCCTCGAGTCCCTTGTCGACCGATCCCATGCGCGTGGCGCGACCACCGGCGAGGACGAGCCCGGTGATGCGCGATCGATCGATCACCGAACGTCAGTCGGCCGACGGCGAGTCAGACGTCACAACACGTCGGCCGCGTGATCCGCGAGCCGCGAACGCTCGCCTCGTTGCAGCGTCACGTGCCCGCTGTGCGCCCAGCCCTTGAAGCGATCGACGACGTAGGTGAGGCCGCTCGATCCTTCGGTGAGGTAGGGCGTGTCGATCTGCGCGATGTTGCCGAGGCAGATGATCTTGGTACCCGGCCCGGCGCGCGTGATCAGCGTCTTCATCTGCTTGGGCGTCAGGTTCTGCGCCTCGTCGATGATCAGGAACTTGTTGAGGAAGGTCCGGCCGCGCATGAAGTTGAGCGACTTGATCTTGATGCGGCTGCGGATCAGGTCCTGCGTGGCGGCGCGGCCCCAGTCGCCGGCCGAATCGTCGGTCTTGTTGAGCACTTCGAGGTTGTCGTCGAACGCCCCCATCCACGGCGACATCTTCTCTTCCTCGGTACCCGGCAGGAAGCCGATGTCCTCGCCGACCGGTACCGTGACGCGCGTGACGATGATCTCGGTGTACGTCTTGGTCTCGAGCACCTGCGCGAGGCCCGAGGCCAGCGCGAGCAGCGTCTTGCCGGTGCCGGCCTGGCCGAGCAGCGTGACGAAGTCGCAGTCCGGATTCATCAGCAGGTTGAGCGCGAAGTTCTGTTCGCGGTTGCGCGCGGTGACGCCCCAGACGCTGTTCTTCTGATGGGTGTAGTCGCGCAGCGTCTTCAGCACCGCGGTCTTGCCGACGACTTCCTTGACCTGCGCGTAGAGCGACGTGCCGTCGCCCTCGTGATAGACGAACTCGTTGACGATCAGGCTCGGCACGAGCGGGCCCGACAGGCGATACCAGGTCGCGCCGTTCTGCTGCCAGCTCTCCACGCCCCTGCTGTGCGTGTCCCAGAAGTCGACCGGCAACTGGCGGACGCCGGCATACAGCAGGTCGGTGTCCTCGAGGACGTGGTCGTTGAAGTAGTCCTCGGCCAGCAGACCCAGCGCACGCGCCTTGATGCGCATGTTGATGTCTTTCGACACCAGCACGACGGGACGGGCCGGATGAGCGTCCTGGAGCGAGCGGACGACGCCGAGGATCTGGTTGTCGGCCTTGCCGGCGGGCAGGGCGGACGGCAAGGTCTGCGACACCGCCTGGGTCTGGAAGAACAGGCGGCCGCCGGCGTCCTTGTTGCCGAGCGCGGACAGCGCGACGCCGGCTTCGATCTGGTCCTCGCCCGAGCTGTTGACGAGCGCGTCGAGCGAGCGGCTGACCTGACGCGCGCTGCGGGCGACTTCCGACATGCCCTTCTTGTGATCGTCGAGTTCCTCGAGCGTCATCATCGGCAGATAGACGTCGTGTTCCTCGAAGCGGAACAGCGCCGACGGGTCGTGCATCAGCACGTTGGTGTCGAGCACGAACAGCTTGATCGCTTCGCCCTGCGCCTTCGGCCGGCGCGGTTCGAGCATCGTCACGACCGACGGCGACGCCGCCGGGCGTGTCACGGGTCTTGCTGGCGAACTGGCTGGTGCCCCGGCTGGCGTGCGGGCTTGCGGCAGCGTGGCGGGTGCGTTGTCGACGCGTCCGGCGGCGATCTCAGATCGGGGCGAAGGCGGCGCCGGGACGACGGCGGAGAGGGATTGCGGCTTGATGCGGGAACCGGACTTGTTGGACTCTTCGATGGCGTTGGCGGACAGGAAGACGGCAGGACGCGCAGGCAGTTTCGGCAGAGGCATCGGCTTGGACGGTGGGGAGGAAAACGGGAGAGGTCACGCGGCGCGGCGAGCGCAAACGGCGAAAGCCGACGTCGCGCAACGCGCGGTGCGCGTGCGATACGCCGGCCTTGCGATGACGGTGGATCAAGGGCGGGGCGGCGGAAATCGCGAGGACGGCTGCGGGGGGCGTGTGGTGGGACAGACGACGCGATGGCGCCGACGAACATGAAGCCGGATTCGATGCGGCGATGGTGGAGCGCGGATGTCGAAAACGCAAGCCCGTCCGGACCTGCGGCCCGGCCCGCAGCAATGCGGCTACAGCGCGCGAACCGCTTCGAGCACCGCGTCGACGTGCCCCGGCACTTTCACGCCGCGCCATTCCCGAATCAGCACGCCGTCACCATCGATCAGGAACGTGCTGCGTTCGATGCCGCGCACCTGTTTGCCGTACATGTTCTTCATCTTCATGACGCCGAACATCGCGCAGAGCGCCTCGTCCGGATCGGACAGCAGGTCGAACGGCAGCGCGAGGGCGTCCTTGAATTTCTGATGCGACTTGATGCTGTCCCGCGAGACGCCCCGAACCATCGTGTCGGCCGCCGCGAACGCGTCGATGGCGTCGCCGAACTCGCGCGTCTCGGTCGTGCAGCCGGGCGTGCTGTCCTTCGGATAGAAATACAGCACGAGGTGCTTGCCGCGAAGGTCTTCGAGGCGAAACGGAGCACCGGTGGACGCCGCCTCGAACGGAGGAATCTTCTGGCCGACGACGACCTTCGCATGCGTTTCCGGCGTTGACGACTCCTGTATTGCCATGAATCCATCTCCATCGACTCGAAATTGAACTAGTGACAGCGTCGTAACCCACTGTTCTCAAAGCGTTGTACGCCATGTTACACAAGATACCGTGAGATGCATCGTGCTTGTGGACCTTCCGGCCGCTCGTGCGTTCCTAGTAGAGCGTGCAGATTGCACACAGACTCGAGGAATCCATCATGTTGAAGAAGATTGCTGTTGCGATGGTTGCCGCCGGTGGCTTGATGATCGCCGCGGCTCCGGCGCATGCCGCGCACGTCGGCGTCTCGGTCGGCATCGGCCTTCCGGGCATCGGCGTCGGTTATGCGGCGCCCGGCCCAGGATATTACGGCCCACCGCCGGTCGCTTATGCGCCCCCGGTGGTCTACGACGCGGCGCCCTACCCGTATTACGGCTACGCGCCGGCGTATTACGGCGGTTATTACGGTCGTGGCTATTACGGTCCGCGCGTGGTGTACCGGGGCGGCTACGGTGGCTACTACCATGGCGGCTACGGCCACCACGGCGGACATCGCTGATCAATCCCGCGACTGCGGTTGCCCTCGAAAGCCCGATCGACGATCGGGCTTTTCTTATTTCAAGTTCGGGCTCGTGGCTCGATCCTCGGCCCGGTCAGCATCAGTTCGCCGCTCCGGCCGGCAATCGTTCCCCAGCGCCAGCGTCGCACCGGCAGGTTCGCCACGTCGAGGCGTGCGTGGGCCGTCGCCATCGAACCGCAGGCATAGCCCTGATCCTTCCAGCCCACGATGAGGCGTTCGAGCGCGCCGATCAGCTTCATTCCTTCGAGCTCGGCGTGCAGCGTGAAGACATCGTCGCCGCCCGCCCTCGCCGCATCGGCCGTGGTCGCGAGCAGGCGATCGGCCGCGCCGAGAGCGTCGAGGCCGTCGACGCCGATCAGCTCGTCGAGCGTCGGCAGCGTCGTCGGGATCTGCACGCAGGTCATCGTCCTGCCGCCCAGGAACGGTCGGAAGGCGCCGCGATCGGTCTCGTCGTCCGCCACGCGGCCGTCGGACGCGTACGGCAGGTCCCAGGTGTCGAGCTGTCGCAACGCGTCGTCGTTCATCTGCCATCCGGCCGCGCCGTGGGTATGCGGCGGCTTGCCGAAGATGCGCTGGTAGCGATCGCGGGACGAGGTCATCTGGCGCCACGTCCAGCGCGCCGACTTCGTGCGGACATGGTCCTGCCACAGCACGTGGTCCCAGGTGTGGATGCCGGTCTCGTGACCGCGCTTGGCGCTGTCGCGCATCACGTCGGCGCCGCGCACGCCGATGTCGGGGCCGGGCAGCAGCGTGCCGTACAGCAGCGTCCTGATGCCGTAATGCTCCACGACCGACGTGCGCTGCACCTTCGCGAAGAAGCCGGGACGGAACGCGCGCTTCAGGGCGCGGCCGGTGTGGTCCGGGCCGAGGCTGTAGAGGAAGGTCGCGGCGATGCCGTGCCGGTCGAACAGGTCGAGCAGCCGCGGCACGCCTTCGAGCGTGCCGCGCAGCGTGTCGATGTCGACCTTGAAGGCGAGATGGCGGGTCATGAGGCGAGCGCGCGCAACGACTCGCCCGTCACCCGCGTGATGCGCCAGTCCGGCATGACGACGGCGCCGAGGCTTTCGTAGAACTGCTGCGCGTCGACGTTCCAGTCGAGCACCGACCACTCAAAACGTCCACAGCCGCGCTCGACGGCGATGCGCGCGAGATGTTTCAGCAGCGCCTTGCCATGGCCGTGGCCACGATGGGCGGGCTCGACGAAGAGATCCTCGAGATACAGCCCCCGTCGCCCGAGGAACGTCGAGAAGTTGTGGAAGAACAGCGCGAAGGCGACGGCCTCGCCTTCGTCGACGGGACCGGACCACAGCAGCACCGCCTCGACGGCCGGCGTGGGGCCGAACAGCGCCAGCGCGAAGTCACCGATCGTCGAGACGACCTGGTCCTCGAGCTTCTCGTAGCGCGCCAGCCCGATGACGAGGCGATGCAGCGCGGGCAGGTCGGCCGGCCGGACCGCGCGGATCATCCGCGCACCAGTCCCCACCACTTTGCTCAATCGACCAGCCCGCGTGCCTCGGCGACCTGGCCGCGATAGGCGTCGAAGATGCGTCGCAGCGCGTCGGCCATCGGCACCTGCGGCGCCCAGCCGAGCTCGTGCATCGTGTTCTCGATCTTCGGCACGCGGTTCTGCACGTCCTGGTAGCCCGCGCCGTAGTAGGCGCCGGACGTGGTCTCGATGAGCTTCACCTTCGCAGCGCTCTCCGCGTATTCCGGATACTCGTTCGCGAGCTTCAGCATCATCGTGGCCAGTTCGCGCACCGAGTAGTTGTTGGACGGGTTGCCGATGTTGTAGATCTTGCCGCTCGCCACGCCGCCCTCGTTGGCGATGATCTTCATCAGCGCCGAGATGCCGTCGTCGATGTACGTGAAGGCGCGCTTCTGGGCGCCGCCGTCGACGAGGCTGATCGGCTCGCCGCGCACGATGTGCCCGAAGAATTGCGTGATGACGCGGCTCGATCCTTCCTTGGCCGTATGGATGGAGTCGAGGCCCGAGCCGATCCAGTTGAAGGGCCGGAACAGCGTGTAGTCGAGGCCTTCCTGCTGGCCGTAGGCCGCTATCACGCGGTCCATCAGCTGCTTGGAGCACGCGTAGATCCAGCGCGGCTTGTCGATCGGGCCGTAGACCAGGTCCGACGCGTAAGGGTCGAACTCGGCGTCGCGGCTCATGCCGTACACCTCGGAGGTCGACGGGAAGATGACGCGCTTGCCGTATTTGACGGCCTGCCGGACGATCGGCAGGTTGGCCTCGAAGTCGAGCTCGAAGACGCGCAGCGGCTCGCGGACGTAGGTCGCCGGCGTCGCGATGGCCACCAGCGGCAGCAGCACGTCGCACTTCTTCACGTTGTACTCGATCCACTCCTTGTTGATCGTGATGTCGCCTTCGAAGAAGTGGAAGCGGTCGTGGTCCAGCCACTCGGTCACGCGCTCGGACTGCATGTCCATGCCGTAGACCTCCCAGTCGGTGGTCTCGAGGATCCGGTTCGAGAGGTGATGGCCGATGAAGCCGTTGACGCCGAGGATGAGGATTTTTTTCATGGAGGGTCGTTCTTCGGAGGTTCGTGCCGGGGTTCTTGCATCGATGCAGCCGAATGCAGGCGTGCCCTGCGTTCGATCCGTCGGCTGTAAGTGCCGATCGGCATCATCGCGAGATACGTCAACGTCGCGAACGACGTTCCGGCATACACGCCGAGCAGAATCGCGAAGACGGCGGCGATCACCAGCCCGCCGATCCGCAGGAGAGCCGCGTGATAGGTGGCCGCCTGCATCGGATGATGCGCGAGCACCGGATGCGTGCGCAGGTAGTGCAGCTTCACGAGGCTGAGCAGGCCGAGCATCACCATGTTGCCGTTGTAGGCGAACTGCGCGATCGCCTCGGCCGGGAATTCGCCGAGCAGGCTGGCGGAGAATGGCATCAGGCTGACGAAGGCGAGCTGAAACAGATTGCGCCACAGCAGGCCCGCGTCGACATAGCGGACGTAGTGGAACAGGCGGTGGTGCGACACCCAGAAGATCGCCAGCACGAAGAAGCTGATGATCCACGACACGGCCTTCGGCACTAGGTCTGCGAGCGCCTGCGCGAGCTCATGCGTCGAGTGCAGGGTGTGCGGGCCCGGCACCTTGAGGTCGATGACCAGCAGCGTCATGGCCACCGCGAAGATGCCGTCGGTCAGTGCTTCGACGCGATGCTTGCTCCACAGCACGGCGGTCGGTGGTACGGCAGCGGCGCCGTGGTCGTCGCTCATGGTCGGTCGCCGAGGCGGTGCGTGCCGCGGCCCAGTCGGGTCGCCAGCGCGGCTTCGTCGAGGCGCTCGGCGTCGATCGTCGCCACCAGGATGCGGAGCGACGAACCATCCGCGCAATGCGCGGTGCATCGCCCGTCGTCGACAGTCAAGGATGGCTTGGCGGGCGCGCGGGGCTCACCCGGGCGATCGACCAGCCGTGAGCGTTCGATCGTCACCGGGTGGTCGTCGACGAGGGTCGTCGCGCCGGGATAGGGCGGGGCGACTGCGCGGATGAGGTCGTGGACGGCCCTGGCGCTCGATGACCAGTCGATCCGTCCATCCGCCGCCTTGCGTCCACCGAAATAGGATCCCTGCGCGAGGTCGTTGTCCATGCGGAACGGTGTGCCGTCCATGAGGTCGGGCAGCACGCGCCACAACGTCTGCTCGGCCGCGACGACGACCTTGGCGAAGACCTCACGCGCCGTGTCGTCCGGCAGGATCGGCACCGGCGTCTGCCCGATGATCGCGCCCGCATCGGGCTTCGCGACCATCTCGTGCAGCGTCGCGCCGGTCTCGGTCTCGCCGTGAATGATGGCCCAGTTGATCGGCACGCGGCCACGATACTTCGGCAGCAGCGAGCCGTGCATGTTGTACGCGCCCTGTTTCGCGGCCGCCAGCAAATCGACCGCCAACATGTCGCGGAAGTAGAACGAGAAGATCAGGTCGGGCGCGATGATTCGGACTTCGGCTCGCAACAGGACAGGATCGAAATCCTCTGCGTAGATCACGTTGACCCCGTGCTCGACGGCTGTGTCGTAGACGCTGTCGAACCAGATGTTCTCGCTCGGGTTGTCGCGATGCGTGACGACGAGCTTCACTTCGACGCCGCGCGCGAGCAGCGTCAGCAGACAGCGCACGCCGACGTCGTGGTACGCGAAGACAACGGCCGTCCTGCTCGTCATCGGTCCGCGCGCGACACGATCCGCGCCGGCATCAAGCCCCGTCCTCTACGTCGACGGTCTTCTCCAGCACGCCCTGCACGATCCATCTCGGCCGCGCGCGGACCTCCTCGTAGATGCGGCCGACGTATTCACCGAGCAGGCCGATGCCGAGCAGCGTCACGCCGATCAGGAAGAACGCGATGCCGAACAGCGTGAACAGGCCCTCGGCTTCCGGCCCGAAGAAGATGCGGCGCAGCGCCAGCACGACGACCAGCAGCGCCGACGCGACGGCGAGCACCGCGCCGAACAGCGAGAACACCTGCAGCGGCAACACCGAGAAGCCGGTGACGAGATCGAAGTTCAGGCGGATCAGCGCGTACAGCGAATACTTCGATTCGCCGGCCGCGCGCTCGGCATGGCCGACCTCGATCTCGACCGGGTTGTTGGCGAACGTGTAGGCCAGTGCCGGGATGAACGTGTTGCTCTCGCGGCAGGCGTTGATGGTCTCGACGATGCGGCGGTCGTAGGCGCGCAGCATGCAGCCCTGGTCCGTCATCGTGATGTGCGTGATGCGTTCGCGGATGCGGTTCATCGCGCGCGACGCGGTCTTGCGCCACGCCGAATCCTGGCGGTCGCGACGTACGGTCCCGACGTAGTCGTGCCCGGTGGCCATCGCGTCGAGCAGCTTGCCGATCTCCTCGGGCGGATTCTGCAGGTCCGCGTCGAGCGTGACGATGGCCGCGCCGCGCGTGTGCTGGAAGCCCGCCATGATCGCCGCGTGCTGGCCGTAGTTGGCGTTGAACAGCACGACCCGCGTGACGTCCGGTCGCGCGCGGAACTGGTCGGAGAGGATCGCGGCCGAACGGTCGCGACTGCCGTCGTTGACGAAGACGATCTCGTAGCGGATGCCGCGCTGGAGGGCGATCGCGTCCATCGACGCGTAGAGCCGCGCGAACAGCTGATGCAGGCCCGCTTCTTCGTTGTAGACCGGCACGACCACCGACACGTCGATCGTCGGCGGGCTCGTGTCGATCGGCGAAGAGGCCGTGAACAGCCGATCGGCTTCGGTGGTCATGACATCAGCCACGCAGCACCGCCTCGAGCTCCTCGACGACGCGTTCGACGTCGGCCTCGGTCATCGTCGGGAACAGCGGCAGCGTCAGCGTGTTGCGGCCCGCGTATTCGGCGTGCGGGAAGTCTCCGTCCTTCCACCCGAGGCGCCGATACAGCGAGAACAGATGCAGGCACGGGTAATGGACGCCGGTGCCGATGCCGCGCGCGTCGAGCGCGGTCATCACGTCAGCCCTCTTCATGCCGCGCTTCGCGAGACGGGCTTCGGGCAGGATCACCTGGAACATGTGCCAGTTGCTCTGGGCGAAGTCGGGCAGCGGCAGGCGGCAATCGATGTCCGCTAGAAATGCCGGATCGAAGCAACGGAAGTAGTGCTTCGCGAGCGCGCGACGCTTCGCCGTGAACGCTTCCAGATGCGGCAACTGGCCGAGCCCCACGCGTGCGGCCACGTCGGTCAGGTTGTACTTGCCGCCGACCCGCTCGACGTCCATGCCGTCGTGGCCCGAACGGACCACGCCCTGCAGCCGGTACTGTTCGGCGAGCCGTGCTTCGCCTTCGTCGTTCATGACGAGCGCGCCGCCTTCGATCGTCGTGATGTTCTTGTTGGCGTGGAAGCTGAACGAGACGAAGTCGCCGGTGCTGCCGATCGTCTTGCCGTCCCAGTTGCTGCCGAAGCTCTGCGCCGCGTCCTCGACGATGCGCAGCTTGTGCCGGCCGGCGATGTCGTACAGCCGCGTGCGATCGACCGGCAGGCCCGTGAGGTCGACCGGGATGATGGCTCGCGTCTTGGCGCTGATCGTGGCTTCGAGCCGGTCGAGGTCGATGTTGCGGGTCACCGGATCGATGTCCGCGAACACCGGCCGCGCGCCGACGCCGAGCACGATGTTGGCCGTCGACACCCAGGTCAGCGGCGTCGTGATGACCTCGTCGTCCGGATTGCCTCCGACTTCAGCGATCCGTAGTGCGATCTCCATCGTGCAGGTGCCCGAGTTGAACGCGCGCACCGGTCGCCCGCCGCAATGCGCCGACAGCGCGGCCTCGAACCGCTTCACGTTGGGCCCCGACGTGATCCATCCGGAGCGCAGCACTTCGGCGACGCCGGCGATCGTGGCTTCGTCGATGGTCGGTTTCGTGAACGGGAGGTACGCTGACTTGGAAGGCACGGCTTCAGGGATGGCACTCATCGTCTTGAACTCGTTGTCGATCAACCGGATCAGGCGCTGCGCGTGAGGATGACCACGCCGACGATGATGACGCCGATGCCGACGATGCGCATCGGGGTCATCGCCTCGCCGAACAGCCACCACGCCGCGGCGGCGTTGAGCACGTAGCCGACCGACAGCAGCGGATACGCGATCGACACGTCGACGCGCGACAGTCCGAGGATCCACACGACCACGCTGATCACGTAGCAAGACAGGCCGCCGATGATCGGCAACTGCGTCGCGAGACGCCAGCCGATCGGAATCAGGTTCTCCAGCGAGAACGCGAACTGGCCGACCGCACCCGTCACGTTGTTGACGCCGGCTTTCAGCAGAAGTTGCGCGCAGGCGTTGAGGAAGACGCCCGTCAGGATCAGGGCAAGGCTGGCCGGGTTCATGATGAAAGCGACGTGGGGCGGTTGGCGGTGGGGATGGTCGGTCGTCGCGTGACAAGGCGACGGTCTCGACTCAGGGCTTGCCGACCACGATGCGACGCCCGTCGCGCGCGACGATCCGCATCGGCAATCGTGCGGCGGAGAGTGTATCGAAAACGTCCTGCGCCATGATCGCGAGCGGCGCGCGGTCCGCGTTCCAGCGCACGATGAACGCGGCCAGCGACGGGATGCCGCGCTCGGGCTCCTCGTTCAGCCCGAAGTCGAGTTCGTCGCGGAACGCGACCAGCGTGACCGTGCGCTGCAGGTAGAAGTCGAGCGTGTGCTCGAACGTGCCGATGCTGTAGATCGGCGTGTCGGCCGTGACGAACGGACGCATGTCGCGGGCGAGGTGGTAGGTCGACATGCCGCGGCCCAGCGTCTCGTGCGCGATCAGCAACGCGCTCCAGCCGAACAACGCCGCGAGACCCGATGCGACGATCGCCGCGAGGACGCGTGCACGCCTCGCGAAGAAGATCGCGACCGCCAGGCCGATCAGCCACGGCAGCATCGCGATGCCGGCCGCGATCCGGAAGCGGTGGATCGCGTCGGGGCTCTCGGCGCTGTCGAGCGGCACGAGGCCGAACGCGATCGTGACGGCGATGGCGATGGCCGCGACGAAGAGCAGATGTCTGCGCAACCCGTCCCCGTCGATCCGCGCGAGCGACGGCGCGACCAGCAGCGCGAGCGCGGGGAACATCGGCAACACGTAGGACGGCAGCTTCGAGCCCGACAGGCTGAAGAAGACGAAGACGATCGCGGCATAGCCGATCAGCAGGCGCTGCGGCGCGAAGCCCTGCCTGCCCGGTGCCCGCCATCCTTCGAGCAGCGCTTTCGGCACGAACGACAGCCACGGCAGTGCGCCGATCAGCACGATCGGCACGAAGTACCACAGCGGTCCCGTGCGTCGATGTTCGGTCGTCAGGAAGCGCTCGACGTGTTCGTGGACGAAGAAGAAGTGCGCGAACGACGGGTTGGCGCGCGATACCGCGACGAACCACGGACCCGCGACGAC
>CAZZWS010000105.1:12140-13546 GCA_964657795.1 Beijerinckiaceae bacterium
GAGGCCGCGCACGAACCCGAGTTGCGACAGCAGCTTCCAGTCGCGCGACAGCGCGAGATAGACGATCAGCCCGCCGCCGGCCAACACGACCGCGACCGGGCCCTTGGACAGCGTTCCCGATGCCATCGCGGCCCAGGCCACGAGCATCCAGCGACGCGATGCCTGCACGTCGACGTCGGCCTGCGACGAACCACCGCCGCAGTGAACGTCGCTCTGCTTCGTGCCGACCCGTGCCTGACGCGCGAGCAGCACCGCGCACACGGTCGTCGTCAGGAAGAACGTGAGGCCCATGTCGAGCGTGTTGAAGTGCGCGAGCAGCACGTACGCGAGGCTGCTCGCCAGCACCGTCGCGGCGATCAGGCCGGTGCGCCGGTCGTGCAGGCGCGTGGCGGTGAAGCCCACGAGCAGCACGCCGAGGAAGCCGGTCGTCGCGGTCCACAGCCGCGACGTCCATTCGTGGATGCCGAAGGCCTCGTAGGCCGCGGCGGTCGTCCAGTACTGCAGCGGGGGCTTCTCGAAATACTTGAGGCCGTTGAGACGCGGCGTCAACCAGTCGCCGCTGGCCACCATCTCGCGCGGGATCTCGGCGTAGCGGCCCTCGTCGGGCTTGATGAGCTTGCGATAGCCGAGGCCGCCGAACCAGACGATGATCAGCAACAGCAGCAATGCCAGCAGTGTCCGGGGTCTGGTGAGCGACCGTGCGGCGAGCCGATCGGAAGTGGTCTCGTCGACCGCCGGACGCATCAAGCCGATGCCGATGCGGTATCGACGGCAACGAGGATGGCCGCCGCGACGCGACGGCCCTCGGCCATCAGGATGTTGTAGGTCCGGCAGGCTGCGTGCATGTCCATCGTCTCGACGCCGATGCCGCGATCGATCAATGGTGCGAGCAGCCGCGGATGCGGGAAGCGCAGCAACGGACCACTGCCGAACACCACGAGTTCGGGATCGAGATCGAGCACGAAGCGGAAGCTGTCCGCGGTCAACGACGCGAACGGGTCGACCTGCGCGCCGACTGGCCAGTCGAGCACCGGTCGGTCCGGCATCACGACGATGCTCCGCTCGCGACGCACGCCGTTGACCTCGACGTAGCCGTCGCCGTAGGCGTTGAACGTGTTGGATTGCGGAACGACGGTGGCGTGGAGCTTCACGGGGGCGCCCGGGTGTTCGACGGGCCTGGATGTGGAGGGTGGTGAATTATAATCGTCGACCGCCGTCATCCTGTCCGTGCCGGCCGTCCGGGCGCTGCGGGGGCGCTGGTCGGTGCTGCGTCGGCAGTGGCGCACGGTCGTCACCTACGGGGTCACCGCGGTGGCCGTCCCGCAGCTGTTCTTCTTCAACGCCGTCGAGCACCTGTCGGTCGGCGTGGCCCTGCTGATCGAGTACTGCGGCACGCTGCTGGTCGT
>CAZZWS010000106.1:0-13490 GCA_964657795.1 Beijerinckiaceae bacterium
CTGCCGATGTCCGGACCGTTCGAGTCGACCGGTCGGCAGATCGCCGCGGCGATCCGGCTCTTCATCGCCCGCAACGGCGATACGGTCGCGGGTCGCAAGGTGGAGATCGTCCTGCGCGACGACACCGGCGTCGCGCCCGAGGTCACGAAGCGCCTCGCGCAGGAGATGGTGGTCCAGGACCATGTCGCCGTGCTGGCCGGCTTCGGCCTGACGCCGCTCGCGTTCGCGGCGGCACCGGTCGCGACCGAGGCGCGCGTGCCGATGGTCGTGATGGGCGCCGCCACGTCGGTCGTCCCGCAGAAGTCGCCTTTCATCGTGCGGACCGGCTTCACGTTGTCGCAGGTGACGCAACCGCTGGCCGACTGGGCCGCGAGAAGTGAGGTCGGACCCAACGGCGTCAAGCGCGTCGTCACGCTGGTCGCGGATTACGGTCCGGGCCTCGACGCCGAGAAGACGTTCGTGAAGCGCTTCGGCGCGGCCGGCGGCGTGGTCGTCGAGTCCATCCGCACCCCGCTGCGCAATCCCGACTACGCGCCTTTCCTGCAGCGCGCGAAGGACGCGAAGCCCGATGCGCTGTTCGTGTTCGTGCCGTCCGGAGAAGGCACTGCGGTCCTCAAGCAGTTCGTCGATCGCGGATTGAAGGACGCGGGCATCCGGCTGATCTGTACCGGCGACGTTCTCGACGACGACCTGATCGAGGCGATCGGACCGGCCGCTCTCGGCATCGTCAGCTCGCATCACTATTCGGCGGCCCACGATTCGCCCGAGAACAAGGCGTTCGTCGATGCCTTCATGAAGGCCAACGCCGGGATGCGTCCCAACTTCCATGCCGTGGGGGGCTACGACGGCATGCAACTGATCTACACCGCGCTGAAGAAGACCGGCGGCGCGACCGACGGCGAGGCGCTGGTGGCCGCGATGAAGGGCCAGACCTGGACCAGCCCGCGGGGCCAGGTGACGATCGATGCGACGACCCGCGACATCGTCCAGACCGTCTATCTGCGACGGGTGCAGCGCATCGACGGCAAGCTGTTCAACGTCGAGTTCGACAAGGTCGACAACGTGCGCGACCCGGGTTAGCCGGCTTTCGGCCGCGCGTTCAGGCTGCCCCGGCAGCCTTCTTGTCCATCAACCACAGCATCCCGCCGATCGGCTTCATGCGTCCCGCTGGCAGGGTCTCGTCGCCGTCGAGCACGCGCTTCGCCATCGCGCGCTTTCCTTCACCCGCGACGAGGAACAGCGTGGCATGCGTCGACTCGAGGATCGGATAGGTCATCGTGATGCGTACCGGCGCGGTCGCGTTGTCGGTCTTCACCGCGACGACCCATGCGCTGCGTTCGTCCAGCGCCGGCGTGCCGGGGAACAGCGACGCCGTGTGGCCGTCCTCGCCCAGACCCAGCATCACGACGTCGAAGAAAGGGCGATCGTCGTTCAGCTTGTCACCGCCGTAGAACGCGTGCATCGATGTCGCATGGAGCGCGGCGGCGTCCTCTGCGCGCGCAAATGTCGCGTCGACGTCCGGGTCGCCGCCGCCGTCGCTCGGGATCGGGTACAGATGCGCGGCCGGGACGTCGACGTGGTCGAGCAGCGCGACGTGCGTCATTCGCGCATTGCTCGCTTCGTCGTCGGCGGCGACGAAGCGCTCGTCGCCCCAGAACAGATCGACCTTGTCCCACGCGACACGGTCGCGCCAGGGCGGCCCGGCCAGCAGCTCGAACACGGCGCGCGGCGTCGAGCCGCCGGACAACGCGATGACCGCGCGGCCGCGATGCTCGACGGCATGCCTGATCTGCTCGATCAGCCATTCGGTCGCGCGGGCCGCGAGCGATGCGGCGTCAGGGACGACCTCGACGGCGCGTCGACGGCTGGATTGCAACGTGGGGGTCGTGTCGCTCATGTTGGTCTCCCGTGCGACGCGCGGCAACACCAGCCGATGCACGGCGTTGGCGAAGCCCTCGTCGCGGTTGCTGTCGGTGACTTCGTCGGCCTTGGACCTGACGTCGTCCGGCGCGTTGCCCATCGCGATCGACAAGCCGGCGATCTCGAGCATCGCGAGGTCGTTGCGCATGTCGCCGATGGCGGCCATCTGTTCGAGCGTCAGGCCGGCGTGGTCGGCGATCGCACGCAGCGCCGCGCCCTTGTTGGCGTCGGCATGCGTGACGTCGAGGTAGTAGGACTGCGACAGCGATGCCTTGCCCCGCGGCGACAGGCGATCGGCCAGCGTCTTCGACGCGCGCTCCAGCAGGTCGGGGTCGGTGCTGCTGCCGACGATCTTGCCGATGCCGCCCATCACGTCGTGGCCGAGGCCGGCGAAGTCGGCCACCTGACGATGATCGAAGCCGACCGTGTGACGCTCATGGGCGACGTAGTGGCCGGCGGGATCGACCAGCAGCCATTCGGTCAGCGTGAAGACCCAGGTGTCGACCTTCATCGTCGCGAAGACGTCGATCGCGATGCGGGCGTCGTCTTCGGCCAGCGGCGTGAAGGCGATCGGCTTCAGGTGAGCGTCGAGCAGGGCGCCGCCGTTGAAAGCGGCCGCGGCGGGTCCGTCGCCGGCGTGGGCCGCGACCTGCAATGCGTCGGCCACGTAGGCGAGGCCGCGCGGCGGCCGAGCGCTGACGAACGCGAAGCCGACGTGAGCATCACGCAGCGCCTGAACGGCGTCGCGCGCGGCGGGGGTCACGTCCTTGTTCGGATCGACGAGCGTGCCGTCGACGTCGGAGACGAGGAAGCGGATGGACGTGACCTGCTCAGTCATGATCGCTGACCACGTTGGAGTAAAGACTCTTTACGAAAATGCGATGCATGTCTATTCGTCGTCCCGGCGACAAGATTGAATAGCGTCGTTTCTATCCTCACCCCAGATCCCGCCACCGCCGTCCGTCCCGCGCCAGCAGATCATCCGCCGCCGTCGGCCCGTTGCTGCCCGCCTTGTAGTCGGTCATCGGTCCGTAGCCCTTGCCCCAGGCGTCCAGGATCGGCTGCACCGCGGCCCAGCCGCCTTCGATGTTGTCGGCGCGCTGGAACAGCGTGGCGTCGCCGGTCATGCAGTCGTAGATCAGCGTCTCGTAGCCGGTGTTGGGCTCGGCCTGGAAGTAGTCGCTGTACTGGAAGTTCATCTTCACGCCCGAGATCGCGAGCTGCTGGCCCGGCACCTTCGCCTGGAAATTCATCGACACGCCTTCGTCGGGCTGCACGTGCAGGATCAGCTCGTTCGACGGCAGCGTGGCCTGCGGCAGGTCGCGGAACAGCGCGTACGGGACCTGTTTGAACTTGATCGCGATCTCGGTGCGACGCGACGCCAGCGCCTTGCCGGTTCGCACGTAGAACGGCACGCCAGCCCAGCGCCAGTTGTCGATCGCGAGCTTCATCGCGACGTAGGTCTCGGTCGTCGAGTCGCGCTTGACGTCGGGCTCGTCGCGGTAGCTCTTGACGTGCTTGCCCAGCACCGAGCCGCTCGTATAACGACCGCGCACCGTGTTGTCCGCGGCCTCGCGCGGTGGCAGCGCGCGGATGGCCTGGATCACCTTGGCCTTCTCGCTGCGCACCGCGTCGGCGGAGAACGAGTTGGGCGCCTCCATCGCGCACATCGCCAGCAGCTGGAACATGTGGTTGGGCACCATGTCGCGCAGCGCGCCGGTGGCGTCGTAGAACGAGCCACGGCCTTCGACACCGACCGTCTCGCTCGCCGTGATCTGCACGTGATCGATGTGCTGGCGATTCCACAGCGGCTCGAAGATGCCGTTGGCGAAGCGCAGCACCATGATGTTCTGCACCGTCTCCTTGCCGAGGAAGTGATCGATGCGAAAGACCTGGTCCTCGTGCAGGACCTTGAGCAGCGTCTTGTCGAGATGCTTGGCCGATGCGAGGTCGTGACCGAACGGCTTCTCGATGATCAGGCGACGCCACCCGGCACGCGACTGCTTCAGCAGTTGCGACGACGCGAGCTGCTGGATGGTGGGCTCGAACAGCGATGCGGCCACCGCGAGATAGAAGATCACGTTGCCGATCGATGCCTGACTGGCCCTGTCGCCCGCCGCGGACGTGGCCTTGCCGGCATTGAGCGACGCGATCATGTGACCGAGGTCGACGTACGAGGCCTCGTCGCCGAGATCGGCCTGCAGGTAGTGGATGCGATCGCGCAGGAACGCCCACTTGCCCTTGTCCACGGTCGCCCCGTCGGCTTTGGCATCGAACTCACCGCCGGCGTCCGCGAAGCGCTTCTGGATGGCCGTCGTGAGGTCCGTGCGGAACTGCTCGTCGGTCATCGGGCTGCGCGAGACGCCGATGACGCGGAAGTTCGGATCGAGCGAGCCCGCGCGCGCGAGGTTGTACAGCGCCGGCATCAGGAGGCGATGCGTCAGATCGCCCGACGCGCCGAAGATGACCAGCGTGCACGGCGGCGCCGGCGGCGCGTCGATCTGGTCAATCAGCGCGGCCGGCGGATCGGTGTGGCGACGCCGCAGGTTCGTCTTCGCAGTCAAAGTGTCACCCTCGTCACTTGATCTTTCCTTCGACGTGCCCGCCAAACTGGTTGCGCATGGCCGACAGCAGCTTGTCGGCCACCGTGTGATCGCGGCGCGAGCGAAAGCGCGCGTACAGCGATGCCGACAGCACGTTGACCGGCACCTCTTCCTCGATCGCCGCGTCGAGCGTCCAGCGGCCTTCGCCGGAGTCCGCGACCTCGCCGCTGAAGGCCGACAGCGTGGCGTCCTCGGTCAGCGCGATCGACGTCAGGTCGAGCAGCCACGACGCCACCACGCTGCCGCGCCGCCAGACTTCCGCGATGTCGGCGATGTTGAGGTCGTAGCGCTCGGCCTCGGGCAGCTTGACGAAGTTCTTGTTGGCGAGGATGTCGAAGCCTTCGGCGTAGGCCTGCATCAGCCCGTATTCGATGCCGTTGTGGATCATCTTGACGAAGTGGCCGGCGCCGACCGGACCGCAATGCAGGTAGCCCTGTTCGGCGCGCGCGTCGAGGTCGCCGCGGCCGTCGCGCTTGGGCGTCTTGTCGATGGTGCCCTCGCCGGGCGCGAGCGACGCGAGGATCGGATCGATGCGATCGACCGCGGCCTTGACGCCTCCGATCATCATGCAATAGCCCCGTTCGCGTCCCCACACGCCGCCCGACGTGCCGATGTCGATGTAGTGGATGCCGTCCTTCTCGAGTTCGCCGGCACGCCGGATGTCGTCCTTGTAGAACGAGTTGCCGCCGTCGATCAGGATGTCGTCGGCCGCGAGCATCGGCTTCAGCGTCGCGATGGTGTCCTCGGTGATCTTGCCGGCCGGCAACATGATCCAGATGGCCCGCGGCATCGTGAGCTTCGCCACGAAGTCCTGCAGGTCCGCAGCGCCCGTCACGGATTTGCCCGACCCTTCCGCGGCGAGCTTGTCGACGGCGGCCGTGTCGCGATCGAACACCACGCAATCGTGTCCCTTCCCGGTCAGTCGACGAGCGATGTTGCCGCCCATCCGTCCGAGTCCCACTATGCCCAGTTGCATCGAAGACTCCTTGTCAGGTTGTTGGCGACGCCGACGCGTCCGGTCGAACCGCGCGCACCGCGAAGCGCAATCATGCGGCTTTCTTCAACGTGTCGACCGCGTCGGCCTGCGCGTCCGCCGCCATGCAGGCGGCGCGCGTCAGGCCGAGCGCCGAGTTGATCAGCGACACGTGGGAGAACGCCTGCGGGAAATTGCCGAGCTGGCGGCGGGCGACCGGGTCGTATTCCTCGGCGAGCAGGCCGACGTCGTTGGCGACCGCCAGCAGGCGTTCGAACAGCGCGGTGGCCTCGTCCATCCGACCCTGCATCCGCAGGTTGTCGACGAGCCAGAAGCTGCACGCGAGGAACACGCCTTCGCCCGGAGGCAGGCCGTCCACCGCCGACTCGGCATAGCGCAACACGAACCCGTCGACGAGCAGCTCGCGCTGGATCGCTGCGACGGTGCCGAGCATCCGTGGATCGTGGGCCGGCAGGAAGCCGCACATCGGGATCAGCAACAGGCTGGCGTCGAGCGACTTCGAACCGTAGCTCTGCATGAACGCGTTGCGCCCGACGTCGAAACCCTGGCTGCAGACCTGCTCGTGGACCTGCACGCACAGCGCACGCCAGCGGTCGACCGGCCCGTCGAGCCCGAACTTCTCGACCGATTTCACCGCGCGGTCGAACGCGGCCCACACCATGATCTTCGAGAACGTGAACTGCTTCGCGTCACCGCGCGTCTCCCAGATGCTCCGGTCGGGCTGCTGCCAGATGGTCTCGAGGTGTTCGAGGATCCGGAGCTGGAAAGGCCAGATGGCTTCGTCGTCGTCGAGGCCGCCGAGCCGCGCGTAATGGAGCGCGCCCATCAACTGGCCGTAGACGTCGAGCTGCAACTGGTTGGAGGCGGCATTGCCGACCCGCACCGGCTTCGACGCCTCGTAGCCTGCGAGATGATCGAGCTCCCACTCTTCGAGCCGCTGCTCGCCCGCGAGGCCGTACATGATGCGCAGTTGCGACGCGTCGCCGGCGACCGCGCGTTCGAGCCACATCCGCCACGCGCGGGCTTCGTCGTAATAACCCGCGTTCATCAATGCGAACAACGTGAGCGACGCGTCGCGCAGCCAGCAGTAGCGATAGTCCCAGTTGCGACCACCGCCGATCCGCTCGGGCAACGACGTCGTCGGCGCCGCGACGACGCCGCCGGTCGGGCCGTAGGTCAGTGCCTTCAGGACCATCAGCGAACGCAGCACGATGTCCTGATAGATGCCGGCGTCGACGGCGTTCCTGCCCCATCGTTTCCAGAAATCGATCGTGTCCTTCAATGCCTCCTCAGCGTCGAGCGGTGGCGTCAGCGGCAGGTGCGACGCGGCGTGCGACAGCACGAACGCGAGCCGCTCGCCCTTCGCGACGTCGAACGTCGAGACGGTCCTCATGTCCTCGCCGTGCAACTCGACCGGCGTGCGCAACACCAGCATGTCGGGACCGGCGATGGCGCGTACGCCGTTGCTGCCGTCGCTCAGCTGAACGACCCACGGGGTCGTGGTGCCGTAGTTGAAGCGGATGGCCAGTTCGCTGCGCATCGCGACCGTGCCTTCGAGACCCGCGACGATGCGCACGACGTAGAGCGCGTCGTCGGGCCGCGGCGGCATGAAGTCGATGACGACGACCTTGCCGGTCCGGGTCTCGAACGTCGTCTCGAGGATCAGCGTGTGGTCGTTGTACGCGCGAGTCGTCGTCGCGTCCGGCTGTCCGTCGAGCGGTCGCGGCGCGATCTTCCAGCGGCCGTTGTCGGCATCGCCCAGCAGCGCCGCGAAGAAGGCCGACGAGTCGAAGCGCGGCGCGCACATCCAGTCGATGCTGCCGTCGCGCCCGACCAGTGCCGCGGTCTCGCAGTCGCCGATCAGTGCGTAGTCTTCGATGCGTAACGCCATCTGCGGTCAAGCCTTGGATGCGACCTCGAAACGGGACGCGATGGTGAGTGACTCGCGCGCGCTCCGCAAGTTGCAGACGATCGATGCGTGCAGCGACCCGCGCGACCTCAGGGTGTGCGGAAGATGTCGTTCAGGACCTTGGCCAGACGGACCCCCGCCTTGCGGATCTGCTGCGTGGCGATGATCTCGCCCATCTGGTCGTAACGCGCGTCGAGCGGCACGACGCCGGTGATGGCCGTGCCACAGGTGAACGCGGTCGGCATCGCGGGATAGACGTAATCGACCGCGAGTTCGTGACTCTCCATCGTCCACTGATCGATCGTGCCGACCTCCCAGTCGGCGATCGTGGCGGCCGACGGCATGTCCGCGAGGAAACGCTCGAGTCCTCCCGCGCGATCGAAAGCGCGGTACGGGATCAGCCGGTCCCACGCGGTGTGCAGGTTGTACGGATAGGACGTCCGGCCATCGACCGGGTCGTCCGCGGCCTTGCCCAGGAACGTGGTCTTGACGGTGTTGCCGCCCTGGTCGTCGTCGTCGGATGCATGCAGCGGCTGGTGCAGGTCGCCGACCAGGTGGGCGATCCACTTCAAGGCCTCGTTGCGCGCCCGCGGTGGCTGCGAGGCGTCCTTCAGCACCGTGATCTGCTTCGCGATCCACGCCGTGCCGCATTGACCGTCGCGGCAGTACGTCACCCGGTCGGGCGTGCCGCAGATCGGGATGTCGTCGAAGTGATAGACACCGCTCGGCTTGCCGGCCGCGGTCGCGCGGTACAGGTCGGGCCAGTTCGCGACCTGTCCGAGCGTGGAGTAGCCGGACGGCTTGCCGTCCACGCCCAGATCGTCGCGCAGCAGGTCGTCGACCGCGAGCGTCGCGTCGGGCGTCAGCAGCGCGCTGGCGATGTCGCCGACCATCGTGTGCGCGCGCGCACTCCAGGCGCATGCCGGGGAGGTCCAGCCCATGGCGAGCAGGCACAGCGTCAGGCAGGCGCCCGCCGCGAGCACGCGACGCGGACGATGCCCGGGCTCGCGCGAATGAAGGGAAAGCGGCATGTTGGGAGACCGATGGCTGCTTGCCGATGGTGCGTGATGTCGCATCATAGCCAAGCGGCGCACAGGGTTTTCCCGCTACGGCGGCGCGGCCGACTTGGATTATCCTCGGCGTCCGGTAAATGAGCGGCCGCCTCGTCGCGTGCGATGGATTCAGGTCCACCTCGCGAATCACCAGAAGCGTAGCGCCGCCGATCCATTCCCATACGAGGAGCACATGATGAACATCATCGAGCGCACCCGCGCGGCCGCGATCGCGGCATGGACGATCCTGGCGGCGACCGTCGCCGTCGTGCCGTCGCCGGCCGAGGCCCAGATCAAGGTCGGCATCACGCTGTCGGCGACCGGTCCTGCCGCGTCGCTCGGCATCCCGCAGAAGAATTCGGTCGCGTTGCTGCCGAAGACCATCGGCGGCAAGAGCGTCGACTACATCGTGCTCGACGACGCGTCGGACGTGACGACCGGGATCAAGAACATGCGCAAGCTGATCACCGAGGACGACGTCGACGTCGTCCTCGGTTCGTCGGTCACGCCCAACTCGCTGGCGATGGTCGACGTGGCCGCCGAACTGCAGGTCCCGATGATCAGCATGGCCGCGAGCGCCAAGATCGTCGAGCCGATGGATGCCAAGCACGCGTGGGTCTTCAAGACGCCGCAGAACGACGCGCTCATGGCATCGGCCATCGCGGATCACATGGCCGCCAACGGCGTCCGGACGGTCGGCTTCATCGGCTTCACGGATGCGTACGGCCAGGGCTGGTACACCGAATTCTCGAAGGCGGCCGACGCCAAGGGCATCAGGATCGTCGCCAACGAGAGCTTCGCGCGCGCCGACACGAGCGTCACCGGTCAGGTCCTGAAGCTCGTCGCCGCCAACCCCGACGCGGTGCTGATCGCGGGCTCCGGCACGCCGGCGGCGCTGCCCCAGAAGGCGCTGAAGGAACGCGGGTACAAAGGCAAGTACTACCAGACCCACGGCGTCGCCAACGCCGACTTCCTGCGCGTCTGCGGCGCCGACTGCAACGGTACGATCCTGCCCGCCGGTCCGATCCTGGTCGCCGCGCAACTGCCGGATTCGAACGCGTCGAAGGCGCCGGCGCTGACCTACGTGAAGGACTACGAAGCGGCCTACGGCGTCGGGTCGGTCGCGACGTTCGGTGCGCATCTCTACGACGCCGGCCTGTTGCTGCAGAAGGCGATCCCCGACGCGCTGAAGACCGCGCAGCCGGGAACGCCGGCGTTCCGCAAGGCGCTGCGCGACGCGCTCGAAGGGCTGTCCAACGTGCCGGCGACGCACGGCATCTTCACGATGTCGAAAACCGATCATGCGGGCCTCGACCAGCGCGGCCGCGTGATGGTTACGATCCAGAACAATCAGTGGGTGCTGTTGAAGTGACGTGAGGCTCCGCCTCACGTCATCCCCGCGAAGGCGGGGATCCAGCGTCGTTCGCGGTCGCTGCTTTGGATATCTCATGCCATGCATCTGAACCGCGACGACCGTTCACGACACTGGGTCCTCGCCTTCGCGGGGACGACGAGGAAATAGAACAAGGCATGGACCTTTCGATCGCGCTGATCCTCGCCCAGGACGGCATCACGAACGGCGCCATCTATGCGCTGCTCGCGATCGCGCTCGTCCTGGTCTTCGCGGTGACGCGGGCGATCTTCATTCCACAAGGCGAGTTCGTCACGTACGGCGCGCTGACGCTCGCAGGCTTCGTCAGCGGCAAGACGCCGGGCACCGCGTCGCTGCTGGTCGTGGCCGGCGCGGTCGCATGGCTGATGGACGTCGCGGTGGCGGTCAAGCTGCGCAATGCGCGGCCCCTGTTGCGCTCGACGCTGGCGTTCCTGATCGTCCCGGTCGTGTTCTACGGCATCGCGCGGTATGCCGCGGGCCACGGACTGCCGCTGGCCGTCAACGTGCTGCTGACGCTCGCGCTGGTCGTTCCGTTCGGCCCGATCCTCTACCGCATCGCATACCAGCCAGTCGCCGAGGCTTCGGTGCTGGTGCTGCTGATCGTGTCGGTCGGCGTGCACCTCGCGATGACCGGCCTCGGGCTCGTGTTCTTCGGCGCCGAGGGGTCGCGGACACCGGCTTTCGCCGACGGCTCCCTGACACTCGGTTCGCAGACCATCGCGGCGCAGAGCGTCGTCGTCGTCGGCACCAGCGTCGCGCTGATCGTCGCGCTCTGGTTGTTCTTCGAGTTCACGCTGTACGGCAAGGCGCTGCGCGCGACCGCGGTCAACCGCCGCGGCGCGCGGCTGATGGGCATCAGCACGGTGATGAGCGGCCGCATCACGTTCGCGGTGGCCGCGCTGATCGGCTGCTTCTCCGGCATGCTGATCGCGCCGATCACGACGATCTACTACGACTCGGGTTTCCTGATCGGCCTGAAGGGTTTCGTCGCGGCCATCATCGGTGGTCTCGCGAGCTACCCCATCGCGGCCGGCGGCGCGATCCTGGTCGGCCTGCTCGAATCGTTCTCGTCGTTCTGGGCCAGCGCGTACAAGGAAGTCATCGTGTTCACGCTGATCATCCCCGTGCTGCTGCTGCGTTCGATGACGAGCCGGCATGTCGAGGAGGAAGAATGACCTCGCGATCATTCACTGCGGGACGCATCGCGTTCGCGATCGCGCTGCTCGTCCTCGTCGCCTTGCCGCTGGTGCCGGGCACGCCCGAGTTCTGGATCACGCTGATGAACTACATCGGCCTGTCGAGCCTGGTCGTCCTCGGCCTCGTGCTGCTGACCGGCGTCGGCGGCCTGACGTCGTTCGGGCAGGCGGCCTTCGTCGGCATCGGCGCGTACACCACCGGCTGGCTGACCACGGCCTATCACTGGTCGCCCTGGCTGACGCTGCCGACGGGCCTCGTCGTCACCGGCCTGATCGCGCTCGTCATCGGCCTCGTCACGCTGCGGCTGTCGGGTCACTACCTGCCGCTCGGCACGATCGCGTGGGGCATCAGCTTCTACTTCCTGTTCGGCAACATGGAATTCCTCGGCAAGTACGACGGGCTCAACGGCCTGCCGCCGATCACGCTGTTCGGCTGGTCGCTCGAACGCGGCCGCGACATCTACTTCCTGATCTGGCTGTTCGTCGTCGCGAGCGTGCTCGCGGTCCAGGCGCTGCTCGACTCGCGGCCGGGACGCGCGATCCGTGCGTTGCGCGGCGGCGCGGGGATGGCCGAGTCGTTCGGCGTCAACACGACGCGCGTGAAGATCGTCGTCTTCGTTTACGCGGCGCTGCTCGCGTCGATGTCGGGCTGGCTCTACGCGCACCTGCAGCGCTCCATCAATCCGACGCCGTTCGGCGCCAACGCGGGCATCGAGTACCTGTTCATGACCGTGGTCGGCGGCGCGGCGCACGTGTGGGGCGCGCTGCTCGGGGCGGGTGTCGTCGTCCTCGCGCGGGACCAGTTGCAGAACTGGCTGCCGCGGCTGCTCGGCAGCAACGGGAACTTCGAGATCATCGTCTTCGGCGTGCTGCTCGTGTTCCTGCTGCAGCGCGCGCCCACCGGGCTGTGGCCGATCATCACCGGCTGGTTTCGCCGCGATGGACGGACGCGGGTGGACGGGCTCGAGGACCTCGGCTCCATCGCGGTCACCGAAGCCGCGCTGCGACCGGTCCGTCCGGTCGAGCCGTTGCCGCAGCGCGAACGACCGAAGGCTGGCGAGGTCGTGCTCGACGTGCAGGCGATCCGCAAGGAGTTCGGCGGCCTCGTCGCGGTCAACGACATCAGCTTCAGGGTGCGGGCCGGCGAGATCATGGGACTGATCGGTCCCAACGGCGCGGGCAAGAGCACGACGTTCAACCTCGTGACCGGCGTGTTGCCGATCACGCGCGGCGAGGTGCGTTTCCGCGGGGACCGCATCGACGGCGCGTCAGCGCGGCAGATCGCCGCGAAGGGCGTCGGCCGGACGTTCCAGCATGTGCAGTTGCTGCCCGGCATGACGGTGATCGACAACGTCGCGCTCGGTGCGCATCTGCGGTCGTCGGTCGGCATGCTGCGGGCGTCGCTGCGGCTCGACCGCAAGGAAGAGGCGCGCCTGCGGCAGGAAGCCGCGACGCAGTTGCGACGCGTCGGTCTCGGCGGCTATCTGTACGAGCAGGCCGGCAACCTCGCGCTCGGTCAGCAGCGCATCCTCGAGATCGCGCGCGCACTCGCATCCGATCCCGTGCTGCTGCTGCTCGACGAGCCCGCGGCCGGTCTGCGCTACAAGGAGAAGGTCGCGCTGGCCGACGTACTCAGGCAGCTGCGCGCCGAAGGCATGAGCATCCTGCTCGTCGAACACGACATGGAGTTCGTGATGGGCCTCACCGACCATCTTGTCGTAATGGAGTTCGGCACCAAGCTCGCCGAGGGCTTGCCGAAGGCGATCCAGCAGGACCCGAAGGTCCTCGAGGCCTATCTGGGCGGGATCGACGACGACTACGAGGAAGGCGTGGCTGCATGACGACAAGCGAAACGTCCGGCGACGCGCTCGCGGTCCGCGGCCTGTCCGCTCGCTACGGCAAGGTAACCGCGCTCGCGCCGACCGATCTCGACGTCGCGCCCGGCCGTATCGTCACCGTCATCGGCGCCAACGGCGCGGGCAAGTCGACGCTGCTCAACGCATTGATGGGTTCGTTGCCGACCAACGGCCACTGCGCCGGCGAGATCCGCTTCGGCGCGCAGCGCGTCGAACTGCAGAACTGCGAGCAGCGCGTCGCGGCCGGCATCTCGCTCGTCCCCGAGAAGCGCGAGTTGTTCGGCAGCATGAGCGTCGAAGACAACCTGATGCTCGGCGGCTTTCGTCGCTACCGGCAACGTCGCACCGACGAACACAGGCGCTGGGCCGACGAGCTCGATCATGTGTTCACGCTGTTTCCGCGGCTGAAGGAACGCCGCAGGCAGGAGGCCGGCACGCTGTCCGGCGGCGAACGCCAGATGCTGGCGGTGGGCCGGGCACTGATGGGCAAGCCCCGCATCCTGATGCTCGACGAGCCGAGCCTCGGCCTCGCGCCGAAGATCGTCCGCGAGATCTTCCACATCATCG
>CAZZWS010000107.1:0-7612 GCA_964657795.1 Beijerinckiaceae bacterium
GGGCGAGATCTTCGTCGGCGCAGCCGCGGCGGGCTTGCGTTCGAGACGCTTCAGCGACCAGGTGCGATAGTCGTCCAGGTCGCCGTCGAAATCCTTGCAGCGGCCGTCGGCCACCAGCAGGAAGCGATCCGCGGTCGCGCGCAGCAACGCCCGATCGTGCGACACCAGGATCAACGTGCCTTCGAACTGCGCGAGCGCGAGCGTCAATGCTTCGCGTGTCTCCAGGTCGAGGTGGTTGGTGGGCTCGTCGAGCAGCAGCAGGTTCGGCCGCGTCCAGATGATCAGCGCAAGCGCGAGCCGCGCCTTCTCGCCGCCCGAGAACGGCGCGACCGACGACGTCGCCATCTCGCCGCGGAAGTCGAAGCTGCCGAGGTAGTCGCGCAGTTCCTGTTCGCGCGGAGCCAGACCCTGCGGATGGTTGGCGATCGCCACGCGCTGCAGCTGCAGCAACGGCGACGCCTCGCGGTCGAGCATGTCGACCTGATGCTGCGCGAAGTAGCCGACGACCAGCCCGCGTCCCGGCGTGAGGATGCCGCCGATCCGTTCGAGCGTGCCTTCGATGGTCTTGATCAGCGTCGACTTGCCCTGGCCGTTCGCGCCGAGCAGGCCGATGCGTTCGCCCGAGGCGATGCGCAGGTCGACGTCGCCGACGACGACACGAGACGGTGCATGGCCTTCGCCGGGATAGCCGCAGTCGACGTGTTCGAGGACCAGGATCGGGTCGGGCGACGACAGCGGCGTGCGGAACTTGAACGTGAACGGCGACGACTCGATGACGGGCGCGATCAGCGTCATCCGCTCCATCGCCTTCACGCGACTCTGCGCCTGCTTGGCCTTCGTCGCCTTGGCCTTGAAGCGATCGACGAAGTGCTGCAGATGGGCGATGGTCCGCTGCTGCTTGTCGTACGCGCTGCCCGTGAGCTTCATGCGTTCGGCGCGCTGGATCTCGTAAGCCGTGTAGTTGCCGGTCCAGCGCACCAGCTTCTGGTTCTCAAGCGCGAGCGTCACGCCGCACACCGCGTCGAGGAACTCGCGATCGTGCGAGATGACGATCAGCGTGCCTTCGTAGCGCCGCAGCCACTGCTCGAGCCACACGATGGCGTCGAGGTCGAGGTGGTTGGTCGGCTCGTCGAGCAGCAGCAGGTCGGACGGCGCCATCAGCGCCTGCGCGAGCTGCAGCCGCATCCGCCAGCCGCCGGAGAAGTTGACGACGGGCTGACGGGCCTGTTCGAGCGTGAAGCCGAGGCCGAGCAGCAGCGCCTCGCCGCGCGACGTCGCGGTGTAGCCGTCGGCGTCGCCGTAGGCCATGTGCAGATGAGCGAGCTGGTGGTCGTCCTGCTCGGTCTCCAAGGCACGTTCGATCTCGCGCAGGTGACGGTCGCCGTCGATCACGAAGTCGAGCGCATGACGCGCGCTGGTCACGGTCTCCTGCGCGACATGCGCGACGCGCCACGCACCCGGAACCGAGAGGTCGCCCTGGTCGGGAGTCAACGATCCCTGCAGCAACGCGAACAGCGTGGACTTGCCGCTGCCGTTGGCGCCGACCAGACCGACCTTCTCGCCGGGGTTGACGGCGGTCGAGACGTCGTCGAGCAGCAGCTTCAGTCCGCGACGGACCGAGAGGTTGGTGAAGCGGATCATCGCTTCTTCCGACGAGGACCGAACGCCCGGCGCAGCTCGGCCGCCTCGACGGCGAAGACCGCATCGTCGCCGCCGCTGGTCGACAGCCACGTGCAGTTCAACTCGGGAAAAGCCGCCTCGACGTGACGGCGCTCGTGGCCGACCTCGACCACCAGCAATCCGTCGTCGGTCAGTCGCGACCCGGCGCCCGCGAGGATGCGGCGGACCAGATCGAGCCCGTCGCCACCGCCGGCGAGTGCTATCCGCGGTTCGCGCTGGTATTCGGTGGGCAGCGCGTCCATCGAAACTTCGTTGACGTACGGGGGGTTGCTGATCATGAGGTCGTAGCGATGGGCCGCGAGCGCATCGAAGAGGTCCGACTCGATCAGCGTCACGCGGTTCGCGAGCGCGTAGGCGGCGACGTTGATGCGCGCGACGGCGAGCGCGTCGGGTGAAAGGTCGATCGCGTCGACGCGGGCGTCGGCGAACACGTCCGCGGCGATGATCGCGAGACAACCGGAGCCGGTGCACAGGTCGAGCACCGACGAAACACGCTCGGGCGCCGCGACCCACGGCGCGAGGCCTTCGAACAGCAGTTCGGCGATGAACGAGCGCGGCACGATGACCCGCTCGTCGACCACGAAGCGATAGCTGCCGAGCCACGCCTCGCCGGTCAGGTAGGCCGCCGGCACGCGGCGCTCGATGCGTTCGGCGATCACGGCGAGGACCGCATCGCGTTCGGTGGCCGTGACGCGCGCGTCGAGGAAAGGGTCCAGGCGGTCGAGCGGCAGGTGCAGGCGATGCAGCACGAGGTACGCGGCCTCGTCCCAGGCGTCGACGTTGCCGTGTCCGAAGAAGAGGCCGGCCTCGCCGAAGCGGCTGACCGCGTAGCGCAACAGGTCGCGGATCGTTCGCAGCGCGTCGCGCGCTTCGTGCGCGCTGGTCTTGCGGGCCTTCATGCCGACGGAGCCAGCAAGGCCTTCAACGTCTCGCGATAGACGTCCTTCAGCGGCGCGATGTCGGCCACGGCGACGCGCTCGTCGATCTGGTGGATCGTCGCGTTGATCGGTCCGAACTCGATGGTCTGGGGACAGATCGCGGAGATGAAGCGGCCGTCGGACGTGCCGCCGGTCGTCGACAATTCGGTGTCGACGCCGGTGACGCGACGGATCGCGTCGGTCAGCGCCGAGGAGAGCGTGCCGGTCGGCGTCAGGAACGGCAGGCCCCCGACGGTCCACATCAGCTCGTACGACAGCGCCAGCGCGTCGAGCGCCGCGTGCGTGCGCTGCTTCAGCGTGTCGACGGTGCTTTCGGTCGAGAAGCGGAAGTTGAAATCGACGACGGCCTCGCCGGGAATGACGTTGCCGGCGCCGGTGCCCGCGCGCACGTTGGACACCTGGAAGCTGGTGGGCGGAAAGAACGCGTTGCCTTCGTCCCACGGGATGGCCGTCAACGCGGAGATCGCCGCGGCCATCTTCGGGATGGGGTTGTCGGCCAGACGCGGGTACGCGATGTGTCCCTGCACACCCTTGACCACGAGCATGCCGGACAACGATCCGCGTCGACCGTTCTTGATGGTGTCGCCCAACACGTCGCGCGAGCTCGGCTCCCCGACGATGCAGTAGTCGAGCGTCTCGCCGCGGGCCTTGAGCTTCGCGCAGACCACGACCGTGCCGTCGGTCGCCGGTCCCTCCTCGTCGGACGTGATCAGCAGCGCGATCGAGCCGTGATGGTCGGGGTGCGCGGCGACGAACTCCTCGGCCGCGACGACGAAGGCCGCGATCGACGTCTTCATGTCGGCCGCGCCGCGCCCGTACAGCCACCCGTCGCGCTCCGTCGGCACGAACGGATCCGAGGTCCAGCGCTCGAGCGGGCCGGTCGGGACGACGTCGGTATGCCCAGCGAAGACGAACACCGGCGGCGTCGTCCCGCGCCGCGCCCACAGGTTGGTCACGGTCCCCGAGAGCACGGCCTCGCTCGTGAAGCCGCAGGCCGCGAGCCGATCGGCGATCAGGGCTTGGCAGCCACCGTCGTCGGGCGTGACCGAGCGGAGGCCCAACATCTGCCGCGCCAGCGCGAGTGTCGGTTCGTCGGCCGTCGTGGTGGATCTTTCGTGAGCGTCGGTCGCGCCGTTCAGGTCAGGCATTCAGCGTGAATTCCTGGAAAGAACTGGCTTCGATCTTGGTGGAATGGGTCTCCAGCTTCTCCGGCGCCATCAGCGGCGGCGCGTTGTTGATCAGCCAGAGCAGGTTGGTGGGTGAGTCGGCGAACGACAGCGCCTCTTCCTCGGTGATCTTCTCTTCGCGGATCAACCGGTAGAGCGCCTGCTCGAAGGTCTGCGAGCCGGGTGACAGGCTCTTCTCCATCGCCTCCCTGATCGCGTTGATCTCGCCCTTCTCGATCAGCTCCGCGACGTGACGCGTGTTGAGCATGACCTCGACGGCCGGCACGCGACCGCCGCTGCGGGCGCGGATCAGCCGCTGCGAGATCACGCTGCGCAGCGCCGCGGACAGGTCGCCGAGCAGCGTCGCGCGGCTCTCCAGCGGGTAGAAGCTAACGATGCGGTTCAGCGCGTGATAGCTGTTGTTGGCGTGCAGCGTCGCGACGCACAGATGACCGGATTGCGCGTAGGCGATGGCCGCCGTCATCGTCTCCTTGTCGCGGATCTCGCCGATCAGGATGCAGTCGGGCGCCTGCCGCAGCGCGTTGCGCAACGCGATCTCGAGACTCAGCGCGTCGGTGCCGATCTCGCGCTGGTTGACGATGGACTTCTTGTTGCGGAAGACGTACTCGATCGGATCCTCGAGCGTGAGGATGTGGCCGGTCTTCTTCTGGTTGCGCAGGTCGAGCATCGACGCGATGGTGGTCGACTTGCCGGAGCCGGTCGCGCCGACGACGAGCACCAGCCCACGTTTCTCCATGATGATCTCGCTCACCACCGGCGGCAAGTTGAGCGTGTCGATCGGCGGGATGTCGTTGGCGATGTAGCGGATGACCACCGAGATGGAGCCGCGCTGCTGGAACGCGGACAGCCGGAAGCGACCGATGCCCGATACGCCGAAGCCCCGGTTGAGTTCGTGGGTCGTTTCGAGCTCGTCGAAGTCCTGGGTGGTGATGATCTCGGTCAACAGGCTCTTGATCATCCCGTTGTCCATCAACTGCTGGTTGATGGGGATCGACGTGCCGTTGACCTTCATGTGCACGGCGGAGCCGACCGCGATGAAGAGGTCGGACGCCTTCTTGTCGGCCATCAGCTTGAACAGACGTTCCATCGCCATGACAGATTCCTCTTTCGCTACGCGTCGCTCGACGCGGGTCGGGTCTTCGACGACAGGTGCCGTTCAGTCGCCGCGCAGCAGTTCGTTGATGCTGGTCTTGGCCCGGGTCTGCGCCGTGACCTGCTTGACGATCACCGCGCAGTAGAGGCCGTGTGTTCCGTCCGCCGAAGGCAACGTGCCGGGCACCACGACCGAACCCGCCGGCACGCGGCCGTAGCCGATCCTGCCGGTGGCGCGATCGAGGATTTTCGTCGACTGCGACAGGAAGACGCCCATCGACAAGACCGAATTCTCCTCGACGATCACGCCTTCGACCACCTCCGAACGGGCGCCGATGAAGCAATTGTCCTCGATGATCGTCGGGTTGGCCTGCAGCGGTTCGAGCACGCCGCCGATGCCGACGCCACCCGACAGATGCACGTTGCTGCCGATCTGGGCGCACGAGCCGACGGTGGCCCAGGTGTCGACCATCGTGCCTTCGCCGACGCGCGCGCCGATGTTGACATAGGAGGGCATCAGCACCGCGTTCTTTCCGATGAAAGAGCCGTGGCGCGCCACAGCCGGCGGGACCACCCGCACACCGGTCGCGCGCATCTCGGCTTCGGTCAGTTTCGAGAACTTGGTCTGCACCTTGTCGAAGAACGCCAGCTCGCCGGCATGCATCAACGCGTTGTCCTGCAACCTGAACGACAGCAGCACGGCTTTCTTGAGCCACTGATGGACGATCCACGTCCCGTCCACCTTCTCCGCGACGCGCACCTCGCCGTCGTTCAGGCGATCGAGGACCCAGCCGACCGCGGCGGCGATGTCGGCCGGCGCGTTGGTCGGGGACAGCGTGGCGCGGTCTTCCCAGGCGCGTTCGATGATGGGCTGTGCGTCGAAGTGGTTCATGGCAGTCGGGTTGGGGTCGGCGCGGATGCGTCGGCCGTGTCGAAAGGGGTCAGAGCGTCGCGAGCGCGCGTTCGAACGGCACCAGCGCGACCGCGGGCAGGGGCTTCCAGCCCCGCTTGCGATGCTCGACCACGATGTTCGTGAAAATGCCGCCGCGCACGCCCCAGCGCGCCGTGACCCGCATGAAGCGGGGCTTGGTCGCCGTGGCCAGGTCGTCGAGCACTTGGTTGGTCACCGCTTCGTGAAAAGCCCCTTCGTCGCGAAAGCTCCACGCGTACATCTTCAGGCTCTTCAGTTCCACGCACAGGCGATCGGGGATGTAGTCGATCGTGAAGATCGCGAAGTCCGGTTGACCGGTCAGTGGACACAGGCACGTGAACTCCGGCACCTGCATGTGGATCAGGTAGTCGCGGTCAGCGCTCGGGTTGGGAAACACGTCCAGCTCTTTCGACGGACGGCTGCGGCCCGGCGCGCTGGGTCTTTCGCCGACGGCCAACGAGTGTTTTGCACGAGGCTGGGCGGTCGGTTTCTTCGAGGCCGGCATGGTTTTGGAGTGAGCTGGGGGCGGTCGGGCGGAAAGACCGGGCTGGTATTATACGAATCGCTCGCAAGACCTTGCGGCGCCCGTCGTATCGGCCGTCGGGGCGGTCATCGAGCGTCAGCCAGGCCCGAGGTCGGTGCTCGATCCAATCACCTTGCACTCCACCAATCCATCATCGCGATCCTCCTGACGTGCGCCTGACGCAGATCAAGCTTTCGGGGTTCAAGTCGTTCGTCGACCCGACGCATTTCGCGTTGCCCGGTCAGCTCGTCGGCGTGGTCGGGCCCAACGGTTGCGGCAAGTCCAACATCATCGATGCCGCGCGCTGGGTGCTGGGCGAGTCGAAGGCCAGCGAGCTGCGCGGCGAGTCGATGCAGGACGTGATCTTCAACGGCTCCGGCCAGCGCAAGCCGGCGGGCCGCGCGAGCGTCGAACTGGTCTTCGACAACACGGACGCGGCCGGCAGGCAGGCGTCGGGGCCGTGGGGTCAGTACGGGGAGATCGCGGTCAAGCGCGTGCTGACGCGCGACGGCACGTCGACCTACCTGATCAACAACCAGGCCGTGCGTCGCCGCGACATCCAGGACATCTTCCTCGGCACGGGCCTCGGTCCGCGCGCGTACGCGATCATCGGCCAGGGCATGATCAGCCGCATCATCGAGGCCCGGCCCGACGAGCTGCGCGTCTTTCTTGAAGAGGCCGCCGGCATCTCGAAGTACAAGGAAAGGCGTCGCGAGACCGAGAACCGACTCGGCGACACGCGCGAGAACCTGACGCGCGTCGAGGACATCCTGCGCGAGCTGACGGCCAATCTCGAGCGCCTCGAGCGCCAGGCCGTCGTGGCGCAGCAGTATCGCGACCTCGAGGTCCGGCTTGGCGACCGGCAGCAGCTGTTGTGGCTGATGCGCGCCAACGAGGCCGGGGCGCAGGCCGCGAAGCACGCATCCGATGCCGACCACGCGCAACTCGCGCTCGACGCGCGTACGGCCGATCTGCGGCGTGTCGAAGCCGATCTCGAACACGTCCGCAGCGCGCAGCATGCGGCGGGCGATGCCGTGCATGCCGCGCAGGGGCGCTACTACGAAACGACATCGACGGTTTCGGCGATCGAGTCCGAGATCCGGGTCGTGGTCGAATCGCGCAACCGGCTGCAGACCCAGCTCGCGCAACTCGCGGTGCAGGCCGATCACTGGTCCGCCGAAACCACGCGGCTGGCGGCGGCCCGCGACGAGGCGGAGCGCGCGCGCCGACGCCCACGCCTTTGCGAGCGGAAAATCGCCCG
>CAZZWS010000107.1:7622-13486 GCA_964657795.1 Beijerinckiaceae bacterium
CGACGAAGCCGACCTCCTGCCGACGCTCGAAGCCGACGCGATCGCCCGCAACGGGGCCGTCGAACGATTGCGCGCCGAGATGATCGGCGTCCAGAAGGATCTGGAGATCGAGAGCACGCAGCAACGAAACGCGGGACGTCAGCTCGAATCGATCGCCGGCCGTCGTTCACGGCTGGAACAGGAGCAGGGCCGTCTCGGCATCCCCGATGCGGCGCGGCTCGCGCAGCTCAGGGACGAGGTGGACGGGCTCGCCGCGCGACTCGCCGACCGCCGAAGCGAGGTCGAGATCGCGGAATCGGCGTTGCCCGGTCTGCAATCGGCACGCGCCAGCGCGCACGAGACGCGCGACCGCGAGAACCGCGAAGGCGCGCAGATCGACGCCCGCCTGTCTGCACTCAAGGGTCTGCAGGAGCGGGTGCAGACCGATGGCAAGCTGAAGCCCTGGCTGGCCCGCCACGGGCTGGAGCGACTGCCACGGCTGTGGCAACGGCTGCAGGTCGAACCGGGCTGGGAGCCCGCCATCGAGGCGACGCTGCGCGAGCGCGTGGGTGCGCTCGAAGTCGGTCAGCTCGATCGGGTGGCTGCGTTCTTCGACGATCTGCCGCCGGCCAAGCTGGCGTTCTTCGCCGAAGCCGGCGAGCGACCGGTCACCGAGAGGTCGTCCGCCGGGTCGTTGCGCAATCTGGTCGACGTCATCGCGATCCGCGATCCCGGCCTGCGCGGCGTGCTGGCCGAGTGGCTGCGCGACGTGTACACCGCCGACGCTGTCGGCGATGCCCTCGCGCGTCGCGCGTCCTTGCCGCCGGGCGCCTGTTTCGTGCTGCGCACCGGGCATCTGATCGGTCGCGACAGCATCCAGCTGTACGCCGCCGATTCGGAACAGGCCGGTCTGCTCGCGCGCCAGCACGAGATCGAGGACCTGACGAAGCGCTCGCGCGCGCAGGCGCTGATCGCGGAGGATGCGCGCGCGCAGGCGGTGCGGGCCGACGCGGCGATCACGCAGGCGACCACGGCGCTCGCGACGATGCGGCAGGCCGTGACCGCGCTGACCGCCGAGGCGCACGGCCGGCAGCTCGCGCTTCAGAAGATGCAGCAGGACGAGGCGCAGAGCCGCAGCCGCAACGAGCGGATCGCGGAAGAGCTCGCGCACCTCGCGGCGGAAGAAGCGCGCGAACGCGCGGCGTCCGAGGCGGCCGAACTCAACTTCGAGCGGCTCGACCAGACACTCGCCGACGTGCAGGCGAGGGTCGAAAACGCGCAGACCGCCGCGCGCGAGGCCCGCGTGCGGCTCGACGCCGCGCGCCAGCGTCACGCCGAGCTGCAACGTACGGCGCAGGCGGCGCACTACGAACGCAAGGCGGTGGAGACCCGCATCGCGGACCTCGAGCGGCAGGCGACCCTCGCTTCCGATCAGTCGCTGCGGATCGAAGGCGAGCACGAGACCGTCGCGGCCGAGCTCGCGGGGTTGTCTGACGAAGCCGCGCGTGCCGGCCTGCAGGACGCGTTGTCCGCACGCGCCGCGAGCGAAGCACGCCTCGCCGACGCGCGTGCCGAACTCGATGCACTCGCGGGTCGCATCCGCGGCGCCGACGAGTCGCGGCTGACCATCGAACGCGAGCTCGATCCGCTACGGGTGCGGATCGGCGAGGCCCAGCTCAAGCAGCAGGCCGCGCGCATGACGCGGCAGCAGTTCGACGATCAGCTCGCCGAAGCATCTGCGGACCGCGAGGCGCTGACCCGCGTCCTCGACGGCGACGAGGGTCGCGGGTTGCGGGTCGGTCCGTTGCAGACCGAGGTGCAGAAGCTGCAGCAGACCATCGCCAGCCTCGGCGCCGTCAACCTCGCGGCGTTGGACGAGCTGGCCACCGCGCGCGAGCGCAAGACCTTCCTCGACGCGCAGACGACCGACCTCGACGAAGCCATCACCACGCTCGAGGACGCGATCCGCAAGATCGACCGCGAGACGCGCGCGCTGCTGCAGGAGACCTTCGACGCGATCAACCTGCACTTCGGCAAGCTGTTCCCGGCGCTGTTCGGCGGTGGCGAGGCGCGGCTCGTGATGACCGGCGACGAGATCCTCGACGCCGGCGTGCAGGTGATGGCGCAGCCGCCGGGCAAGAAGAACAGCAGCATCCATCTGCTGTCGGGCGGCGAGAAGGCCCTGACCGCGACCGCGCTGGTGTTCGCGATGTTCCAGCTCAACCCGGCTCCGTTCTGTCTGCTCGACGAGGTCGATGCGCCGCTCGACGACGCCAACACCGAGCGCTTCTGCAACCTGGTCAAGACGATGTCCGCGCACACGCAATTCCTCTTCATCTCGCACAACAAGGTCGCGATGGAGATGGCGCAGCAACTGATCGGCGTGACGATGCAGGAGCAGGGTGTCTCGCGCATCGTCGCGGTCGACCTCGAAAGCGCCTTCGGCTTCGCGAACGAGCGGCTGGAGGAGGCGGCATGACATCCGGCTCGCTTCGATTGCTTCGATTGCTTCCGTTGCGTCCATTGCCTGCATCGTTCGCCGCTGTCGCCGTCCGCGTCCCACCACCCGTTTTTCGATCGCATCCGTGAGCAACCTGCAACTGAGTCTTGTCGTCCTGGCCCTCATCGCGATCGCCGCGGTCTGGGTATTCAACACGATCGTCGAACGTCGCCGCACCAAGGTGTTCGAGCGGCGACTGAACCCGCGTCCGGCCAAGGGGCTGCTCGACCCGGACGACGCGCACAAGCTCGATCCATCGCCGACGATGTCTCGCAGCGAGCCGTTGTTCACCGATCCCGATCGTGTCGCGACCGAGGATGGGGCGATTCCCGAAGCCGCCGATCAGGCGACCTCGTCCGCCGTCGCCGCCGAAGCCCCGCTGCTGCCGGGTCACGCCCTGGTCGACGACGAGATCCACGCCGTCGTCACGCTCGAACCCGAGACGCTGCTGTCCGGGGAACGCGCGTGGTCGCTGCTGCATGCGTTCCGCCACGCCGGGCGTCAGCCGGTCATGCTGGTCGGCGTGCGCGGCGATCTGCAGGAACCGATCCGCGCGGGGCAGCGCTACGAGGCCGTGCTGGTGGCCGTGCAGCTGGCCAATCGCAGCGGCCCACTGAACGAGATCGAGTGGTCCGAGTTCGTCGCCGCGCTCCAGCACGTCTGCGAGCAGATTCCGGCCAGTTGCGAAGTGCCCGACATGCGCGAGACCACGATGCGGGCGCGCGTGCTCGATGCGCAGTGCGTTCCCCTCGACGCGCAGATCGGCATCAATCTCGCCACGCTGCAGTCCGGCTGGATCGGACAGCACATCGCGGACCTCGCGCGGCAACACGGCCTCATCCTGCGGCCCGACGGTCGCTTCCATGCGCTCGACGAACAGGGCGCGACGCTGTTCGTGCTGCAGAACGGCGACGGCGGTGCGTTCCGTGCCGACATGCTCGAGACGCAGCAGACCGCGCGCCTCACGCTGTTGCTCGACGTGCCGCGCGCGCCCGAGGCGCAGCGTCCCTTCGACCGCCTGGTCGCGCTGGCCAACCAGCTCGCGGCGGCCCTCGACGCGGCCATCGTCGACGACCAGTCCCGGCCGCTGACGCCGGCGTCGCTCGCCTCGATCGCCACGCAGATCGAGCCGGTCTACGCCAAGCTCGCGGCCGCCGGCATGGCCGCGGGCTCGCCTCGCGCGCTCGCCCTGTTCGGTTAGGCGGGTGGTCTCGAAGGCGACCGATGGCGCGCCGACGCGGACGGTCGACGACGCCGTGGCCGGACGCGCCGCCGATCTCCGCGCGAAGATCGCTCGCCTCGATCACGCGTATCACGCGCTCGATGCGCCGCTGGCGACCGATGCCGAGTACGACGGGCTCTTCGCCGAGCTGGTGGCGCTCGAAGCTGCCCACCCCGAAGTGCAGACCGCCGACTCACCGACGCTGCGGGTCGGTGGTGCGCCCCGCAGCGACCTGCCGACCGTGCGGCACGACGTGCCCATGCTGTCGCTGTCCAACGCGTTCGACGACGCCGGCATCGTCGCCTTCGATCGTCGCGTCAGCGAGGGGCTGGGGTCGCCCGCGGGCGGCGTGAGCTACGCGGTCGAGCTGAAGTTCGACGGGCTGGCCGTGACGTTGCGCTACGAGGACGGCCTGCTGACGAGTGCCGCTACCCGTGGCGACGGCGCCGTGGGCGAGGACGTCACGCCCAACGCCCGGACCATCGCGGCCATTCCGCTGCGTCTGGCCACAGAGCGGCCGCCGGCGCTGATCGACATCCGCGGCGAGGTGTTGATGCTGCACGCCGACTTCGAGGCGATCAACGCGCGTCAGCGCGAGGCCGGCGTGCGCGAATTCGTCAATCCGCGCAACGCCGCGGCCGGCAGTCTGCGGCAGCTCGATGCGCGCATCACCGCGAAGCGTCCGCTGCACTTCCTGGCCTACGGTGTCGGCCGCTTCGAGTCTGGAGCGTCGGGCACGGCATTGCCCGATCGCCACAGCCTCCTGCTCGACTGGTACGCGACCGTCGGCGTCCCCGTCGATCGGCACCGCGACGTGGTCGACGGGAGCGCCGGCCTGCTCGACTTCCATCGCCGTATCGGCGCGGAGCGCGACGGGCTGCCGTACGACATCGACGGCGTGGTCTACAAGGTCGACGACTACGCGTCGCAACAGCGACTCGGCTTCGTCGCGCGCGCGCCGCGTTTCGCGATCGCCCACAAGTTTCCGGCCGAGGAGGCCACGACGACGATCGAGCAGATCGACGTGCAGGTGGGCCGCACCGGCGCGATCACGCCGGTCGCGCGACTGGTACCCGTCTTCGTCGGCGGCGTCACGGTCACCAATGCGACGCTGCACAACGAAGGCGAGGTGGCCCGGAAGGACGTCCGCGTCGGCGACACGGTGATCGTCCGGCGCGCAGGCGACGTCATTCCCGAGGTCATGCGCGTCGTCGTCGAGCAGCGACCGCCGGGCACGCAGCCGTATCGACTGCCCACGACCTGTCCGGTCTGCGGCTCGGCCGTCGTGCGCGAGGAGGGCGAGGCGGTGGCGCGCTGCAGCGGCGGGCTGGTCTGCGCGGCGCAACGCAAGCAGGCGCTGCTGCACTTCGCGCAGCGTCGGGCGCTCGACATCGAAGGGCTGGGCGATCGCATCGTCGAGCAGCTCGTGACGCGCGACCTCGTGCGGCAGCCGGCCGACCTGTTCGCGCTCGATGTCGCGACGATCGCTTCGCTGGACCGCATGGCCGACCGGTCGGCGGCGAACGTCGTCGATGCCATCGCGCGCGCGAAGACGACGACGCTGGCCCGCTTCCTGTACGCGCTCGGCATCCGCCACGTGGGCGAAGAGGTCGCGCGGGTGCTGGCGCGCGAATTCGGGAAGCTCGATGCGATCCTCGCGGCGGACTGGACGGCGCTGATGGACGACAAGCGCGCGCGACAGAAGGACAACGTGAGCCGTCGCAACAAGGGCGAGGCGCTGCGCCCGGTCCCGCTCGAAGGCATCGGCGACGAGATCGTCGAAGCGCTCGCGCAGTTCTTCGCCGAGCCGCACAACCGTGCGGCGGTCGACCGCTTGCGCGATGCCGGTATCGTATGGCCGGAGAACGACGGCACGATGAAGGAAACGCTGGATGCCGGCGACCGGCTCGCCGTCGCGACCGGCCCGCTCGCCGGCAAGACGTTCGTGCTGACCGGCAGCCTGCCCGATCTGACCCGGGAAGACGCGAAAGAACGCATCGAGGCCGCAGGTGGCAAGGTTGCTGCTTCTGTCTCGAAGAGGACCGACTACGTGGTCGCCGGCGCGGAGGCTGGCAGCAAAGCCGAGAAGGCTTCCGCCCTCGGCATTCCGCTGATCGATCAGGACGCCTTGCTGCGCCTGATGGATGAGATTTAAACGCGATG
>CAZZWS010000108.1:0-13472 GCA_964657795.1 Beijerinckiaceae bacterium
AGCGTCGATCCCGCAGGCCCCGAGCGTCGCCAGCCGCCACGCGGCGACTTGCGGCGCCACCTCCGGCTTCGATCGCCAGACGAAAAGCGGAGCCCGAGGGCTCCGCTCTTCATCGAGGCAGCGCGATCGCCACGCCACGTGTCGATCGCCAACCCATCGAAGACTCAGTACGACAACTGCGCGTTCAGACCGTACGTCCGACGCTGCGGCAGATAAGCGACCTGGGGCGTCGCGCCGCCGTTGAGCAGCGTGTTGGCCGAGACGACTTCCGGGGTCTCGTTGTTCGTCAGGTTCTTGACGTAGGCCTGGAACTTGTACCGGTCCGTGCCGACGCCGGCGTTCAGGTTCACCACGCGCTTCGAGTCGATGTAGTAGTACTGCACGCCGGTGGTGTTTTCGTACTGCTTCGATTCGTAGCGGACGTCGCCTCGCACGAAGTAGGTCCACTGGTCGTTGATCTGGCCGTTGTACTGCGTCGAGAAACTCGCCGTGAACCGGCTCGTCCGCGGCGCCTGCAGGCCGGACAGGTCCACCACCGTCTTGTTACCCGACGGCGACGGCACGACGATGACACGCGACGCGCAGAACGCGAGCGTGGCGCAGACGGCGCCGTCGCTGTAGTCGTAGACGCCCTGGCTGAAGCGCGGATCGACGTACTCGGCGCCGGCCGTCAGCGTCAGGCCGCGCACCGGAACGACCGCGAGGTCGAGGTCGACGCCCTGCGACTTCACGCGACCGACGTTGGTGGTGACGAGTCCCGAGTTCTGCGGGTGCACCGACGGGCCGGACACCTGCAGGTTGCGAGCCACGACGCTGAACACCGACGCGCCGACCTGCACGCGGTTGTCGAGCAGTGCCGCCTTGGCGCCGACTTCGTACGTCACGTTGGTTTCCGGAGCGAACGAGAGCTCGTCCAGGAAGGCAGCGCGCTGGTTGAAGCCGCCGGCCTTGGTGCCGTCGGCCAGGCTGACGTACATCATCGCGTCAGGGGTGAACTTGTAGCGCAGCGAGGTGCGATAGTTCTTGAAGCCGAAGTCGGCGACGCCGTTGCCCGCAGCGCCGTACGGATGCACGGTGTTCGGGATGAACGCATTGCGGACGATGTCGTAACCCTTGACCTCGTTCGTGTAGCGACCTTCGGCGAGCAGCGTCAAGGCGGGCAGGAGGTCGACCTCACCGGACACGAACGGCGAGCGCACGCGGTCCGTGAAGTTGGTCAACGTGAAGTTGCTCGTGCTGAAGCTGCCGTCGGCCGTCGCGAACTGATAGGCCGGCACGCCGAAGTACGGGTTGGTGGTGACGCCTGCCGGCAACGCGGAGTTGTCGATGCCGATCAGCGTCGTCGCCGCACTGCGCGAGTTGTAGTAGTAGTAGCCGAGCGAACCGCGGATCGGCTGATTCTGCTTCGTCGACAGACGGAATTCGGCGCTGCCATCCTCGTCGTTGCTGTTCGAGCCGAACAGTTCCTTCGCGTTGTAGATCTGGCCGTTGGACGATGCGAACGGGACGCCGTTGCGGTGGAAGGTGAAGTCCTGATAGCCGACCGACGTGACCTTGTCGTAGCCGAACAGCGTCGAGACGTCGGCGATGTTCAGGTCATAGGCCGCCTTGAGCGAGTTCGCGTAGACGCGGCGCTGGTTGCCGGTCTGGCCGGCGCTCTGGTTGGCCTGGGCGACCTCCATCTGGTTCTGGTTCGGGTCCACCTTGCCGCAGAACTGCGTGTACTGCCCGCGGCTGACCGCCGCGGTGCTGATGGCGCCGCAGTTGTTGTTCAGATACGCGCCCGGCACCACGCCGAAGAAGTCGTCGCCGTAGTAGAACGAGCCGTTGATCGTCATCTGCGGCAGGGGCTTGACCGTGATCGTGCCGAGGATGTCGTTCTTGCGATAGCCGCCGGCGTGCAGGCCGTTGACGGCATCGCGATAGGTGCCTTCCATCTCCTCGTGCGAATAGACGAGGCGGCCGAGCACTTCCGGCGAGCCGAGCGGTCCGCCCATCGACACCTTGGTAGCCCGGTAGCCGTAGTCGCCGTAGGTGATGCCGGCCGTCGCTTCGAACGCGTTCTGCGGCGGCGTCGTGACGTAGTTGATCACGCCGGCGAAGGCGTTGCGGCCGTACAAGGCGCTGACCGGGCCCTTGATGACTTCGACGCGCAGCAGGTCGAGGAGGCCGATGCTGATGGCCGAACGGTTCTGCTGGTACACCCCGTCGATGAAGATGGCCACGTCCGGATCGTTGGCGCCGCCCGACAGATCGGGCAGCCCACGGATCGTGATGACCACGTTGCGCTCGGCACCACCGGTCGTCGCGGTCACGCCAGGCGTGAGATTCAGGATGTCGCGGATGTTCTGCGACGACGTGTTCTCGAGCGTCTGTCCCGTGACCGTGCTGAGCGTCAACGGCACGTCGAGCGCGCGCTCCTGCGTCTTCCGCGCGGTGACGTACACCGAGTCCAGGCGCTCGGACGGCCTCTCGATGTTGTTGGGACTGGTGGCCGGGCTCCCGACGTCGGTAGTCGCGGTCTGCGCGTACGCGACCTGCCATACCGGCGTGATGGCCAGCGCGGACGCGATCGCGAAGGCGATCGGCGTGGGACGGAACGACGAGGACGAACGGCGCGACGAGAGACGATGGTTCATACGTGATCCTTCGAAAGAGGGTTGCTTCAAGATGTCTCCGAGCACGGCTCGCCGCTCATGGACGTGAGTCTTTGGCTTTTTCGTGAAGCGCAGTACGCCACCAATGTAGGAAAACTCGAATCCCCGGTGTTGCGCCAAGAATGCGGCGACTCGTCTGGTGGATAAATCGGCGTGGTTTTGTTGTAAGCGCGTCGCCCGCGACGACCCGCCTTGCAACCGGTTCTCAGCCGCGCACGCCCCGCCTGACCGACTGTCGAGCAAGGAGCGTCCCGAATCGCCACGGCGAGAGCGGCCCGTCGAAGCTGGCGTCCTTGTCGACTCGACCTGCGGGAAACGATGAACATCAGCATGTACACGGCGTCGGTACCGGCCTTCACGCAGTTGCTTGACGGCCTCGCTCGCGCCATGGCGAAGGGCCAGGCTCACGGCGATGCAGCCGGCCTCCTGGACGCGCGCCTGTATCCCGACATGTATCCGTTGTCGTGGCAGGTGCTCGCGTCCACCGAGTTCGCCAAGAGCTGCGTCGCACGGCTGGCCGGCTTGGACGTTCCGCCGTACACGGGCGTGGCCGGTGGCTGGGACGAAGCGAAGGAACGCGTTCGCGCCGCGCTCGCGTTCATCGCCGGCATCGAGCCCTCGCAGATCGACGGCAGCGAAGACCGCGACATCGAGTACGGCATCGGCAGCACGGTCAAACGCTACAAGGGCCAGCCCTATCTGCTGCACACCGCGATGCCGCAATGCGCGTTCCACGTGACGATCGCGTACGCGATCCTCAGGAGCAACGGCGTGGCGCTCGTGAAGAGCGACTACCTCGCAAGCTAGGCGATACCGACGCGGGATCGCGCGTCAGGACAGGGTCCGCACCAGACGCGCACAGGGTCGCAGGGCGAGGTCGAGCAGCAACGCGCCCGGCACCACGGACGCGATGCCGACGCGACCAGGAACAGCGGCTTGATGCGTTCGCCGACCGTCACCGGAGACCAGCCGAAGCCGCGCACGAACAACGACGGCATCGGCGACGACGAAGAAGCCGACGAGCAGCCAGCCGTGCCGCTCGGAACGGTCCGACGACGTCACCGCTGGTTCACGGCGACCCGAGGGCTCAGTGGTAGGTCTTCGCCAGCCACGCACCCACATCGACGCCGACGTTGTTCTTGTTCTCGCGCAGGCCGTGGCTGCCGTTGTCGTAGCGGATCATCGTCAAGGGTCCCCGATAGTCGCGCTGGAACCGGGCGACGAAGTCGGGCGCCATCAACGGGTCCTTGCCGCCGGTGATCACCAGCCCCGGCAACGCGAACTCCTTGACGCGAGCGGTGTGCACCGCACGCGAGTCGGGCCCGGTGAAGTCGAGGAACGACTGCGCCGACAGCAGGCCGATGGGCGTCGTCGCGCCCTTGCCCGCGGCCACGGCGGCCTGCGCGTCCTCGATCTTCTTGTCGAAGGCGACGTCGCCGTCGAGGAAGCGCGTGTACGTCGGCTCGTCGCGCGTCGGGGCGAAGTAGATCGTGCCGACGACCCGTTTGTCGTGCGACAGGCTGAGGTAGTTAGACAGCCAGATGCCGCCATTGGAATGGCCGCCCATCACGATGCGCCTGTAGCCCATCGATGCGACCTTGTCGTTCCAGTGCCCGAGGTCCGACGCCGCGCTGGCGAGCGTCTGCTCCTGCACGCCGGCGACGCCCGAGATGCGCATGCCGGGAGCCAGCACCGCGTAGCCCTGCTGCGCGATGCGCCAGCCCATCCACTGCGTCGACGCCTGGATGGTGTCGGCGGTGCGCCCGCTGACGAGGACCACGATCGGCTTGTCCTTCGCGTCGCTTCCGGCGGGCGTGTACAGCACACCCTGCAGGATGCGGCCATCGTCGGCCGTCACGTCGAGGGTGCGCGTGTCGACGCGCGGCCTGGTGCCGAGGTCGTGCGCCTTCAGCCACTTCACGATGTCGTCGGTGACCTGGGACTCGAGGCCGGTGAAGTGCGCATCGCCACCGGTCAGCGTCTGCAGGTCGACGGTGGATGCGGTCTTGAGCGCACGCAGCTTGTCGAGGTCGACCGTGTCGTCGTGATCGCCGGCGATGATGTACGCGGGCACCGCGAGCTTCGCCAGCAGGTCGGCGTTGCGCGTCGTCGCGTCGGGACCCCAGTAGTCGAGGATCGCGACCGCCGGGCCGAGGAACGGACCAGGCAGGATCCACGGGTCGTACTGGTCGCCGGCGCCATGGCCCGGTTCGAGCGTCTTGGGGTAGCCGCCGCGTCCCGATGCCACCGAGGCCTTGGCCTTGGCCATCACCGCGTCGTAGCCCCCGTCGAAACGCAGACGCGGATAGCGCTGCAGTTCGGTCAGCGGATCGAGCAGCACGACCGCCTTGACGCGCTTCTCGCCGCCGTTGTCGAGCAGCACGTCCGGCTGGTTGGCCAGATAGTTGGCCGCGACGATCGCGCCGTAACCCTGGCCGACGATCACGAACTTCTCGTGGCCCATCACTTCGAGATAGTCGATGGCGCCCTTGACCGCGTACTGCGTCTCGGTGAACGGCTCGAGTGCGAAGCCGCGTTCCTGGCCGTCGTAGAGGCTCATCACCGTGTAGCCCAGCGCTGCGAGCTTCTCGGCCGCGAAGCGCGACGCCTGACCCTGTTCGAGCGGATGCGAACCCGGCCCCTGGTCGAGCATGATGATCGCCGGACCGAAGGGGTTGTCGCCCGCGGCCGGCGTGTAGACCACGGCCGGCGACAGCACGCGCCCGCCGCCGGGTGCCTCGCGGACGCTCGCGGGCGGGTCGCTCGCGTACTGCACCACGCTCATGACATAGCCGGACTTGCCGGCGGCTGCCGCGGGAGTCACGCCGACGACGACGGCGATGGAGCCGACGAAACAGCCGACGACGTGCAGGAAGGTTCGCTCGATGGAAGTCATGAGGTGGACAGAGGTGGGGCGCCGCACGTCGCGCGCCGTTGACGACGCCGGCCCTCGCGATAACACGGAGGTGAAGATCAAGGCTGCTCGACGGGACCGGCCAGCGTCCAGTTCGACGCATCGTGCCAGTCACCCTCGCCCGAGTAAACGGCCCAGCCCGGCCAGGCGAAGACCGGCCGCTGCCAGTCGACCCGACCCGGTTCGAGCGGATGGCGGGCGTAGCGCAGCATGGTCTGTGGTGTCACGAGATGGTTGGACATCAAGGCGTCCGGCGCCTTGCCGTGCTCGACCCATTCCATCATCGCCGTGACGTAGTCGATCGAATCCGCGCCCACGCCGCCGACGCAGTGCTCCATGCCCGGCACCATGAAGAAGCGGAAGAAGTCGGTCGTCGCGGCCGGCCCGCCGAGCGTGCGCGTCGCGGTCTGGTAGTAGTCGATCAGCGTGTCGGGCGGGATCAGCGGATCGTCCCAGCCGCCCACCATGATCAGCTTGCCGTGATGCGCCTTGAAGCGCCGCAGGTCGGGGTTGGTCGCGCTGTACAGCGTCTCCATCAGGCCCATGCGCTGCGTGTCCCGGTCGAAGTCGAAATCGAACAGGCCGTAGTTCGGGCCCGGGCTCTCGAAGAACAGCAGGTAGCGATAGAACTCGCCCATCAGCCAGACCGTGTCGAGCAGGCGCGCGGGTTGGGCGTCGGGCGACACGAAGTAAGGCATCCATTGCAGTTCCGCGCCGGTCGCGAGGCCGCCTTCGAAGATGCGCTCGCCCCTGCTGTTGCGAACCCCGGCGTAGATCTTCCGGAAAGCGTCGAGCCTGGTGTCCGACAGGCAGGCCCGACCGTCGGGCGCGAGTTTCGCGCCTGCCTTGCAGCGCAGATCCTCGATGGTCCAGCGGCAGGCCTTCGGGTTCTGGATGACGCCGTCCTCGACCCCGTCCACACCGTCGCAGGCGGCGATCGCCGCGGCATGCAAGCGGCGCACGTCGTCGGCATCGATGACGCGCGTGCCGTCGCGCAGGTTGGCCGCGCGCGTGCTCCAGCTCAGGTGCAGCGTGGAGATGCCGGTCTCGTCGAGCGGTGGCGCGATCGACACGATGCCGTCGAAGTCTTCGGGGAAGCGCTGCGCCTCCACCATCGCCTGGCGGCCGCCGGTGGAGCAGCCGCGGAAGTAGGTGTACGCCGCCGGCTTGCCGTAGAACGCCTGCTCGATGACCCTGGCCGCGACGATCGTGACGTGGGTCGCGCGGTAGCCGAAGTCGATCACGCCCGCGATGTTCTGGTTGGCCCACAGCGCGCCGTTGATGGCGCGCCCGCGGTGGCCCATGTCGGTGAACACCACCGCGAAGTCGCGGGCCAGCATGTCCTCGCAGCCGTTCAACGACAGCACGCCGCAGAAGCCGCCGCAGCCCTGCATCATCAGCCGGCCGTTCCAGGTGTCGAGCGGAAAGCCGAGCTGGAAGCCGATGTTGGGTGCGATCGATCCCTCGATGCGGCAATGGCGCGGCATGCCGTTGGTCGCTTCGACGACGACCGCCGTGTTGACGGTGGTCGGCGCGTCGGGGATGTCGAGGAAGTTGCGGTGCAGGAGATCGGCGCAGGCGGCGGCCGACGACACGGCGACTTCATCGGCGCGGGCGGGACTCGGCATGGCGAACGTCAGGACCAGCAACGCGAGCAGCGCGCACGACATCGTCCGGCTCGAGGCGGACGTCACGGAGTCCTTCATGGCGCACCCAGCTTCGGCATGTTCACGGGCTCGATCGGAATCGTGGTGGTCTTCAGCTCGGTGAAGAAATCGGCGCTGCTGGTCGCGCCGTCGCGGCCGATGCCCGACTGCTTGTAGCCGCCGAACGGCGCCCGCAGTTCGCGCATCAGCGGCGTGTTGACCCAGATGGTTCCGGCGCGGATGGAGCGGCTGCAACGCATCGTCTCGGCCAGGTTCTGCGACCACACGTACGCGACGAGGCCGAAAGCCGAATCGTTGGCGATGCGGATCGCCTCGTCGAGCGTGTCGAACACGACGAACGTCGCGAACGGCCCGAAGATCTCCTCCTGGCACACGCGCGACGCGGCCGACGGGGCCAGCACGGCGATCGGATCGATGAACCAGCCGTGCTCGCGCGAGGCCGTGCGACCGCCGCCGGTCAGGATCGTGGCACCGTCGTCACGGGCGATGTCCACGTAGTCCAGCACGCGCTGCATGTGACCCTGGTACGCGATCGGGCCCATCTGCGTCGAGGCTTCGAGCGGGTCGCCAATGCGGATGGCGCGCGCGCGTTCGACGAAGCGTTCGATGAACGCGTCGGCGATGCCGCGCTGGAGCAGGATGCGCGAGCCGGCCAGGCACATCTGCCCGTTGTTGGCGTAGATGTTGAGCAGGCTGCCGTCGAGCGCCTGTTCCAGGTCGGCGCTCTCGAAGACGATGTTGGCCGACTTGCCGCCGAGTTCGAGGATGCACGGCTTGAGGTTGGCGCCCGCCGCCGACATGATCGCGCGGCCGGTCGCCGTGCCGCCGGTGAAGCCCACCATGTCGATGTCCGGATGACCCACCAGCGCGACGCCCGTCACGCCGCCGCGGCCGTTGACGAGGTTGACGACGCCGGGCGGCAGTCCCGCCTCGTGCATCAGCTCGACCATGCGCAGCATCGACAGCGGCGTGTATTCGGAAGGCTTGAGCACGCAGGTGTTGCCGAACGCGATGCAGGTCGCCACGCGCATCGAGGCGAGGGCCAGCGGCGCGTTCCACGGCGCGATCAGTGCACCTACACCTTTCGGCTCGCGCGTGACGTAGGTGAGGTAGTTGGCCGCCTGCGTGAAGGTCTGGCCGGCCAGCGTGCTCGCCACTTCCCCGAAGGTCTGGAAGTTCTGCGCCGCGCGCTCGACCTGCTTCCTGACCGCGCTGATCGGCAGCCCGGTATGCATCACTTCGAGGTAGGCGAGCTCGTCGGCATGGGCCACCAGCATGTCGCGGATCGCGTAGAGGATCGCGGTGCGCCGCTCGACGTCCATCGTCGGCCACGGGCCGTCGTCGAACGCGCGTCGCGCGGCCTTGACGGCGAGATCGACCTCGGCCGCGTCGGCTTCGCGCAGCAGGCTGATCTGCGACTCGGTGGACGGATCGATCAGCGGGATGTCGACGCCGTCGCCACGCGCCGCGACGACGTCGCCGTCGATGAAACTGGGGATGCGCCCGACGACGGGAAAGGTCATCGGCGCCCCGACGCGATCATCCGGCATGGGGCGTCTCGGTTGCCGGCACGAGGCGGGCTTGATCACTGCGCATCACCATCAACGATCCGATCACGGCGAACACCAGGTTGAGCAAACCGACCATCACGAACGGCGCGGCATAACCGATCTTGTCGAACAACATGCCGGCGACGAGGCTCATCACCACCACGCCCAGCGTGCCGGCGAAGTAGAAGATGCCGACCGCCGACCCGCGCAACTCCACCGGTGCTTCCTCGCCGAGCATCGCCTGACCGCAGACGATCAACGCGCTTTCGGCGATGCCGATGAGTGCCACGATCACCATGATCCCGGTGCCGAACACGTCGTGGACGAGCAGTGTCGAGATCAGCGAGAAGCCGGTCGCGAACAGCGCCGCGACCAGCAGTGTCGAACGATCGATGCGATCGACCACGAAACCGAACAAGGCCTGTGCGCCGGCCGTGGCCAGCTTGAAGACGAGGGTCAGCAGGCCGGCGGTCTTGAGCGCCTCGACGACGGGCACGCCTTGCGAGCTCGCCGCATTCACCACCCACAGCGCGACGAACGACAGCATCACGAAGTAATCGGAGCGGATCACGAGACCCATCGACATGACGAGGCCGAAGCGCGGGTTGGCGCGGCCATGGGCGACGACCTTCTTGAGGTTGTCGAGCGCGCGTCGCAGGCGGTCCGGCAGCGGGGTCGGCGGCAGCTTCGGACGTTCCGTGAGATGCGGTGGATTCCTGAGCAGGGTCAGGGCCAGCATCGAACTGCACAACGCGAGCGCGGCGAGGATCCAGAACGCGTAGCGGCCGGCGGTCACCGCGTCGAAGCCGCGCGCCACGATCCAGCTCGGCAGGCGGGCGCCGACCCAGCCCACCAGCACGGCCGAGATCGCCGCCTGCAACAGGATGTTGGCAGCGATGAACTTGCCGCGCGACGCGTTCTCGGGGTAATCGACGATCATCGTCGAGCTGCCGGTGATGTGCCCCGTCGACATCATCCCGAAGAAGAACTGCAGGACGAACAGCATCCACACGCTGCTGGCCAGCGGATAGAAGAACATGCAGACGGCATAGCCGAACGTTGCGATCGCGAGCAGCTGCTTGCGGCCGATGCGGTCGGCCAGGCTGCCGGCCACGCCGACGAAGATCAGCACCGCGATCTGCTGCGTGGTGACGAGGTTGCCGGCCAGCCGACCCTGTCCGGTCTTGGCCACGTGCAGCATCTCGGTGAAGACATAGGCCTGCATCAGCGGCAGGAACACGACGACGCAGAGTGCCGTGACGACGATGCCGACGAAGATCCAGATCTGCGACGGGACGATGCCCGGTGCGAGCCTGATCGGGCCGATCGTGCGGGTGCCGCTGTTCGTGTCGACCATCTGCCTTCCCGTTCGCTTCGCCACCGACAACGAACAAAGTAACGACTTGTCGGCCGACTGACGACGGCGTGGGCGACGCTATCCGATGTGCGGATGATCTCTGCCGAATGGCCAGCACGCCGCGCACCGCCACTATCCGCCAGTCGACCTGTGCCGATGGCGGACGAGGCGCCTCGTGGCGCCGTGGCTATAGTCGAGCGAGTCGTGCCGGAGAGGCCGCGGCGCGAACGCCGCGTCGATCGATCAGACGCTCGTCGCCAGTTCCTCGACGGGCCGCTTGCGCGTCGGGCGCCGCGTCGAGCGCAGGGGCATCGAAGGCCGGCCGATCGATTCGTCGGCCTGCGTCGCGGTGAGCGCTTCGCTGATCTGGGCGGCCGAGTTCTTCAGATCCACGAGGTGTCGCTTCAAGGCCTCCGCGAGCGGCATGGTCGAAGCGAAGAACGCCATCGTCAACGTGCCGGAGAGATGACCGTGGTCGAAGATGGGTACGCTGATCGAAGACGTCTTGCCGGGGTTGGGCGTATGCGGATTCTTCTCGTAGGTCGCGTAGCCGTCGTCCCGGATGCGCTCCAGCGCGAAGCCGCTCTTGAACATCTCCAGCAGCTTGGAGCGGCTGTCCATGACCTCGAGGCCTTCGATGATGTTGCGCCGTTCCTCTTCGGAGGCATGCGCGAGATAGACGTGACCCGACGCGCACTCGAGCAGCGGCATCACATAGCCCGGAGAGTAGAGATTGAACGTGAGCGACGTGAGGTTGTGCGTCGAGTCGCGCACCATCATCTGCTGGCCCACCCGCGTCACGATCGCGACCGGCCAGCGGACGTGACTGGTCAGCAGCGTGATGAACGGCCGCGCCTTCGTCACGAGCCGGTCGTGGTTGTGGAAGCCGTGCGAGAGCGTCTGCACGAGCGCCGTGGCGCGATAGCACTTGCGCGTGGGCTCGCATTCGATGAGCCCTTCGTGCATCAGCGTCTGGATGATCCGGCAGGTCGTGGGATAGGGCAGCGAGGCGCCGACCGCGATGTCCATCAGCGACAGCGAACCGTAACGGTTGATCACCTGGAGCACGGCGATGCAGCGCGTTATCGAACGAATGGGTACGCCACGTTCCATGATTTCCTCCCGATGGTTGACCTTATCCTATCCGCAATTCCGGGCACCGTCCGACTCGTCGGTGACAGGACGAAGCGGGATCCGGGAATCATCGCAGTGCGATCAAACAATGACGATTTCAGTCGCCATGGACGAGTCGCCTGCCCCATCCGGACAGCGTGGGAAGATCGACGCGTCGCAGGTACGGGAGCGCGGCCGACGCGTGCGAAACTCCGGTCCGCGCCGCTCGTGGCGCATGAACATCGCTCGACCCGCTTCCCCCGTCTGCCCGACTCGATACCGGCCGCCCGCGCGCGGCGACGTCCTCGTCGTCCCGTCGCGGCCGCGATGAACGCGCGCGCCACCCTCTCGCGGAACATTCCATGACCACCCTTCGCGTCAACGGCAACGCCATCGAGGTCGACATCGATCCGGCCACGCCCCTCCTCTGGGCCCTGCGCGACAACCTGGGACTGACCGGCACGCGCTTCGGATGCGGCGCGTCGCTGTGCGGCGCCTGCACCGTCCATCTCGATGGCCATGCGGTGCGGTCCTGCGTGACACCGGTCTCGGCAGCGGTCGGGAAGTCGATCACCACGATCGAGGCCGTCTCGACGAGCCCGCTCGGCGCCCGCGTGCAGGCCGCCTGGATCAGGCACGACGTGGCGCAATGCGGCTATTGCCAGAGCGGCCAGATCATGAGCGCGGTCGCCCTGCTCGAAGCCGTGCCGCTGCCGAACGACGAGGACATCGACAACGCGATGGCTGGCAACATCTGCCGTTGCGGCACCTATCTGCGCATCCGTGCGGCCATCAAGGACGCGGCGCGCGCGGCATGAATCGAGCGCGGAGTCCGGCTTGCGCATCTTGCTGATCGCTCTCGTCATGGCCGCGGTGGCCGGCGTGAGTCCGGCATGGGCGCAGAGCCCCGCCACCGGCAGGACAGCGGTGGCGAGCGCCGAGGACCTGTTCGAACCCATTCGCCAGGTTCTCCAGAACCCGCGCTGCCAGAACTGCCACATCCCCGGCGATGCGCCCCTGCAGTACGACCAGGGCAGCGTGCACGCGATGCGGGTCAGGCGCGGACCCGACGGCCGTGGCGTCGCGGCGCTTCGGTGCGACGCCTGCCATCAGACCGCCAACGCGCCCCCCGCTCTCGGTCCGCATGCGCCGCCCGGTGCGCCCGGCTGGCGGCTGCCGCCCGAGAACCTGAAGATGATCTTCATCAGGCTCGACGCGCACGACCTCTGCGAGACGATCAAGGACCCGCGACGCAACGGCAACCGGACGATGGATGCCTTCGTGCATCACATGGCCGAAGACCGGCTGGTCGACTGGGGATGGCATCCGGGGGGCGATCGCAAGCCCGTCCCGATCGCGAAGAAGGACATGGTCGCGGCGGTCCACGCGTGGGTCACGGCGGGTACGCCCTGTCCGGCGAACTGATCCCGGAGGTCAGGAAGGCCCACGCTTCTGCGTCGCTTTGACGCAGCGACGGTCGATCGCGATGGCGCCCGCGACGCCCAATCCGATCGGCACGATGAAGATCGGCGCCATGTCCGTCATCTCGAACAACAGCACGATGGCGGTCCACGGCGCCGCCATCGAGACGGCGAGGAACACGGTCGCGCCGACCAGCGCGTAGGCGCCGGGCGCGGGCCCGGCCCACCACAGCGACCATCCGCTGCCGAGCACGGTCGCGAGCAATGCACCGCACGCGATGCCCGGCGTCAGCAGGCCGCCGTGAGCGCCGGCCCGAATGGTCGCGAACACCACGACGACCTTGAGCGCGAGCACGACGAAGGCCGGGCCCGCGGCGAACGCGCCGTCGAAGCTGACCTGCGCCGGCCCCTTGCCGTTGCCCAGCAGGTCGGGGAACGGGCCCGCGAGCAGCCCGATGCCCGCGAAGACCGCGAGCGAGAGCACGATCGTCCGCCAGTCGTGCCTGCCGCGCTTCGGTCTCACCACTTCCGCCGTACGGCGGAACGCGAACGCCGCGACGCCGATCAGCGGCCCGGCGACCAGCGCCCACGCGACCAGCGAGCTGTCGACGGCGAACGGCGGGACGTCGTACTGCGTGGCGTCGCCGAGGCACAGGCGCGAGACGCCGGTCGCGATCAGCGCGGTCACGACGGCCGGTACGAACGAGCGCCATGCGTACGACGCGAGCAGCACTTCCATCGTGAACAGCGCACCCGCGAGCGGCACGTTGTAGACCGCGGCGAGTCCCGCGCC
>CAZZWS010000109.1:0-13449 GCA_964657795.1 Beijerinckiaceae bacterium
GCTCGTATCGCCCCCGAATGGCGCGATCACGAACGTGGGGTTTTAGCTGCCGGGCACGTGCACATCGGGCTGTCCACGTCAGCAGATGCCCGTGTAGAAGCGCAGCGGGCATACCGCCTCGTAGCGTTCGTTCCCGCCGATCTCGACCTGTGCCCCCTCGGTGACGCGCCGCCCCTGGTCGTCGACGCGCATGTTGAAGCTGGCCTTGCGCCCGCAGCGGCACACGGTCTTGATCTCCTCGAGGTCGTCGGCGAGCGTCAGCAGCGCGCGTGAACCGGGGAAGGCGATGCCCTTGAAGTCGCTGCGCAATCCATAGCAGATCACCGGCACGCCCTCGACGTGCGCGAAGCGGTGCAGATCGGTGACCTGCCGTTCGCTGAGGAACTGGGCCTCGTCGATCAGCACGCAGGACGGCAGCGTTTCCGCGAGCAGCACGGTGGTGAAGTCGGTCCGGGCATCGTAGGGAGATGCGGACCGCGAAACGCCCAGCCGCGACGCGATGCGGCCGTCGCCGTTGCGGGTATCGATGGCCGACGTGAAGAGGCGGACGGACTGGTCGCGTTCCTCGTAGTTGTGAGCGACCTGCAGCAGCGCCGTCGATTTGCCCGCGTTCATCGCGGCGTAGCGGAAATAGAGCTTTGCCATGGGACGGGCTGTGGTTGCGTGGAGATGCGAAGTCTAAGCCCCGGGGCGGGCCCCTTCCGGAGCCGGAGACCTTAGAATGCGCCCCTCTCGAAGGACAAACGCATGCAATCGCCCGGCCTCGCCAACGACACCCTGATCCGCGCCCTGCTGCGCCAGCCCACGCCGCATACGCCGGTCTGGCTGATGCGACAGGCGGGACGCTACCTGCCCGAATACCGCGCCACGCGTTCGAGGGCCGGATCGTTCCTGGCGTTGGCCAAGAGCCCGGCTCTCGCCACAGAGGTCACGTTGCAGCCGCTCGATCGATACGACCTCGACGCGGCCATCCTCTTCTCCGACATCCTCACCGTGCCGGACGCGATGGGGCTGGGCCTGCAGTTCGTCGAAGGCGAAGGACCGCGCTTCGAGCGGCCGGTGCGCGACGAGGCCGACGTCGCGAAGCTGGCCGTGCCGTCGCGCGACAGCCTGCGCTACGTCTACGACGCCGTCGGCGAAATTCGCGGCGCGCTGGTGGGCAGCGACGGGCTGCAGCGCGTTCCGCTGATCGGTTTTTCCGGCAGCCCGTGGACGCTCGCGTGCTACATGGTCGAAGGTCAGTCGTCGCGTGATTTCCTGACGATCAAGAGCATGCTGTATCGGCGGCCCGAACTGCTCACCCGGCTGCTCGACGTGGTGACCGATGCGGTGATCGACTACCTGACCGCACAGATCGAGGCCGGCGCCCAGACCGTGATGATCTTCGACACCTGGGGAGGCGCGCTCTCGTTCGACGCCTATCCGCGTTGGTCGCTGCGTTTCATGAAGCGCATCCTCGACGCGTTGCCGCGCCAACACGACGGCGTCACGATCCCGACCATCCTGTTCACAAAAGGCGGCGGCGCCTGGGTCTCGGCGATGGCGGACACCGGCGTCGATGCGATCGGCCTGGACTGGACCGTCGACCCGGCTGCGATCCGGGCCACGATCGGCGGCCGCTGCGCGTTGCAGGGCAATCTCGATCCGTCGGTGCTGCTCGGGTCCGACGATGCGATCCGGGCCGAAGTCACCCGGACGGTGCAGGCGTTCGACAGCGGCCGCACGCCGGGTCATATCTTCAACCTGGGGCACGGCATCGGACAGACGACACCACCGGAAGTCGTTCATCTGGTGGTGGACACGGTCCATGAGCAGACGCGCAGTGCCATTGCCCGTTAGTGCTGTCAAGCCGTTTTGGCTGCGAATCCACGATGAAAATTTTGCGCCTACCCTTGACTTATGCACAAAATCGTCGGTGTCAGATGTTCTCTGACACGGGGTGTGACAGGCGATCGGTCTATTTCGCAAGTCATTGTATTGAAAGCATTTTGGCGTTGCACAATGTTTCGGCATTTTGACAAAAACCCTTTGTGGTCCGACAGTTAGGGCGGTTAGTGACGGTCTCTTCACAAAGTTGTCCACAGCGGCTGTGCAAAAGAAAAAAGCCTCGTAGTCACAGGCACTTACTGCATCCAGACGACGCGTGTTGATCGAAGCGGCTCCTGCGCCGAGCCGTTTCCTGCGGGTCGCGATCGACGCACCCGCAGTCGTGGCAGCCGCCACCGGCGAGCTCGAAGGGCTCTACGACTATCGCTGGAACGGCGGAGCGATCGTCGCGGGTGAGCTCGTGCTCGTCCCTTTCGGCAACCGGACACTGGTCGGCGTGGTCGCTTCGGTCGGCATGACGGCTGCCACGCCGCCGGACCGGATACGCGACGTCATCGCTCGCGTCTCGACCGTTTCTCCCCTCTCCGGCGAATGGCTCGCTCTCGCCTCTTTCGCGGCGCGCTATTACCACCGTCCGGTCGGCGAGGTGATGCTGCCCGGCCTGCCGGTGGCGATGCGCAAGACGACCGGCTATCAGGCGGTCCAACCCGCGACCGATCCCGCCACGGTGACGCTGCCTGCGATCGCGAGGGCGCAAGCGAGGGCGAGCAGGCAGCCAGGAAAAGCCACCTCCGTCGGCCAGCGCGTCGGCGATGACTCGACCATCGAACTCAACGCGCTGCAAGGCGTGGCGCTCGCCGGCATCGTCGACGCGCTGCGAGCTCCGGCGGCTTCCCCGCCCATCCTGCTGTACGGGATCACAGGCAGCGGCAAGACCGAGGTCTATCTGCGCGCCGTCGCCGACGTCGTCGCTGCTGGCCGGCAGGCGTTGGTGCTGGTGCCCGAGATCAATCTCACGCCCCAGCTCGCGGAAACGTTCGCGACACGCTTGCCCGGCGCGCGCGTCGCGAGCCTGCACAGCGGGCATGCCGCGGGACAGCGACTCGAACAATGGATGCTCGCCCACGAAGGCATCGCCGACGTGCTGCTGGGCACGCGTCTGGCGGTGCTCGCATCGTTGCCGCGCCTCGGGCTGATCGTCGTCGACGAGGAGCACGACGCGTCTTACAAGCAACAGGAAGGGCTGCGCTATTCCGCGCGCGACCTGGCCGTCGCGCGCGGCAAGCTCGGTCGCGACGGTCGCGCGATTCCCGTGGTGCTGGCGTCGGCCACGCCATCGATGGAAACCTGGGCGCACGCGCAATCGGGCCGCTACCGGAAGCTCGTCCTGAGCGAGCGCGCCGTGCCCGAGGCGAGCCTGCCGACGATCCGGCTCGTCCCGACGCTGCGAGCGGAGGCGTCGCATGGCCTGACCGTCACGCTGCGCGATGCCATCGCCGACCGCATCGCGCGCGGCGAGCCGGTCCTCGTCTTCCACAATCGTCGCGGCTACGCCCCGGTGCTGACGTGCGGCGCTTGCGGATGGCTGAGCGCGTGCCCGCGCTGCAGCGTCAATGCGGTGTTCCACAAGGCCGATCGACAACTTCACTGCCACCACTGCGGCTGGCAGCATCGCGTGCCGCGCGCGTGCCCGGACTGTGGCAACGTCGACCTTTCCGCAGTCGGACGCGGCACGCAACGCGTAGAGGAAAGCCTGCGGACGTTGTTTCCCGCAGCACGCATCGCGCGCATCGATCGCGACAGCACGCGCCGCAAGGGCATGGCCGCCGGCATGCTCGATGCCGTGCACGACGGCAGCCTCGACATCCTGATCGGGACCCAGATGCTCGCGAAGGGCCACGACTTCCGCAACGTCACGCTGGTCTGCGTGCTCGACGCGGACAACGCGCTCTACTCGCACGACTTCCGCGCCAGCGAGCGGCTGTTCTCCAACCTCATGCAGGTCGCCGGTCGCGCGGGGCGTGGCGGCGCGCGCTCGCATCGCGCCGAGGTGCTGATCCAGACGCGGGCGCCCGAGCATCCGCTCTTCGCCGCGCTGATCGCGCACGACTTCGAACGCTTCGCCGCGAGCCAGTTGGCCGAGCGTGCGTCCGCCGGACTGCCGCCGTATTCGTATCAGGCGGTGTTGCGAGCGGAAGCCGACGACGCGTCCGCGGCGATCGCCTTCCTCGAGGCGGCCCGTCGCCACGGCGTCGAATGGCTCGCCGAGCACGGGCGCGCCGCTACCGTCGACCTCTACGACCCGGTGCCGATGACCGTGGCCCGCGTCGCGCATGTGGAGCGGGCGCAGTTGCTGATCGAGGCCAAGTCACGCCGGCCGCTGCACGACTTCGTCGACGCGCTGCTGGTCCGGCTGCAGGCCGACCGCGCGAAAGTTCGCTGGCACGTCGAGATCGATCCGCTCGAGATCTGAGTGCCGCGTTCGAGCCCGCGGCAGCGCCACGGCACCTCGCCGACCGTCCTATAGCGGCTTCAGGACGCCGCCGAAAGGCGACTCGTGCAAGCCTCGATAAGCTTCACGCGAAGTTCGGGGGCGCGATGGATCGCGTGTTCCGTACTCCCTTCATTAACTCGAATTGCGAGGTTCTCATGAACAAGGAACAGGTCAAGGGTCGTGTCGAAGAAGCTGTCGGCAAGGTCAAGGAAGTCACCGGCAAGGCGATCGACGATAAGTCGCTGGAAGCCAAGGGTGTGGCTCAGCAAGTCGCCGGCAAGACGCGATCGACTGCGGGCGATATCGCCGAGGATGTCAAGGACGTCGCGCAGAACGGATAGGCACCCAACGCGCAGGAACAAGGGGCGTAAGCTCCTTTTTTATTTTTGGGCGCCCAAGATGCCCGCCGAAGACGCAGGAGAAGTTCGATGCAGCCCAGTTTTCCCGACGAGAGTCTCTCGATGCACATCACGCCGAATCCTGACCCGGCCACTCCACCGGTTCCCACACCGCCGGCTCCCGGGCCTTCGCCGGTCATCGACCCGCCTCCGTCCGAAGTACCGGAGCCCATCGAAACTCCGCCGCTGTCGCCGCCGCCGATCAGCGATCCGCCGGTATCCCTGCCGATGGCTTGACGTGCGGTGGGGCAGGCGAGTGAGCGATCGCTTCGCTGCCTGCTTGAAGTGCTCGTGTAGCATCGCGGCTGCTGTTGCCGAATCCATCGGCGCGGCCTCTTCGCCGCGTCGATGTCGCCCTCCCAACCCCATCCGCTCAACGCCCCGCAGCGCGCAGCCGTCCTTCATCTCGCCGGGCCGTGCCTCGTCCTCGCGGGCGCCGGGAGCGGCAAGACACGCGTCATCACGCACAAGATCGCCCATCTGATCGGGGAGGGCGGCTACGAAGCGCGCCAGATCGCCGCACTGACGTTCACCAACAAGGCAGCCGCGGAGATGCGTCAGCGCGTCGGCAGCCTGCTCGACGCGAAGGCGTCCCGCGGGCTCACGGTATCGACTTTCCATGCGCTCGGTCTCCAGATCCTGCGGAAGGAAGCGGCAGAAGCCGGGCTTCGTGAGCGCTTCTCCATCCTCGCTGCCGACGACGTCCGCGGCATCCTGCAGGACTTGAGCGCGAGCACCGATCCGAGCCACGTCAAGCGTCTCCAGTCGCGCATTTCGTTGTGGAAGAACGCGCTGCTGTCGCCCGACGACGTCGCAGTCGCTTCCAACAAGGCCGACGCCGACATCGACGATGCGAAGGTCTATCGCAGCTACCAGGCCACGTTGCGCGGCTATCACGCGGTCGACTTCGACGACCTGATCGGGCGGGTCGTCAACCTGTTCGACGAGCATCCCGACGTGCTGTTCCGCTGGCAGTCGCGCCTGAGGTATCTGCTGGTCGACGAGGTCCAGGACACCAACGCCTGCCAGTACCGGCTGCTGCGTCAGCTCGCTGGTACGCGCGCCGCGATGACCGCGGTAGGCGACGACGACCAGGCCATCTACGCCTGGCGTGGCGCGACGCTCGACAACTTGGCACGTCTGCAGACGGACTATCCGAATCTCGAAGTGGTCAAGCTCGAACAGAACTACCGGTCGAGCGGCCGCATCCTCGCGGCGGCCAACGCGTTGATCGCGTCCAATCCCAAGCTCTTCGAGAAGAAGCTGTGGAGCGAGCACGGGCCCGGCGACGTCGTCGCCGTCAGTGCGATGAACGACGATTTCCACGAGGCCGAGTCGGTGGCCATCAAGCTGCAGGCCCATCGCTTCGATCGCAAGACCAAATGGTCCGACTACGCGATCCTCTACCGGGGCAATCATCAGGCGCGCGTCTTCGAGGAAGCGCTGCGGAAGGACAAGATTCCCTATGTGCTGTCCGGCGGCCAGTCGTTCTTCGAGCGCGCGGAGATCCGCGACCTGATGGCGTGGATGCGCCTGCTCGCCAACGAGGACGACGATCCGGCGCTGATCCGCGCCATCACGGTGCCGAAGCGCGGCGTCGGCGCGGCGACGCTGGAGGTGCTCGGCGACTATGCCGGCAAGCGCGGCGTGTCGTTGTTCGAGGCGGCCTGCGAGTCGCCGTTCCTGGTCAAGCTCGCCGCGCGACAGGCCGAGCCGGTCGAACAGTTCACGGCCTTCGTCAATCGCATCCAGGATCGCGCCGCACGCGAGCCGGCCGGCCGCGTGCTCGACGACCTGCTGACCGCCATCGACTATCGGGCGCATCTGTTCGACGCGTCCGACGAACGGGCCGCCGAAAGACGCTGGAAGAACGTCAGCGACTTCACGGCCTGGATCGGCCGCCGTTGCGAGGAAGACGGCAAGACGCTGATCGAAGCCACGCAGTCGATCACGTTGCTGAGCATGCTCGACGACCAGGACGAGGAGGTCGACGCCGTGCGCCTGTCGACGCTGCATGCCGCGAAGGGCCTCGAGTTCGGCCACGTGTTCCTGGTCGGCGTCGAGGAAGGCGTGCTGCCGCACGGCGGCAGCGAGGACGACGATAATATGGACATTGACGCCCTCCCCTCTGGCGGCAGCGAGGACGACGACCCGGCGCTGCGCTCGCAGCGCATCGAAGAAGAACGGCGGCTGATGTACGTCGGCGTCACGCGGGCGCAGCGCAGCCTGTCGATCAGCTGGTGCAAGAAGCGCAAGCGCGCACGGGCCGACCAGATGTGCGAGCCGTCGCGCTTCATCGGTGAGCTCGGTCTCGATCAGGCGCCGCCGCCGACCGAGACCGAAACGCTGTCCCCGTCGCAGCGCATGGCCAATCTGAAGGCATTGCTCGCGAAGCCGCGGACCGCTTCGGCCTGACGGCGTCCCGAAAGCGGCCTTATCCGCGGCGCGTGCTACCGATCGCGGGTCTGTGCGATTCTTCGCGCTTCGTCTGCCTCGATGCGCCGCGATGACTCCCGTCGATCCAACCCGCTCCGCGCGGTCCTATCGTTATTACGACTTCGTGATGGCGGCGTTCGTCGTCGTGCTGCTGTGCTCCAACTTCGTCGGTGCGGCGAAGCAGGCCGTGATCGACTTGCCGTTCGTGGGACCGACGCCTTTCGGCGCCGGCATCCTGTTCTTCCCGATCAGCTATTTCTTCGGCGACATCCTGACCGAGGTCTACGGCTACGCGCGTGATCGGCGGGTTGTGTGGGCGGGCTTCTTCGCGCTGGCGTTCGCGTCGTTCATGGCGTGGGTCGTCGTGCATCTGACACCGGCGCCGTCCGAATACATGAAGACCTACCAGCCGGCGCTCGAAGCCGTCTTCGGCAACGCGTGGCGCATCGCGGCCGCATCGATGATCGCGTTCTGGTGCGGCAGTTTCGCCAACAGCTACGTGCTGGCGCGCATGAAGATCATGACCGGCGGCCGATTGTTATGGACCAGAACCATCGGATCGACGGTCGTCGGTGAAGCGGTCGACTCGTCGTTGTTCTACGTCATCGCGTTCTACGGCATCTGGGCGACCGGCGACATCGTCAAGGTCGCGCTGACGCAGTACGTGCTGAAGACATCGTGGGAAGTCCTGTCGACGCCGCTGACGTATGCGATCGTCAACTTCCTCAAGAAGGTGGAGAACGAGGATTACTACGATCGCGGTACGGACTTCAACCCGTTCCGCCTGCGGGCCTGAGCGCGCACTCTACAATCCAAGAACGATGATGCCGGGACGGTCTTCGCGATTCGACGCGAAGCGATCGAACCGCGGCCACGAGGAGGCGAGATGGCTGGATTCGAAGGGCCCACCGGGCTGCTGATCGCGGCCGCCGTCGCCATCGTCGGACTGATCGTGCTGATCGCGCGGTTCAAGGTCCATCCGTTCATCGCGCTGATCGTCGCGTCGGGCTTCCTCGGCCTGGTGACCGGCCTGCCGGTCGCGAAAGTCGTCAAGGAATTCCAGGACGGCTTCGGCGGCACGCTGGGTTTCGTCGGCGTGCTGCTCGGGCTCGGCACGATGCTCGGCAAACTGATGGCCGAGTCGGGCGGCGCGGACCGCATCGCGCGCACGCTGATCGACGCGTTCGGCGAAGCGAAAGTCCATTGGGCGATGATGATCGCGGCGTTCCTCGTCGGCATCCCGCTGTTCTTCGAGATCGGCTTCGTGCTGCTCGCGCCGCTGGTCTTCATCGTCGCGCGGCGCACCGGCGTGTCGTTGGTCAAGATCGGCATCCCGCTGCTCGCCGGCCTGTCGGTCGTGCACGGTCTGGTGCCGCCGCATCCCGGGCCGTTGCTCGCGATCGGCGTCTTCGGCGCCGACATCGGCAAGACCATCTTCTACGGCCTGCTGGTCGGTCTGCCGACCGCCGTCCTCGCGGGTCCGGTCTACGGCGCGTGGATCGCGAAGCGCGTGCGCGGCGCTGCCACGAACGAGATGGCCGAAACGCTGGCGGGCAGCGGGGCCCGTGCGCCCGAAGACATGCCCGGCTTCGGTGTGACGCTGTTCACCATCCTGCTGCCGGTGGGGTTGATGCTCGCCAAGACGCTGGCCGACATCACGTCGCCCGACGGCAGCTCGCTGCGGCAATGGATGGATTTCATCGGCAACCCCATCGTCGCGCTGCTCGCCGCGTTGCTGGTGGGCCTCTGGACGTTCGGCTTCGCGCGCGGACTCGATGCGCGGGCGGTCGGCAAGCAGCTCGACGCGAGCCTGCTGCCGGTCGCGGCGATCCTGCTGATCATCGGCGCCGGCGGCGGCTTCAAGCAGATGCTGATCGCGACCGGCGTCGGCAGGACCATCGGCGAGATGGCGGTCCATGCCCATCTGTCGCCGATCCTGCTCGCGTGGCTCGTGGCCGCCTTGATCCGCATCGCGACCGGCTCCGCGACGGTCGCGACCATCACCGGCGCCGGCATCGTCGGGCCGATCGTCACGCTGGTGCCCGATGTCAATCGCGAGTTGCTGGTGCTCGCGACCGGCGCGGGTTCGCTGATCCTGTCGCACGTCAACGACGCGGGCTTCTGGCTGGTCAAGCAGTACTTCAACCTGTCGCTGGCCGAGACGTTCAAGACCTGGACCGCGATGGAGACGATCATTTCGGTCGTCGGGATCGCGCTGATCATGCTGTTGTCGCTGTTCGTGTGAAGCCGTTCGAGCGATGAGCCGCTGCGTCATCGGTGTCGACATCGGCACCACCAGCACGAAGGTCTGCGTCTTCGGCGCACGCGGCAGGCAGCGCGCGACGATGCTCGGCACGCATGCGGTCGAGTACCCGTTGTCGACACCGGTCCCGCGCGCCGCCGAGCAGGACCCGGAGCGCATCTTCCAGGCGGTCGTGGTCGCGATCCGTGGCGCCGTCACCGATGCCGGCGTCAAGGGCTCGGACGTCGCGTGCGTGTCGTTCAGCGCGGCGATGCACAGCGTCATCGCGGTCGACGAGCACGATGCCCCGTTGACGCCGAGTTACACGTGGGCCGACAACCGCGCGGCGCCCTGGGCGGTCCGCGTCGATCGCGACCACGACGGACTCGCCCTGTATCGACGGACCGGCACGCCGATCCACCCGATGTCGCCGCTGATCAAGCTGCTGTGGCTGCGTCACGAACATCCGGCGATCTGGCGTCGGGCGCGGCGCTTCATCGGCGTCAAGGAATTTGTGCTCAAGCGTCTGTGCGGCGATTACGTCGTCGATCATTCGATCGCATCGGCGACCGGGCTGTTCAATCTGGAGGCTCTCGACTGGGACGCGGGTGCGCTGTCCCTCGTCGAGCTCGACCCATCGCGACTGTCGACGCTCGTGCCGACGACGCAGCGCATGAAGCTGGTCGACGCCGCGCAGGCCCACGCGCTCGGCCTCGTCGCCGACACGCCGATCGTCATCGGCGCCAACGACGGCGTGCTGTCGAATCTCGGCGTCGGCGCCATCGAACGCGGCGCGGTCGCGTTGACCATCGGCACCAGCGGCGCGATGCGAACCGTGGTCGACGCGCCGCAGACCGATCCCGAAGGCCGCACGTTCTGCTACGCGCTGACCGACCGTCACTGGGTTGTCGGCGGGCCCGTCAACAACGGCGGGATCGTGCTGCGCTGGGTCCGCGACGAGTTCGCGGCGGCCGAGACCGAGACCGCCAAGCGCCTCGGCATCGATCCCTACGACGTGCTGACGCACATCGCCGCGCGCATCGGGCCAGGCTCGGCGGGCCTGCTGTTCCATCCGTATCTCGCGGGTGAACGGGCGCCGCTGTGGAACGCCGATCTGCGCGGCTCGTTCTTCGGCCTGGCGATGCATCACCGCAAGGAGCACATGATCCGCGCCGTGCTCGAAGGTGTCGTGATGAACCTCCACACGATCCTGCCGGCGGTCGAAGCGCTGGTGGGCCGTACGAAGGTGATCAAGGCGACCGGTGGCTTCGCGCGGTCGCCGATGTGGCGACAGATGCTGGCCGACGTCTTCGATCGCGAGGTCGTGGTGCCCGAGAGCATCGAGAGCTCGTGCTTCGGCGCCGCGATGCTGGGGCTGTTCGCGATCGGCGCGATGCGGTCGCTGGACGAGGTCGCCGGTCTGGTCGGCGCGACGCACGTCCACGTGCCCGACCCGGCGGCCGCGGCGGTCTACGCGCGGCTCGCGCCGATCTTCAGTGCATTGCCGCGGCAACTCGAGGATCAGTACCGGGCGATCGCCGCGTTCCAAAGCGACGACGCATGACGCGCCTCGTCAGCCGACGAGAGGCGGATGCCAGCGCGCGGCGTCGATCACCGACCACAGATGCATGACCCAGCCGAGCAGCACGATCCACAACGGGCCGGCCGTGACGAAGAACAGGAACGCCGCGAGCAGGCGGCCCTGGACGAGTTGACCGAGGCCGGGGATGAAGAAACTGCAGACGGCGGCGAGCACGTTGCCGCCGGAACCTTGACCGCTCATTCGTCGTCCTCCATGGCTTGTCTCACGAGGTTGATGCCGGCGAGCGGCGTCGCGCACGGCTCGTCGTCGAACGCCAAATCGCCATCGGCCGAGGGCAGTCCTTCGGCACGCAAGCCCTGGAACGGAAAGATCGAGCGATCCATCAGATGCGACGGCTTCACGGACTGCATGGCCGCGGCGATGCTCTTGAGGCGGGTGGGCGAGATCCGCTCCCACTCGCGCAGCATCGTCTTCATCTCGCGGCGCTTGAGGTTCTCCTGCGAGCCGCACAGGTCGCACGGGATGATCGGATAGTCCCGCAGCGCTGCCCACTTCGCGAGGTCGCGCTCGCGCACGTAGGCGAGCGGGCGGATCACGACGTGCTTGCCGTCGTCGGACACGAGCTTCGGCGGCATGCCCTTCATCTTGCCCGCGTAGAACAGGTTCAGGAAGAACGTCTCGAGCACATCGTCGCCGTGATGGCCGAGCGCAACCTTGGTCGCGCCGAGTTCGGTCGCGACGCGATAGAGGACACCGCGCCGCAGTCGCGAACACAGCGAACACGTGGTCTTGCCTTCGGGGATGAGGCGCTTGACGATCGAGTACGTGTCCTGCGTCTCGATGTGGAACGGCACGCCGAGCCGTTCGAGATAGTCGGGCAGCACGTGCGCGGGAAAGCCGGGCTGTTTCTGGTCGAGGTTGACGGCGACGATGTCGAAGTGGATCGGTGCGCGCTCGCGCAGCTTCAGAAGGATGTCGAGCATCCCGTAGCTGTCCTTGCCGCCCGACACGCAGACCATCACGCGATCGCCGTTTTCGATCATGTTGAAGTCGACGATCGCCTGACCGACCAGGCGGCACAGACGCTTTTCGAGCTTGCGATCGCTGACCGATCGCGTCGCCAGCAAAGCAGGGGGATGGTCCATCAGTTGGGTCATCGCGGCACGCTGCTCAACGGTCCTTGAAACGGAACACTTCGACGCCGACGCCTTCGCTGTCGGGGTAGACGTCGGGCTTCTCGGTGGACACGCGCACCGCGCGCACGGTGGGATGCGCGAGCAGGACGCGGACGAGGTCGTCGCACAGCGTTTCCTGCAGATTGATGTGGCCGACCGCGATCCGTTCGCGAATGGCGCCGTGGATCAGATCGTAGTCGAAGACCTCGGCGATGCGGTCGTCCGTCGGGGTCGTGTCCGCGAGCGACACGAAGACGTCGATGTTGACGACGATGCGCTGCGTGCCTTCCTTCTCGAACGCATGGACGCCGATGTTGGCCGGCAGGACGACGTTGCGCAGGAACAGCCGGCGGCAATCGGCGAGACGGGGATCGAGCAATGCGGAGGACGTCATCGGTCTGGAGTCAGGGGCGCGTGACGAACATCACATCGCGTTCGGTGGGGACGAGATGCTGGCCGCCATCGACGATCAGCGTGCTGCCGGTGATGGCCGGCGCGGCGACCAGGAAGCGGATCGCCGACGCGATGTCGTCCGGGTCGCTCGACCGGCCGAGCGGCGTGCGCCGATGCGCCTTCGCGAACTCGGCGCGGGTCTGGTCGGCCGAGGGCAGCGTGATGCCGGGCGCGACGCCGACCACGCGCAGCTTCGGCGCCAGCGCGCGGGCCAACAGCGTGGTCGCGCTCTGCAGCGCGGCCTTCGAGAGCGTGTACGACAGGAAGTCGGGATTGGGATTGAACAGCTTCTGGTCGAGCACGTTGACGACGACGCCGCGCTGCCTGGCGCGCAGCCGTGCGTGCATCGCCTGCGCGAGCACGATCGGCGCGGCGAGGTTGGTCCGCATGTGCCGTTCGAGCGTCGCGTAACCGATATCCCCGGCGCTGTCGGCGTCGAACAGCGATGCGCTGTTGACGAGGCACAGCGGAGGTGCAAGCTCGCGCGCGCAGATGGCGATCAGGTCGCGGGTGGCCGCCTCGTCGCGGAGATCGGCCTGGATCGTCGTCGCTCGGCGACCGATGGCACGGATCGCTTCGGCCGACCGTTCGGCATCGTCCTGCGATGTCCCGTAGTGCACCGCGATGTCCCAGCCGTCGGCCGCGAGCGCCAGCGCGATCGTCGCACCCAGTCTTCGGGCGGCGCCGGTCACGAGCGCGGTGCCGCGGGACGGCACGGGAGTGTTGCTTGGACGGGGCATGGGCAAGGCGTTTTCGGATGACCGGCGAGTTTAAGCGATCGGGTCGGGACGGAAACGTCGGCTCGATCGGCGGCCGTGCCTAAAATGCCGGATGCCCGTAGCTCATCCTTCGAGCGGCATCCACACCGACGCCGACGCCGA
>CAZZWS010000110.1:0-13422 GCA_964657795.1 Beijerinckiaceae bacterium
CTCCGTGATGTCGGAGATCAGTTCGATGATCTCGCCGATCTCCTGCGACGACTCGCCGAGACGCTTGATGCGCTTGCTGGTCTCCTGGATCTGCTCGCGGATCTCGTTCATGCCGGAGATGGAGTTCTGCACCGCGCGCTGGCCGTCCTCGGCGGCCGTCAACGACTGCCGCGCGACCGCCGCGGACTCGGCGGCCGAGCCCGAGACCTCGCTGATCTGGCGGGCCATCGTCAGCACCGCGTCACCGGTGGAGCGGATCTCGCTCGACTGCGCGTCGGATGCGGCGAGCAGCCCGTCGGAGGTCCGCTCGGCGGCCGACGACGCCTCGGTGACCTGCTCGACCGTGCTGTTGATGCGGCCGACCAGCGTGCGCAGTTCCTCGACCGTGTAGTTGACCGAGTCGGCGATGGCGCCGGTGATGTCTTCCGACACCGTGGCCTGCATCGTGAGGTTGCCGTCGGCCACCTCCTGCAGTTCGTTCATCAGCCGCAGGATCGCGACCTGGTTGGCGTCGTTGGCGAGCTTCATGCTCTCTTCCTGACGCTCGGCGAGGCTGCGGCCGCGACGCGCTTCCTCGGCGCCGCGGGCGGCGCTGGCGACGTAGCCGCGCGCGACGAACAGCGCGCCGAGCAACGCGAGCAGGCCGCTCGCCAGGGCCATCAGGCGATACGGCAGCGCGGCTTCGACCGACGCGGTCCGCAGCGCGGTCAGATGGATGCGCAGCGGCTCGCTCTGCCTGAACAGCGTACCGGCCGCCTGGTTGGCGGCGTCGGGAGCGGCTTGCGCCTGCCGCGTATCGAGCAAGGTCGTCGCCGCCGACTGCGCCGCCTGCCAGTCGGTCTGGACGGCGGCGAAGCGCGGTCGCAGCGCATCGGCGATCGGGGCGAGGGGCTGGCCATCCACGACACCGCCGCGGTCGATGGCCTCGATCCCCGCTCTCATGCGATCGCGGCTGTCACGCAACTGGGCGAGCGCATCCGGGTCGCCCGACTGCGCCGGCGCCGCTGCCTTCGCGAGCCGCTGCGCATGCATCAGCAGATCGCCCGTGACATCGGCGAGCGCCTCCTCGGACGCCTTGCTGCGCAGATCGAGCGCGATCACGGCGACGAAGACGATGAACATCGCGACGGTGAACCAGAGCAGCGCGCGCAGCAGGCCGGAGGCGCCGCGCGCATCGCCGGCCGTCGTCGGGTTCCGCGCATTGGCGGGCGTCGGTGATGCGTTGGGGATGCCGCTCATCAATGTGCTGCGAATGCGTGCAGGGACGTCGTTCCCGTGCGCGAAGGATTTGTCGAAGGACCACGAAAATGCCATGACTTCCTCATTCGTTGGAAGGCATGCGCCGGAAGGACGCGCAGGCCGTCGCAACTTCTATCGGCGAGGCGTGTGTGAACTGAAGCGCTCGTCGACGACCGGTGCGAGGACACCTCAGGGCCGCGCGATGTCGAGGAATCGCGGATCGGCGGTCACGGCCGCGAGGTCGAGTTCCTGCCACGCCGCGGCTTGCGCATCGACGAGGCGGGTCCGCACCCACGGCGCGAACAGGCGATCGTCCGCGACGGCATGCGGCTCGTCGGTCGCGGGCGCCGCATCGAGATCGGCGACGTTGCGCAGTCCGAGCATCCGCGAAACCAGCATGCCGCAGGCGAAGCGCAGATCGCCGGAGAACACGAGCAGACGGCTCTCCTTGTCGAGCGGCGTCGGCGGTCCTCCCGCGAACAGCGACAGGTCGACGACCCCGAACAGGTTGCCGCGAACGTTGGCGAGGCCGCGATACCACGACCTGGTGAGCGGCACCGGCATGATGTCCGGCACGGTCAGGATCTCGCCGGCATCGGCCAGGTCCACCAGCAGGCGACGCGCGCCGATCTGGAAGCCGAGGCGGTTGACGGCGAGCGGCGTCGCCTCGGCGCGCTTGAGCTTCTCGGCCAGACCCGCGGAGAAGTCGCGCAGCCGATCGCGCCGGTTGACGAGAGCGAGCTTGGCGGACGCGGACTGCGGCGCCGCGACCCGCGCGAGGGTCGAGGAGCCGGAACGCAACGACGTGGGCGAATCGGCCATGTCAGGCTTCGCAAGCCTTGATCTTGGTCAGCAGATCCTTCGCGTCGACCGGCTTGACCACGTAGTCGCGAGCGCCCTGCTTCATGCCCCAGTAGCGATCGGTCTCCTGGCTCTTGCTCGTGCAGATGATGATGGGGATGTGCGCGGTCAACGGATCGCGGCTGATGGTGCGCGTGACCTGGAAACCGTTCTGGCCGGGCATCACCACGTCCATCAGGATCAGGTCGGGGCGCTCGCTCTGCGCCTTCGTGACGGCCTCCGCGCCGCTCTCGGCGGTGACGACTTCGTAGCCGTTCTTGCTGAGCAGTTCCGCGAAGAAGAAGCGTTCTGTGGCGGAGTCGTCGACGACGAGGATCTTTTGCAGGGTCATGGAATCGGCCGTGGCGGCGTCCGGAACATCGGGAGATTGACTTGCGGCTGCGCGAAGACGAGTGCGTGATGACGAATGCGCACCGGTCAGGCGACGGCCCGGCGCACGTGGACGTCGACGGTCTTCAGCAGACTGTCTTTCGTGAAGGGCTTGGTGAGGTATTCGTCCGAGCCGACCATGCGACCGCGCGCGCGATCGAACAGGCCGTCCTTGCTCGACAGCATCACCACCGGCGTACTGTGGAAACGCGTGCTCTTCTTGATCAGCGAACAGGTCTGGTACCCGTCGAGACGCGGCATCAGGATGTCGCAGAAGATCAGGTCGGGCTGGTAGTCGTTGATCTTGGCCAGCGCGTCGAAGCCGTCCTCGGCGAGGATGACCTGACAGCCGGCCTGCACGAGAAAGATCTCGGCGCTGCGACGAATGGTGCTGCTGTCGTCGATCACCATGATCTTGAGGCCGGCGATATCGGTGGTGATGGCCATGCTTCCTTCCGGTTCGTTGCGACCACGCGCGCGGCGCGGCGCCTGCGCGTGCCTGTTCGCAAGCAGATGCACGGCAACGCGGGACACAACGCATCGTGCGACAAGGCCGAGCCGACGTCATCCGTCGATTCAACGATGCATCGGCACGAATCCATCCGACTTGAATGGCACCCGCGGGTGCGGCACGAGCGGAGTCGAAAAGCGCGGAGTCGAACCGCGGAGACCTCGGACACGAAAAACGATTGTAGCGCCAGAAATTTTCGCAGCCGCGCGAATCAAACGGGCGTCATCGTCTGCCCGTTGCACTCGGGCAACGACGCTCAGACTTCGATCATCTCGAAGTCTTCCTTCCGCGCGCCGCACTCCGGGCACGTCCAGTTCATCGGCACGTCGGCCCACGGTGTTCCGGGCGCAATGCCTTCTTCGGGCAAGCCAGCGGCTTCGTCGTAGATCCAGCCACAGATCAGGCACATCCAGGTCTTCATGTGAATCGTCGCGTCGGTGAATTCAGGTGGATAAGGCCCGTAGTCGCGGGATCAATCGAACGGGGCGTGGCGCGTAGAATGCGTGACCCGCATCCGGCGGCGCGCGGTGGAGTGTATCGCGACGCGTTCGCTGCCACCGGTGGGCTTTTCGCATCGCCGCACCGATCGCACCCGCTCGACCCGTCGCCCGCCGTCCCCGTCTCCATGCCCGCCGCGCTTCCCATCGTGATGACTTTCTCCGCCTGCGATCCCACCGGCGGCGCGGGGATGCAGGCCGACCTGATGACGGTGGCCAGCCTCGGTTGCCATGCCGCGACCATCGTCACCGGGTACACGGTGCAGGACACGGCCGGCGTCGAGGAATTCGTCGCCATCGACGCGGACCACGTCGACGATCAGGCTCGCCTGATCCTCGAAGACATGCCGATCGCGGCGTTCAAGATCGGCGTGCTGGGCGACGTCGAGACCGTCGCCGCGATCGCAGAGATCGTGTCCGACTACCCGGACGTGCCGGTGATCCTCGACCCGGTCCTGGCCAGCGGGCGCGGCGACGTCTTCGCCGACGAGGACACCCTGCTCGCGATGCGGGAGCTGCTGATCCCGCAGATCACGTTGATCACGCCCAACAGCTACGAGGTCCGGCGACTCGCGGCCATCGAGGACGGCGGCGATCACGACGCCGACAACGACGACCCGGCGCGCGCGACGCTGTCGCTCGAAGCGGCTGCCGCGAAGCTCATCGGCTGGGGCGTGGGCGCGGTGCTCGTGACCGGCACGCACGAGACCAGCGTCGAAGTGATCAATCGCCTGTACGGCCACAAGGACAAGGGCGAGGTAGACGACGACGTCAGCGACGACAGCGAAGACGCTGACGATATCGTGGTGCTGTTGCGCAGCGACGCCTGGAAGCGTCTGCCCGGCTCGTATCACGGGTCGGGTTGCACGCTGGCGTCGGCGATCGCCGCGCTGCTCGCTCACGGCAGCAGTCTCGACGACGCGGTACGCGAGGCCCAGGAATACACGTGGCAGACGCTGCAGGCCGGCTTTCGTCCGGGGATGGGTCAGTTCATTCCCGATCGGCTCTTCTGGGCGCGTCACGCTGCCGAAGCGCCGCGGCTGCGCGGCGTCATGCGCTGATCGTGGCGCACGCAGACATCGGCGGCGCTGCCGTCGGCGACAGCCGCGTGAGCGGGCTCTACGCGATCACCCCGGATGTCGATGACACGCCTCTCCTGCTGGCGCTGGTCGAAGCGGCGATCGACGGTGGCGCGCGCATCGTCCAGTACCGTAACAAGACCGCGGACGACGCACTGCGGCAGGCGCAGGCGATGCGACTCGGCCCCCTGTGTCGAGCCCGCGGCGTACCGCTGATCGTCAACGATCATGCGGACCTCGCGCTCGCGATCGACGGGGCGGGGCTGCACGTCGGAGCCGACGATGGGGCCGATCCGGCTGCGCTGCGGGCGCTGCGCGTTCGTCTCGGCCCCGACCGTCTCCTTGGCGTGTCCTGCTATCGCAGTCTGGACCTGGCGCGGGACGCCGTGCTCGCGGGCGCCGACTACGTCGCCTTCGGCAGCCTGTTCGCGTCGACCACCAAGCCGCACGCGCCGCCGGCCCCGCTCACCCTCTTCGACGACGCACGAGCGTTCGGTGTCGCGACCGTCGGCATCGGCGGCATCGCGCTCGGCAACATCGCGTCGCTGGCCGCGGCCGGCGCCGACGCGGCCGCCGTCATCGGCGATCTCTTCGCGAGCGGCGAGCCCGCCGCCGTCCGCGAAAGCGCACGAGCGCTGACGGATCGATTCGCGGTGGCGCGCCGCGCTTTCCTCTCTTCACTTTCTCTCGAACGACCGTGACCTCGAACCCGATCTCCCGCAACGACACCCTTTTCAGCCGTGCTTCGCGCTCGACGCCCGGCGGCGTCAATTCGCCGGTCCGCGCGTTCCGCCAGGTCGGCGGCGTGCCGCGCTTCGTCGCGCGCGCCGAAGGTCCGTACTTCTGGGACGCCGACGACCGTCGCTACATCGACTACATCGGCAGCTGGGGACCGGCCATCCTCGGCCACGCGCACCCCGCCGTCGTCAAGGCCGTGCAGGACGCCGCGACGCGCGGTCTGTCGTTCGGCGCCCCGACCGAAGGCGAGATCGAGATGGCCGAGCTGCTGTGCAGCCTCGTGCCGTCGATGGAGCAGGTGCGTCTGGTCTCGTCGGGCACCGAGGCGGCGATGAGCGCGATCCGCCTCGCACGCGGCGCCACCGGGCGCTCGAAGATCGTCAAGTTCGACGGCTGCTATCACGGTCATGCAGACAGCCTGCTGGTCAAGGCCGGCTCGGGCATGTTGACCTTCAACACGCCGAGTTCGGCCGGCGTGCCGCCCGAACTGACGCAGCACACGCTGGTGCTCGACTACAACGACTGCGCGCAGCTCGAGGCGGCGTTCGTCGCGCATCCCGACGCCATCGCCTGCGTCATCGTGGAGCCGATCGCCGGCAACATGAACCTGGTCCGCGCCACGCCGCAGTTCGTCGCCACGATGCGGTCGTTGTGCACCAAGCACGGCGCGCTGCTGGTGTTCGACGAGGTGATGAGCGGCTTTCGCGTCGCGCTCGGGGGTGCGCAGGCCCTCTACGACGTCGTCCCGGACATGACGGTGCTCGGCAAGGTGATCGGCGGCGGCTTGCCGGTGGCGGCCTTCGGCGGTCCGCGCGACGTGATGCGGCACCTGTCGCCCGAGGGCGGCGTGTACCAGGCCGGTACGCTGTCGGGCAATCCGGTCGCGGTCGCGGCCGGCCTGACGACGTTGCGCGAGGTGTCGGCGCCGGGCTTCTACGACCGCCTCGGTGGCGCGACGCGCAGGCTCGCCGACGGCCTGCGCCATGCGGCCACCGAAGCCGGCATCCCGTTCGCGAGCGATGCGGTCGGCGGCATGTTCGGGTTCTATTTCACCGACACCATCCCGCACGTGCTCTCGGACGTCAGCTCTTCGGACATCGAAGGGTTCAAGCGCTTCTTCCACGCGATGCTCGACCACGGCGTGTATCTCGCGCCTTCGGCGTACGAAGCGGGCTTCGTCTCCGCCACCCACGACGACGCGGTGATCGACGCGACCGTCGCGGCAGCGCGCGAGGTCTTCGCAAGTTGGGGATAGCACGCGGCGCTTTCGTCGCAGTGAATCAGACTTAGGCTCAGGTCGGGAAGTCGGCGAGACGCCCAGAATGGGTTAGCTCCTCTCTTGCTACGGCGCCGGGAGCGTCTTCTTATCAAGGCCGCCCATGCGTCTGTCGTTGCGCTTCCTCATTCCGCTGGTCGCGGCCCTCGCACTGCTCGCCTACATCGTCGTACCCCAGGTGGACGCGCGCAACCTGCGCTGGTTCGTCCGCGATCTCGACTCGAGCGCCCAGCGGGTCGCGGGGCCCCTGATGGAACAGCTCGCCGAACTGGTGCCGCAGCAGAACGCGGGCCGTATCACCGCGCTGCTCAACAGCACGGCGCAGAACGATCGATTGTTCGCGATCGGCTACTGCGACGACCAGAGCGCGCGCGTGCTCTACCGCAGCAACAATCTGCCGTCGGTGATCGGCTGCACGCCGAGCGCGACGGAGCAACGGGTCGGCGACGCCAGCGACGTCGGCGGCGGCACGATCGCCCGGCTGCCGCGCGGATCGTTACACGTCGCGCGCATCCCGGTGAAGGCGGACGACGCGCGAAGCGGCACGCTCGTGATGGTCTCCGACATGAGCTTCATCGAGAGCCGCAGCGAAGACACGCGCCGCGACACCATCGTGCTGTTCCTGGTTCTGGCCGTCGTCACGTCGTTGATCACGATCGTCGTCGCGCATCTGTCGTGGCGTGGATGGATCGCGGGCGTGCGCGCGCTGTTGCGCGGCGAAGGCGTGGTGCGACCGTTCTCCAACGTCGACGGCACGCCAGACGATGCGACGACGCGCGCCGCGGGACGTGCTGCAAATCGCGAACGCATCGACGCGTCCTTCGATCCCGAACTGCGTCCCTTGATGTCCGACCTGCGCAGCATCATGCGCGAAGTCGACGAGGACCGACGCCTGCGCGACAGCGCGGATGCCGCCGCTGGCGAGTGGACGCCGGAACACCTGCGTCGCCTCCTGAAGGACCATCTGTCGGACGACGAGATCATCGTCGTCTCCAACCGCGAGCCGTACATCCACGTCAAGACCGACGACGGCGGCGTGGAAGTGCAGTGCCCGGCGAGCGGCCTCGTCACCGCGGTCGAGCCGGTGATGCGCGCGTGCTCGGGCACGTGGATCGCCCACGGCGCCGGCTCGGCCGACCGTGAGTCGGTCGATGCGAAAGCCCACGTCATGGTGCCGCCCGACGATCCGGCGTACACGCTGCGGCGCATCTGGCTCTCGCAGGAGGAAGAAGAAGGCTACTACTACGGCTTCGCCAACGAGGGGCTGTGGCCGTTGTGCCACATCGCCCACGTGAGGCCGATCTTCCGCAGTGCCGACTGGAAGCAGTACGTCGCGGTCAACCAGCGCTTCGCCGATGCGGTCGTCGAGGAAGCGCGGACCGAGAACCCGGTGGTCCTGATCCAGGACTATCACTTCGCGTTGCTGCCGCGACTGGTCCGCGACCGGTTGCCGCACGCGACCATCATCACGTTCTGGCACATCCCCTGGCCCAACTCGGAGTCGTTCGGCATCTGTCCGTGGCGCAACGAGCTGATCGAGGGCCTGCTCGGCAGCACGATCCTGGGCTTCCACACCAGTTATCAGGCCAAGAACTTCATCGAGACGGCCGACCGCTATCTCGAGACCCGCATCGAGCACGAGAACTCGATCATCTCGTACGGCGGCGTCAGGACGCAGGTCGCGACCTATCCGATTTCGATCGACTGGCCCGATGCCCCGTCGTTCGAGAAGACCATCGACGAGTGCCGTCTCGAAGTGCGACAGCGCCTCGGCGTGCCGGCCGACCAGTTGCTCGGCCTCGGCGTCGATCGCCTCGACTACACGAAAGGCATCCTCGAACGCTTCGCCGCGGTCGAGGCCATGCTGGAACGACACCCCGAGATGATCGGTCGCTTCACGTTCGTGCAGATCGCGGCGCCGTCGCGCTCCGCGCTCGAGGAATATCAGAACTTCGAAGCACGCGTCCGCGCGGAGGCGTCGCGCATCAACCGCCGCTTCGCGCGACCGGTCGCGGGGCGCGACGATCGGGGTGCGACGAACTCCATCGCCTTGTTGATCGAACATCACGACAAGCGTTCGGTGTTCACGCATTACCGCGCGTGCGACGTGTGCGTCGTCACCAGCCTCCACGACGGCATGAACCTCGTGGCCAAGGAGTTCGTGGCTTCGCGCGACGACGAGCAGGGCGTGCTGGTGCTGTCGGCCTTCGCCGGCGCGTCACGCGAACTGCGCGAGGCGCTGATCGTCAATCCGTATCACGTCGAACACACCGCCGACATGATCCATGCCGGGCTGACCATGCCGGCCGCCGAGCAGCGCGAGCGCATGCGCGCTCTGCGTGCCGTGGTCCGCGACAACAACGTGTTCCGCTGGGCGGGGCGCATGTTGCTCGACGCCTCGCGCGTGCGCCAGCGCGACCGCATCCGCGCACGCATCGCAGAGCATCAGAGCGACGCCGACGATCGTGGTCGCTGGCGCAGGGCGGCAGCGTGACGCGGTCGCCGACAGCCGACGTGGTGACGTCGTGATCGACCTCTTCAGCGCCGAAGGCGACGCCGCGCTGGCGCGGCTCGCGACAGCCAAGTCGCTCTATGCGTTCGACTTCGACGGCACTTTGGCGCCCATCGTCGCGCGACCGGAGGACGCCCGCGCGAACGACCGTGTGGTCGCGCTGCTGGCGAGGCTCGCGACGATGGCGCCGACCGTGCTGCTGACCGGCCGCGGCGTCGACGATCTGCGACAGAGGATCGCGTTCACGCCGTTGCATCTGGTGGGCAATCACGGCGCCGAAGGCCTGCCCGAGCCGTTGCATCGATCGCTCGCGGAGTCCATCACGGCTGCGGGCGGTGACGCGGACCATCGCGCCGTGGTCGAGGGCTGGTTGAAGCAACTGCCCGGCCTGCTCGCCGCCGGTCGCGTCGACCACGCGGTCGAGATCGAGGCGAAGCGCTACTCGCTGTCGATCCACTATCGGAAGACACCCGACCACGGGCTCGCGCGGGGCGGACTGGAAGCGGCTTTCGCAGGGCTCGATCCGGCACCGCGCGTCATCGGCGGCAAGTGTGTGTTCAACCTGCTTCCGGAAGGCGCTCCCGACAAGGGGCAGGCGTTGCACGCACTCGTCCGCTTCGAACGCTGCGAGGCGGCGTTCTTCATCGGCGACGACGTGACCGACGAGGCCGCGTTCATCGGCGCACCCGAATCGTGGGTGACGGTGCAGGTCGGCTGCGAGCCGTACAGCGCGGCGCGTTACGGCATAACCGGGCAGGAAGACATCGAACGCTGCCTCGAACGCATCGTGATGCACGTCGATGCCGCCGTGACGCGCGAGGTCTAGTCGATCTTTCCGAGCACGACCGTCACGCCGGCGAAGATCTGCCAGGTCGGCGACGCGCGGTTGAGACCCCGCGCTGCGCCGAAGTCGACGACGCAGTCGCGCCGCATGGCGTAGGCGAGAGCCCCCAGGAACTGCGCAGTGCCCGCATCGCCGTGCTGGCGGGTGCCGGACCATTCGGCTTCCGCGGTCAAGCGGTCGCCGATAGGGTGCGACAGCGCGACGGCGCCCAGAGCCTGCCAGCGGCTCGCGCCGTACTGACGCGCACCCATTCGTGTCTCGACGAGATTGGCGTCGCCATGCCATCCCCCGAAGTCGACGCTGTAGATGCCGTTCGCGGACCAGTCCGGCTTGCCGCTGCCGAGTCGCAACGCGGGTCGAGCAGTGGGAAAGAGTCCGCCCACTTCGAGGCCGAACGCCGAGTCCCCGTCGATCGCAAAGCGTCGCTTGGCGATCAGCGCCGTATCGCCGAGCCCGAGTTGCTTGACACCCTCGTCGTCACGCGCGGCGACGATCGCCTCGCCACCGACGCGCAGACCCCAGTCGTCCGTGAACGCGTACTTGAGCGTGTACGGCGCACTGGATCGATGGGGCGAGGTCGCCGCGGCGTAGCGTTCGTAGAGGTCGAGACCGCCGATTTCGCCCTCGAGCCAGCCCGGAGCGGACAGCGCCGCAGGCGTGGAGATGGTGGGACGATAAGGCGTGGCCTCGGGCCGCTCGTCATCGCCCCGCGCCGTGTGCGCGCCGAACAGGAGAATCGACCCGATAAACAGGACGCGCGACGTCGTCGCCCTGCTTCGTCGCATCGATTCGGGATCGACTATCGATTCAGCAACCGGGCGCTACGGCGCGTGACCGGGGAATCGGGATGTGTCTTCTTCCACGAATCCCACAGCTTGTAGCCGATGGTCGCGAAGCCACCCCACTTGGTAGCGAAAGTCAGCAGCGGCAGCTTGAAGCGCGACGCGACCACCGAAGCGGCCGACGCGGCGAAGGGATAACGCGTCAGCAGACCGAAGGCCCGCGACGCGAGGCTGCGCGAGCGATCACCCGGCATGGCGTTGCGGACGATCGCGGAGACCGTGGCGGCTTGCCGGACATCGAGAACGTGCTGCGCGAGTTCGACGCGCTCCACTGCCGCGCGCATCAACAACATCTGCTTGCGCAGCTTCAGCGGGATTTGGGATTGCGCCATCAGTCTCCCCTTCGTTGACCTGCGTTCCGGCCGACGTTGTCCTGTCGCATCCGTTCGCGCTCGCGCGCCTCTTCGGCGACTTCATGCGCCCGCGACATCTGCGACAGCGTTTCCTTGTCCTTCTCCAGTTCGGCCAGCGTCGCGCCGAAGATTGGTGGACGATTGGTGAAGATGGCCCTGACGGTCAGCAGCGCGATGAGCGCGGCGCCGAGGTAGACGACCGTGATGATGATCATCGTCATCACACGATATTCGGGCGGAACTGCGAGCACGATCGTGAAGGTGCCGACGATCAGGCCCAGGAACACGAGCACCAGCGCCGAACAGCCGAGCACTGCTGCCCGGATCAGGCGCTGCATCTCTTCTTCGAGCTCGACCCCGGCAAGGGCGATGCGCGTGTGCGCGAGCGACACCGTCGTCGACACCAGCTGTCGGATGGACGGGATCAATCTGGGTGGCAGCGGCCCTTCGACCGCCGGTCCGGCGGTTTCCCGGCCACTGGTGCGGGAAGTCGATCGGGGACGGCGGGGACGTGCGGCGCCGAAGATCATGAGAGGCCCGTCAAAGCGATTCCAGAATACGAATACCCATGACTGCGAACACGGAGGTTCGAGCCATGAGCAATGAACCGGCGCGCGCAGGCACCGGTCGTGGTGAGCAGCGGCTCAGGCCATGATCAGCGACGCGCGACGATCACACCGACCAGGAAGCCGATGGCGGCGCCGATGCCGATGGCCTGCCAGGGATTCTCGTGGACGTAGTCGTCGGTCATGATGGCCGCGTCGCGACCCTTCTCGACCACCGTCGCCTGCCAGTCGCTGAGCGACTCCGAAGCGCGCTTCAGAGCGGCCGCGGCCTTGTCGCGCAACTCGACGGCCTTGTCGCCGGTCGATGCGGCGGCGGCGTTGAGGAAGCCTTGTGCGTCGTCGACACCGGACTGGAGTTCCGACACGATGTTGTCTTTGTGCTGTCCCATGCGTTCCTTTTTGGCGTTGAGGCGTTCGTCGTCGTAAGTCGTCATCGTTGTTCTCCGGTGATGGGCAAATACCAAGGCGCTCGATCGGTTGCCGAGACACGAGACCCAGAGTCTAACGGGCTAGTCTCGTCTTGCGTGTGGGAAGGGTACGCCCCGCCCTGTCGGACAGGAACTCAGTGGCCGTCGCACCGGCTACCGCGTCAGCCGTTCTCGTAGACCCATCGCAACAACGCGTCCTGACCCGCTTGCGCGCCCGCGGCGTTCGGGTGATTGACGAATGCCACCACCACGTAGCCGTATCCAGACGCGGCCAGCACGTAGCCGGCGATCGCACGCACCTCCGCCAACGTGCCGGTCTTGATGTGCGCCTGGCCGGCAACGCCGTCACGCGCGAGGCGCTTCCTCATCGTGCCGTCCACGCCCACCAGCGGCAACGAGGACACGAACTCCGGCATCGACGGCGAAGCCCAGGCGGCTTCCAGCACGCCGGTCATCGACGTCGCGCTGACGCGCTCGCGGCGGGAGAGGCCGGAGCCGTTGTCGACGATCAGTTCGGGCATCGGCAGGTTGCGGCCGTCGTAGAAGGCACGCAGCGCCCGCTGCGACCGTTCGATCGTCGCCGGCGTCCGGGTCGCGTCCATGGGTGACGACAGATTTGACGACGGGGTCGACAACGACAGGAACAGTTCGCGGGCCATCACGTTGTTGCTGTACTTGTTGATGTCGCGCATCACGTCCGCGAGGCTCGGCGACTCGTGTTCGACGAGCACGCGCGCGCCCGCGGGCGACATGCCATCGCGCACCATCCCCACGAACGTGCCGCCGACCTCGGTCCACAGGCTGCGGAACACCGCAGCCAGGTACTGACGATGGTCGAGCACCGCGACGTTCCAGGTCTGCTCGCCGCAGCTGCCGGGATAGGCGCCTGCAAAGACGATGCGATCCGTCCGCGAAAAATCGGCCAGCGCCTTCGCGCGCCAGTCTCCGCAGGGTCCATCGCCATAAGTGATCGGACCCACGGCGAAGTCGGCCAGCAGCGGCTCGATCCCGACGCGGACCTCGCGTTTCGCGTCGTCGGGCCAGAAGTGCAGCGTCACCGACTTGAAGTTGAACAGCAGCGCGTCCGGCCCCACGTTGTAAGGCCGGTAAGGCTCGTTGTCGAAGGCGCCGGGGTCGTACGGCGCGGGGCCGAACAGGCTGTGGTCGAGCACCAGATCGCCGGCGATGGTCCGCACGCCGCGGGCGCGCAACTGACGCAGCATCGACCACAGGTGCTCGACGACGAGCTTGGGATCGCCCGCGCCGCGCAGAACGAGGTCGCCGTCGAGCACGTCGCCCGTGACCGT
>CAZZWS010000111.1:0-13363 GCA_964657795.1 Beijerinckiaceae bacterium
CGACGAGGTCTACCGTCGCTTGTTCGACGCGATCAGCGACGGGTCGCTCGCGCCCGGCGCGCGGCTGACGCAGGAGCAGATCGCCGAACAGATGTCGGTCTCGCGGTCGCCCGTCCTGCAGGCGTTGCGGCTGCTGAAGAAGGACGGTCTGGTGCAGGACGCGCCCGGCCGCGGCGTGCAGGTCACGCCGCTGTCGGTCGAGTGGATCGCCAACGTCTACCAGGTGCGTGGCGTGCTCGACGGCCTCGCGGCGCGGCTCGCGGCCGAACGGGGTCGCGTCATCGACAAGCGGCTGATCGTCGAGGGCCGTCGCGTCTCGCGCGGCCACGACGTCAAGGCGATGATCGACGCGGATCTCGCCTTCCACGCGGCCATCTACCAGGCGTCGGGCAACGACCTGATCCAGGAGAGCGCGCATCTGCACTGGGTGCATCTGCGGCGCGTGATGGGCACGGTGCTGCAGATGTCGGCGCAGCGTCGCCACATCTGGGACGAGCACGAAGGCATCGCCGATGCCATCGCGGCACGCGACGCCAGGCTCGCGGCGAAGCTCGCCGAGCAGCATGCCGGCAACGCGCGGGCCAACACGCTCGAACGCCTCGGCCGTGCCCTCGAAGCGGCGTCGGATGTGCGGGTGGACATCGCAGCGTAGCCCGCGACCGTATACGACCCGTGCGGAAGATCCCCAACTTCTTCGGCCTGCGGGCGTTCGAGGCCGCCGCACGGCACGAGAGCTTCACGCTCGGCGCGCAGGAGCTCAACCTCACGCCGTCGGCCATCAGCCATCAGGTCCGCGAGCTCGAGGAGACCTTCGGCATTCCGCTGTTCGTGCGTGGCAACCGGCATGTCGAAACCACCTCCGAAGGCAAGCGGCTGCTCGAGAGCCTGACGCGGATCTTCGACGCGCTGGAGGACTCGTGCAACGACGTCGGCCTCGCGCCGCGCGAACAGGTGCTGACGGTCCATTGCGCGCCGAGCCTCGCCGTCAAATGGCTCGGCCCGCGGCTGCCGCTCTTCATGCAGGCGCATCCCGACGTCGTCATCCGGCTGTCGTCGAGCCCCGAACCGATCGACCTGACCCGCGTCCGCGAGGTCGACGTCGCGATCTCGTACGGCAGCGCGCGCGACGGCGAGGGCATCGTCGTCGTGTCGCTGGGGCCCGAACGCATCGTCCCGCTGTGCTCGCCCGCGTTGCTCGATCCCGCGCTCGCGCCGGCGCTGCAGATCGCGTCGCTGCCGCTGATCGATTCGCAACTGAGCCGCGTGTCGTGGCCCGACTGGTTCGTGCAGAACGGCCTGCGGTTGCCGACTACAGCGCGCACGTCGTTCGATCGGGCCGCGCTGGCGATCTCGGCGGCCGCCGACGGCATGGGCGTAACGCTCGAAAGCGTGCGGCTCGCCGAGCGCGAGATCACGCGGGGCGAGCTCGTCGAGGTGGGGGCGGAGGTGTTCGCCCCGCTGGCCCGCGACACGCACTTCCTTTCGTATCGCGCGAAGCAGGCCGGCACGGAGAAGGTCCTGCTGTTCCGACGCTGGCTGCTGCACGAGGCGGGCTTGTCCGAACAGAAGTCCGCATGAATCTGATTCGCGCGATGATGAGCAATCGTCGTTTGTCAGGGAATCCACCGCTGTTCGAAGATCGCTGCCGCCCCTACCGTTGCGCTCCTCGGTAACCCGTCGTCGCGCGCGGTCTTCATTCAATCAGGAGTCACCATGTCCGAAGAAGTCCTCGACCACGAAGTCGCCGAACGCGTCTCGATCTATCAGCCCGAGCAGCAGGGCCTGAAGTTTCCCGAGACGCCCAAGTTCCGCAACCATGCCGAGCATCGTCAGCATCTGAAGGAACGCCTCGTCGCCGCCTGTCGCGCGTTCGCGGTCCACGGCCTCGACTACGGCTTCGCGGGTCACCTGACCGTCCGCGATCCGGAGTTTCCGCATCTGTACTGGACCAACCCGATGGCGGTCCATTTCTCGCAGGTCAGGATCTCCAACCTGATCCTCGTCGACCATACGGGCACCGTCATCCAGGGTTCCTACGCGGTCAACCGCGCCGGCTACGTGCTGCACGCCGCGGTCCACGAAGCGCATCCGGACATCGTCGCGATGTGCCACGCGCACAGCGAGTACGGCACGGCGTGGGCCGCGACCGGCCGTCCGCTCGACCCGATCACCCAGGACGCCTGCGCGTTCTTCGAGGACCACGTCGTCATCCAGGACGAGGCCGGCCAGGTGGCGGTCGAGGAAGGCGCCGGCAAGTCGATCTGCGACTGGTTCCAGGGCGTCAAGGCCGCGATCCATCAGAACCACGGCCTGCTGACCGTGAGCCGCCACAGCATCGACGCGGCCGCGTTCTGGTTCATCGCGCTCGAGCGTTGCTGCAAGCAGCAGATGCTCGTCGAAGCGACCGGCATCAAGCCGATCATGGTCCCGCCGGATCGCGCGCGCTACAGCCGCGAACACGTCGGCAGCGAGTACATCGGCTGGCTGCACTTCCAGCCGATCTACGAAGAGCTGCTGGTCAAGCAACCCGACATGTTCAACTGATTCGATTCCGGCGGTCGCTCCATGCGATCGCCGATTTTCATTTCGGGAGGCCCGCGATACACGAAGTTCGCAACACCGTTTTCATTCCAATAAGAAATCAGGAGACAGATATGCAGGAAAGAGGCGCGCAGTCATCGCGGAGAACGCTGCTCAAGGCAGCGGCATCGATCACGCTCGTCGGGCTCGGCAGCAAGACGGCCACGGCGCAGAGCGGCACGTACAACCAGAAGGTCGCGACCAACGTCGCCAACACGCATCCGATCTACGCGCGGTTGAAGGAAGCCAGCGAGAAGATCAAGGCCGAGACCGACGGCAAGGTGAACATCGGCGTCTTCCCGAACGGCCAGCTCGGCTCCGACACCGACATGCTGAGCCAGGTGCGCTCCGGCGGCATCGACTATCTGACCGTGCCGGGCGTGGTCCTCGCCAACCTCGTGCCGCTCGCGTCGCTCAACAGCGTGGGCTTCGCGTTCACCGACTATCCGCAGGTGTGGAAGGCGATGGACGGCGGTGTCGGTCAGGTGATCCGCGCGGCCATCGTCAAGGCCAACCTCAACGTCTACGACAAGGTCTGGGACAACGGCTTTCGCGAGATCACGTCGTACAAGCCGATCACGCAGGCGAGCGACCTGCAGGGCATGAAGATCCGCGTGCCGGTCAGTCCCATGCTGCTGTCGATCTTCAAGGGACTGGGCTCGTCGCCGACGCCGATCAACTTCAACGAGCTGTACAGCGCGTTGCAGACGCACGTCGTCGAGGGTCAGGAGAATCCGCTGACGCTGATCAACAACTCCAAGCTCTACGAAGTGCAGAAGAACTGCGCGCTGACCGGGCACGTGTGGGACGGCTACTGGATGGTGTCCAACAAGCGCGGCACCGACGCCATGCCGACCAACCTGCAGGAGATCGTCGCGCGCAACTTCAACGCGGCCGCGGTGCTTCAGCGCGCCGACAGCGAGAAGCTCGCGGTGCAGCTGCAACAGGACCTCGCGACGAAAGGACTGACGTTCAACAAGCCGTCGACCGACACGTTCCGCAAGGCCCTGCAGGGCGCCAACTTCTACACCGAGTGGAAGGGCAAGTTCGGTGACGAAGCCTGGGCGGCGCTCGAAGCGTCGGTCGGCAAGCTGGCCTGAAGGAGGCCAGCGTGGCCGCGATCGGCATCCCACCGCCGCTTTCATCGTCCGTTCCGGTTCCGCGTTCGCCGGCGCGCGACGTGCTCGCGTCCGTCGACCGTGCGTTCGCGCGCACGATCGAATGGATCGCGGCCATCCTCGTCGTGGCCGACACGCTGGTGCTGCTGGCCGGCATCGTGTCGCGCTATGTGCTGCGCAACCCGCTGATCTGGTCCGACGAACTCGCGGGCATCCTGTTCATCTGGCTCGCGATGCTGGGCGCCGTGATCGCGCTGCGACGTGGCGAGCACATGCGGATGACGACGCTGGTCAAGATGGCGCCGCCGCAGGTCAGGGCCGTGCTCGAAGCGACGGCGATGATCGCGGCCATCCTGTTCCTCGGCCTGATCCTCGCGCCGGCGTACGACTACGCGTCGGACGAGCGCTTCATGTCGATGCCGGGACTCGACATCTCCAACGCGTGGCGCGCGGCCGCGTTGCCGGCCGGCATGCTGCTGATGCTGGTCGCCGGACTGCTACGCCTGTCGGTCGTGGCGCGCTGGCGGGCGATCGTGGCGGCCGTCGTGATCGTCGGCGTCGTCGCCGGCGCGCTGATCGCGTTGCAGCCGCGGTTCGCCGACCTCGGCAACGTCAACCTCGTCGTCTTCTTCGTCGGCGTCATCGCGCTGTGCGTGTTCACCGGCGTGCCGATCGCCTTCGCCTTCGGCCTCGCGACGTTCGGCTATCTGTCGCTGACGACCACGACGCCGATGGTCGTGATGGTCGGCCGGATGGGCGAAGGGCTGTCGCACATGATCCTGCTGGCCGTGCCGATGTTCGTGTTCCTCGGGCTGCTGCTCGAAGTCACCGGCATGGCGCGCCGGCTGATCGCGTTCCTCGCGTCGCTGCTCGGTCACGTGCGCGGCGGCCTGTCGTACGTGCTGATCGGCGCGATGTATCTCGTATCCGGCATCTCGGGTTCCAAGGTCGCCGACATGGCGGCCATCGCGCCCGCGCTGTTCCCGGAGATGCGCAAGCGCGGCGCGAAGCCGGGCGAGCTCGCGGCGCTGCTGTCCGCCACCGGCGCGCAGACCGAGACCATCCCGCCGAGCCTCGTGTTGATCACGGTCGGCTCGGTGACCGGCGTGTCGATCACCGCGCTCTTCACCGGCGGACTGATGCCCGCGGTCGTCGTCGGCGCGCTGGTCTGCATCGTGGTCTGGTCGCGCTACCGCAACGAAGACCTGTCGCACGTCGAGAAGACGCCGAAGAAACAGATGGCGCTGGCCGGCCTCGCCGCACTACCCGCGCTCGCGTTGCCGTTCGTGATCCGCTTGGCCGTCGTCGAAGGCATCGCGACCGCGACCGAGGTGTCGACCATCGGCATCGCCTACGCGATGATCGTCGGGCTGCTGGTCTATCGCGAGTTCGACTGGAGCCGCATGAAGCCGATGCTGATCGAGACCGCGACCTTGTCGGGGGCCATCCTGCTGATCATCGGCGCGGCCACCGGCATGGCGTGGGCGCTGACCCAGTCGGGCTTCTCGAACGCACTGGCCGACGCGGCCGCCACGTTGCCGGGTGGGCGCTACGCATTCCTCGCCGCGTCGATCGTGGGCTTCGTGATCCTCGGCAGCGTGCTCGAAGGCATCCCCGCGGTCGTGCTGTTCGGTCCGCTGCTGTTCCCGGTGGCCGACCAGGTCGGCGTGCACGAGGTGCAGTACGCGATGGTCATCATCCTCTCGATGGGCATCGGCCTGTTCGCGCCACCGTTCGGCGTGGGCTACTACTCCGCGTGCGCGGTGGGCCGCATCGATCCGTCCGAAGGCATCAAGCCGTTGATGGGCTACCTCGTGGCGCTGGTGCTCGGCGTGGCGCTGATCGCGCTGGTGCCGTGGTTCTCGATCGGGTTTCTCTGAGCCATCGTGGGACGACTGATCACAAAAATCGTCGTCAATAACGCGCCGCCGCGCGCACCGCGCTCGCGGGTTTGTCGAGGTCGTTCAGCAGTTCGGGCGCGACGATCGCGAACGGCGTCGTGCCGTACGAGAGCAGGCGATCGTGGAAGTCGCGCAGTGACGCCTGGTCTCCCGCCTGCTTCGAGTAGGCGGCCAACAGCGTCTCGAGCTGCAGCCTGCCCACCGTGTATGCGATCACGTACCCAGGCTGCAGGGCGATGCCTGCGACCGCGGCCTCCGATGCTTCCTTCGTGAAGCCGGACTGCGCCTCGAAGAAGGTCGCCGCCTGCGCGACGTTCCATTCGCCGCTGGCGATCTTGCCGTCGACGATGGCCCGGGCGCCGCGCACGCGCTCCCAGCGTGCCGTGAAGAGTCGTGCGTCGAGGTCGTCGCCGTACAGCCCGAGCCGCACGAACATCTCCTCGCCGTAGTACGCCCAGCCTTCCGCGAAGGCCGACGAATGCGTGATGCGACGGATGAAGTCCGGATGACGTCGCGCGATCGACAGCTGGAAGAAGTGACCCGGCATGGCCTCGTGCAGGGCCGTCGACCAGATGCGGTCGCGATCGAAGTCCTCGTTCATGTCGAGCCGCGCCGCGGCTTCGGCGAGCGACTTCGGTGGCGTGATGAAGTAGTAGCCGGTCGACGAGTTCTCGAAGAGCCGCGGCGGATTCATCGACGCGCCCGGCGACACCGGCTGCAGGAAGGCCGGCGTCTCGACGATGGCCATCGTGCCGAGCCAGTCGGGCACGGTCACGACGTCGTGCGCCACCACGAACTGCTTCAGCTCCGCGATGCGGTCGCGGTAGTAGTCCACCAGGGCGGGCCCGTCGGGCGCCATGCCGCCGCCGCTCTCGGAACCGAAGGCGACCCGACGTTCCTTCGCGAGCGCCGTCAGCCACGCTTCCTCGGCCCAGCCGTGCGCGAGTTCGTCGCGACCCATCTGCTCGATGTCGGCGGCGCCGAACGGCAGCAGGTCCTCGTCGCGCAGCATCTTCTCGTAGGCGGCCTTGCCGATGACGTGGTTGTCGGGCCAGCTCGCGGCCTTCGCATCGATCGTCGCGCGCGACTGCGCGACGGCCGCCAGAACGGCGTCGCGTGCCGCCGTGAAGCGCTGCAACGCCGCGGGGTCGTGCGCGAGCTGTTCCTTCGCGGCGTCGCTCAACGCGCCGCCGAGGAACGACGCGGTGCCGCCGAGCTGACGGGCACCGACGGTGCCGGCGAGCTTCCCCGGTTTGGTGACGAGACGCTGGCCGGCCGCGATGTAGGCCGGGCCGAGCGCGAGTCGCGACGTGATGTCGGCCCATGCCTGGTCGACATCGGCCGACGTCGCGCCATCACGACCCGCCACCGGCAGATGCAGGAACTGCGTGAAGATCGCGCCCGTCAGGCGCAGCGCCGGCCGCGCGTAGCTCTTGCGATCGGCCTGTCGATCTACGAGCGCGCCGAGCACGCTATCGGCCTCGGCGATCAACAGCCTCGCGTCGTCGAGATCGACCAGCGAGGCGCGCACCTCGGGTCGTGCCGCGATCGCGACGACGCGACGCCTCAACGTGCGGGCCCGTTCGATGGTCGCCTGCCGCGCGGCCTCGCTGGGTACGACGAGGTTCGCGTCCTGGCCCGGCAGCCCGAGCTCGGTCGCGACGATCGGATCGAGCCGGGCGGTGGTCGCGAGCGACTCCTGCGCGAGAGCGACGAGCTCGTCGTGAGCCGATGGTGCAGGCATCGCGGCAGCGGCGACGGTCGAGACGATCAAGCAGAGCAGGGCGGCGAGGAAGCGCATGGTGGCTGAGCGGAAGTGACGGACTGGTGTCGATTATCCTTCGGGTCGCGTCGAGACCGCGTGGATGAACATCAGTGGCACGTCGAGGACTTCAACATGCGCGACCTGAACCGGCACACCATCACGCGGGCAGTGATCGATCGTTTCGCCAACACGCCCGATCCGCGCCTGAAGCAGCTGATGACCAGCCTCGTCACGCACCTCCACGACTTCGCCCGCGAGAACCAACTGACCGAACGCGAATGGCAACGAGCCATCGCGTTCCTGACCGCGACCGGCCAGCAGTGCGACGACCAGCGTCAGGAGTTCATCCTGTTGTCCGACGTGCTCGGCCTGTCGATGCTGACGGTCGCGTTGAACCAGGACAAGCCCGAGGGCTGCACCGAAGCCACGGTCTTCGGGCCGTTCCACATGGAGCACGCGCCGGAACTGGCGGACGGCGCCGACGTGGCGCAGGGCGCGGTCGGTCCGCCGCTGCACGTGCGCGGCACGGTCCGCGGCCTGCACGGCGAGCAGATCGCGGGCGCCGTCATCGACGTCTGGCAGGCCGATGCCGAAGGCTTCTACGACGTGCAACGTCCCGACCTCGATCGTCCGCAGGGGCGTGCCGTGATCCGGTCCGGCGCCGACGGCGCCTTCACGTTCGAGACCGTCGTCGCGGCACCCTATCCGATCCCGACGGATGGGCCGGTCGGGCAGTTGCTGAACGCCACGAAGCGCCATCCATGGCGTCCCGCGCATCTGCATTTCCGCATCCAGGCACCCGGCTACGAGACCTTGACGACCCACGTCTTTCGCGACGATGCGCCGTGGCTCGATTCGGATGCGGTGTTCGGCGTGCGCCAGTCGCTGGTGCGCGCGTGGACGCCGCGCGCGGACGGCAGCCTCGAGCTGGCTTACGATTTCATCCTCGCGCCGGCGGCGGCGGGCGACGCGCGATCGGGCGCCGGCGCTGCGACGCACTCCGAATCTTCTCCGATGGAACACATGCCATGAACAACGACCGCTATCTCGCATTCGCAGGACGGCTGCTGATCGCCGTGATCTTCCTGCTGTCAGGCTTCGGCAAGCTGATGGGATATGCGAGCACGGTGGGCTACTTCGCCAAGCTCGGCGTCCCGCTGCCCGAGGTCGTCGTGGCCATCTCGATCCTCGTCGAACTCGGCGGCGGCATCCTCCTCGTGATCGGTTACCGACTCGTGATCGTCGCGTCGGTCATGGCGGCCTTCACGATCGGCGCCGCGCTGATCGGCCATCGATTCTGGAACGCGACCGACCCGATGGTTCACATGCAGCAGATGATCGACTTCCTCAAGAACGTCGCGATGGCCGGTGGCTTCCTGATGGTGATCGTCGATGCGCGACGGGTGCGCAGCCGGTGAACACGATCGCACCACCGACGCTCGGCGGACCGTCGGTCGACCTCACCGCGCTGATCGACGGGCGACCGGTCGGCCGCTTCCAGATCGGGCTGCTGATGCTGCTCGGCGCATCGGTCGTGATGGACGGCTTCGACGCGCAGGCGATGGGCTTCGTCGCGCCGGCCATCATCCGCGCGTGGGGCATCGAGAAGGCGTCGCTCGGTCCGGTCTTCGGCGCCAGCCTGTTCGGCATGCTGGTCGGTTCGCTGATCCTGAGCCCGCTCGCCGACCGCGTCGGCCGGCGGCCGGTGCTGATCGGCGCCACGCTGTTCTTCGCGCTGTGCATGCTCGCGACGCCGCTCGTGTCTTCGGTCCGCGAACTGGTCGCGATCCGCTTCGTCACCGGCCTCGGGCTCGGCGGCATCATGGCCAACGCGATGGCGCTGGCCGGTGAATACAGTCCGAAGCGCAAACGCGTCAGCCTGATGATGTGGGTGTCGTGCGGCTTCACGGCCGGCGCGATGCTGGGCGGCATCGTGTCCGCGTCGCTGATCCCGCGCTTCGGCTGGACCTCCGTGTTCGTGCTCGGTGGCGCGATCCCGCTCGTGATCGCCGCGGCGATGCTGCGCTTCCTGCCCGAGTCGATGCAATTCCTGGTGCTGCGTGGTCGCCGGCTCGACGCGGTCCATCGGTGGGTCGGCCGCATCGCGCCGGACGCGCGGCTCGCCGGCACGGAGGCGTTCGTGTCCGAAACGCGCGGCAGCGGGGCGCTGGTCGGCGAGTTGTTCCGCGAAGGCCGCACCGGCATCACGTTGCTGATGTGGGCGATCAATTTCATGAACCTGCTCAACCTGTACTTCCTGTCGAGCTGGCTGCCGACGTTGGTGACGACCAGCGGACACGACCTGCCGACCGCCGTGCTGGTCGGCACGGTGCTCCAGTTCGGTGGTGTCCTCGGCACGATCGCGATGGGACCGGTCATCGATCGCCTCGGTTTCTATCGCGTGCTGGTTCCGGCATTCGCCATCGCCGCCGTCGCGGTGTGGGCGATCGGCCAGCCGTCGCTGTCGCTCGGTCCGCTGTGCGTCGTGGTGTTCGTCAGCGGCGTGTGCATCGTCGGTGGCCAGCCGGCCATCAACGCGCTGGCCGCGACGCTCTATCCGACCACGATCCGCTCGACCGGCGTCGGCTGGAGCCTCGGCATCGGCCGAGCGGGGTCGATCGTCGGGCCGGTCGTCGCGGGTCAGCTGATCGGATGGAAGTGGGACAACGCCGCGCTGTTCTTCGCAGCCGCCTTGCCGGCCGTGCTGTCGTGTCTGATGCTGGCCGCGATGTCGTTCCTGAAGGTGGCGCGGCCGCCGGTACTCCCGGCCGATCGCTGAAGGTCTGAATGGTTGCGATGTCAACGAATTCGTATTCGTACGCCGAACTGGAAAACTCGCCATGAAATACGCCAACCTCGGCCGCACCGGCCTCAAGGTTTCGCCGGTCTGCCTCGGCTGCATGACGTACGGCGTTCCCGATCGCGGCAACCATCCATGGACGCTCGACGAGGCCGCGAGCCGGCCTCTGATCCGGCACGCGATCGAGCTCGGCATCAACTTCTTCGACACGGCCAACAGCTATTCGGACGGCACCAGCGAGGAGATCGTCGGGCGTGCATTGCGCGATTTCGCGAAGCGCGACGAGATCGTCATCGCCACCAAGGTGTTCTTCGCGTCGCGCGAGGGACCGAACCTGAGCGGACTGTCACGGAAAGCCATCCTGCGCGAGGTCGACGGCAGCCTGCGGCGCCTGGGCACCGACTACATCGACCTCTACCAGATCCACCGCTTCGACCAGCACACGCCGATCGAGGAGACGCTCGAGGCGCTGCACGACGTGGTCAAGGCCGGGAAGGTCCGCTACATCGGCGCTTCGTCGATGTTCGCGTGGCAGTTCGCCAAGATGCTGGCGACGTCGGAGCGTCACGGCTGGACGCGGCTCGTGACGATGCAGAACCATCTCAACCTCATCAACCGCGAGGAAGAGCGCGAGATGTTGCCGCTGTGCGCCGACGCCGGTATCGGCGTGATCCCGTGGAGTCCGCTGGCGCGAGGTCGCTTGACGCGCGACTGGAACGCGACGACCGAGCGTTCGGAGACCGACGACTTCGGCAAGACGTTGTATCGGCCGCAGACCGCGGACGCCGATCGTCAGGTCGTCGAGGCGGTCGCGAGCGTGGCGGCGGCACGCGGCGTGTCGCGCGCACAAATCGCGCTCGCGTGGGTGATGCGGGCGCGGGCCGTGAGCGCGCCGATCGTCGGGGCTTCGAAGATGCAGCATCTCGACGACGCCGTCGCGGCGTTGTCGATCAAGCTGACGAGGGAAGAAATCGCGACGCTCGAACGACCTTACGTGCCCCACGAGGTCGCGGGCTTTCGGTAGCGCCGCGCTTCAGGGGTCGTCGTCGTCCATCCGATGACGAACCGCCGGCACGGTCACATGCGAGGCATGCGATTTTGCGTTGCGAGTGCGACGCAGCCTGATACCGCAGATGCACAAGGAAGCCTGTGCGCGTGACCAGCGACGGTCGAGTCAGTGAAGCAGGGCGTCGAGCAGTGCGCGATTGAAACGCGCGGGTTCCTGAATCTGCGGCGCATGGCCGAGGCCGGCGAACTCGATCAACTTGCCGTTCGGCAGGCGCGCGGCGACTTCCTTGCCGAGCATGTCGTAGTGCCCGACGCGGGACTTGACCTCCGGCGGTGCGATGTCGCTGCCGATCGCCGTCGTGTCCGAGGTGCCGATCATCAGCACCACCGGCATCGCGAGCAACGGTAGCTCGTAGATCACCGGCTGCGTGAAGATCATGTTGTAGATCAGCGCCGAGTTCCACGCGACGAGACGATGTCCCGGACCGGCGTTGAGCCCCGCGAGCATGTCGACCCAGCGTTCGTACTCGGGCTTCCACTGGCCGACGTAGTAGGTGGTCTTCTCGTATTGCCGCACGCTGTCGGCTGACAGCTTCAGCTCGCGCTCGAACCACTGGTCGACGGTGCGGTAGGGCACGCCGAGCGCCTTCCAGTCCTCGAGCCCGATCGGGTTCACGAGCACGAGCTGCTCGGTCGCGTCGGGATACATCAGCGCATAGCGCGTCGCGAGCATGCCGCCGGTCGAGTGGCCGACGACGACCGCGCGATCGACGCCGAGCTGTTGCAACAGCTCGCGCGTGTTGGTCGCGAGCTGCTCGAAGCTGTACTGGTAGTGCTCGGGCTTGGTCGACGCGCACCAGCCGATCTGGTCCGGCACGACGACACGATAGCCGGCCGCGGTCAACGCGACGATCGACGTCTCCCAGGTCGCACCGCAGAAGTTCTTGCCGTGCATCAGCACGACGGTCCGGCCGTTCGGAGTGCCGGTGGCGGCGACGTCCATGAAGGCCATCTGCAGCGACGAGCCTTGCGACGTGAAGGCGAAGTGCTGCAGCGGATAGGGATAGGCGAAGCCTTCGAGCTCGAGGCCGTAGGTCGGCGCGTCGGCGGCGATGGAAAGCGTGCAGAGAACCGACGCGACGCAAGCGAGAGCCGCGAGACCGCATCGCATGGCAAGAGACATGCGCATGGCGTGGGCCCTGATCGTCGACCGACTACTTCAACCGGATCGGCGTACCCCGGTCCACCGGTACCACCGTCACGCTGTTCTGCGGCGAGCCGTCGATCAGCCTGTCCGAGTACGTCAGATACACCAGCGCATTGCGTGCCCTGTCGACCATCCGCACCACGCGCAGCCGCTTGAACAGGATCGACTGGCGCTCGGTCAGCACCTCTTCCTGCTGCGGGATCACCGCCGTGAAAGCGATCGGTCCGACTTGGCGGCAGGCGATCGACGCGTTCGCCTTGTCATCGGCGAGACCGACGGCGCCCTTGATGCCGCCGGTCTTCGCGCGCGACACGTAGCAGGTCACGCCCGAGACCTTCGGATCGTCGTAGGCGTCGACGACGATCTTGTGGTCCGGACCGATCAGCTTGAACGCCGTGTCGACGTCACCGATCGATTCGGCGTGCGAAGCCGAACCGACCAGGACGAGCAGCGCGACGGCGACGGTCTTCACGGATCCGCCGATCAGCGGCGGACGACGTGGTGGACCGGATGATGGTGGTGATGGCGATGATGATGGCGTGGCGCCGCCGATGCGCCGATGGTCACGCCGAGGAGGGCGAGGGCGGCGAGTGCTTTGAGCGAGGTCGAGAGACGCATGATGTTTCCTTGAGGAAGCAAATAAGGGACGAAAGACTTCGAGAACCGATGCCTTAACGGTTCAAACCGGCGAACGGTAGACAGCGACGCGCCGTTTTTTTCGGCGCTTCGCAAGTTTTGGGTCGGACAATCCTCGCCTGTCTTACAGGATGCGGCCGGCGTCAGCATTTACGATGCGGTCCAACATGGATCAGCCTCCCAGCGACGTCAACGCGACCCCGCAGCCCTATCGCCTCGGCTATCGCGAAGGTTTTCGCGACGGCTATGGCGAAGCCGAACGGCACGCGAAGCAGGACGAAGAAAAAAAGCAGAAGGACCGGAAGGACGCGAAGGACGGCGACGATAAAGAGGGCGACGACAAACAGG
>CAZZWS010000112.1:0-13295 GCA_964657795.1 Beijerinckiaceae bacterium
CAGCCCCGACGTCAGCCCGTAACGCCGCTCAGCAGCGGGTAATCGGTGTAGCCGTGGTTGTCGCCGCCGTAGAAGCTCTTCTCGTCGGGCGGGTTCATCGGCGCGTCGATCAGGAAGCGCGTGACCAGGTCGGGGTTGGCGATGAACAGCTTGCCGAACGCGACCATGTCGACCCGTCCCGCCGCGATGGCGTCGTTGGCCTTGGCCTTGTCGTAGTTGAAGTTGGCCATGTAGAGGCCGCCGAAGGCCTTGCGCAGCGCGCCGTAGTCGACCCGATGCGGCGTGCCGGGCTTGGCGGCCATGTCGCCTTCGATCGCGTGCAGATAGGCGAGACCCTTGCCGGCAAGGCTCTCGACGATGGCCGTGAACAACGCCTGCGGATCGCTGTCGTCGATGTCGTTGAACGTGTTGTCCGGCGAGATGCGGATCCCCGTGCGGTCGGCGCCGACCTCGGCCGTGACCGCGTCGACGATCTCGTTCATGAAGCGCAGGCGGTTCTCGATCGAGCCGCCGTATCCGTCGGTCCGCTGGTTGGTCTTGTCGCGCAGGAACTGGTCGATCAGGTAGCCGTTGGCGGCATGGATCTCCACGCCGTCGAAGCCGGCCGCCATCGCGTTCCGCGCGCCGGTCCTGAACCCCGCCACCACGCCCGCGATCTCGCTGGTCGCGAGCGCCCGCGGCATGCTCAGGTCGACGAAGCCGTTGGCGGTGTAGGTCTTGCCCTTCGCCTGGATCGCCGACGGCGCGACCGGCGCCTCGTGGTCGGGCTGGAAGTCGGTGTGCGAGATGCGGCCCACGTGCCAGAGCTGCAGGAAGATGCGGCCGCCCGCCGCGTGGACCGCGTCGGTCACGAGCTTCCAGCCGGCGACCTGCGCCTCGCTGTACACGCCCGGCGTCGAGATGTAGCCCTGGCCCTCGGGGACCACCTGGGTCGCCTCGCTGATGATCAGGCCGGCGCTCGCGCGTTGCGAGTAATAGATCGCGTGAAGAGCATAGGGCACGTTGCCGTCGGCGGCGCGGCTGCGGGTCAGCGGCGCCATCGCGAAGCGGTTGGGTAGCGTGTAAGGGCCGAGCTGGATCGGTGTGAAGAGGTCGTGGGACATGTCGTTATCAGGTCGGAGGTTGTCGGACGCAGCGCCATGCCGCGAACGTCGAGCACAGATGGGTGCTGTTGCGTGCGCTTCAATGCACGCGGCTCACCGGCATGCGGCGGCAGACGCCGCAGCGTTTCAGAGGTGCACCAGCGCCAGCGCGCCGAGGATCGCCCCGAGCGCGGCGACGCCGTACACGCCCCATTGCAGCCACTTGCGCCGTGTCAGCAACGCGATGGCGGACAGCGCGATCGCGATCTGCAGGAACGTGGTGGCCTGCGCCCAGCGATGATGTTCGTGCATCAGGGCCTCCGACTGCGCGTCGAAGTCCTTCGATTCGGCTTCGAGCTTCTCGGCGGCTTTCTGGATGTCGGCCTTCTCGTTCTTGTAGCGCGTGGCTTCTGTGCGATAGCCGTCCTGCTTCTCGGGCGCGACCAGCACGGCGGCCAGCTCGGACAGGTTCTGCTTGTTGCTCTTCGCCTGGTAGTAGTTCCACTGGTTGGAGGCCTCGGTCTTGCGAGTCCCCGCGTCGGTCTTGGCGACCAGTGCGCCGGCCTGCGTCGCGCCGCCCTCATACGAGAACAGGGCGCCCACCGTTGCCAGGATGGCGGTGGTGACCGCGATGCGGCCGGAGAAGCGATCGGTGCTGCCGTGCTCCGCGGCGTGTTCGAGGGTGTGGTCGTGGGGACCGTGCACATGGAAGGCGTCTTCGGACATGGGTCTCGTTTCTTCGGGTCGGGTGGCGTCAGTCGGTGGACTCGCGCCGCGCATAGTGCACCCACGCGAACGGCCACGCGTCCGGCGCGGGACCCACGCGTCCTTCCCGCGAGACCTCGACCCAGTCGGTCGAGTCGAGCGGCGGAAAATGCGCGTCGCCCGCCACGTCGCGGTCGATCTCGGTCGCGATCACGGCATCCGCCAGCGGCAACGCGGCCGCGTAGATCTGGCTGCCGCCGATCACGAAGGCCTCGGGCACGTCGGCGCAAAGCACCAGCGCATCGCGCAGCGACGAGGCGCGGGTCGCGCCGTCCGCGTGCCATTGGGCATTGCGCGTGACGACGATGTTGCGGCGGTTCGGCAAAGGCCGACCGATCGAATCCCAGGTCCTGCGACCCATGATCACCGGATGGCCGGTCGTGGTGCGCTTGAAGAACGCGAGGTCCTCGAGCAGTCGCCACGGCAACGCGTTGTCGCGGCCGATCACGCCGTTGCGGGCGTACGCGACGATCAACGACAGCTTCATGGGGTCTTCAGAAGTCGCGCGCTTCGGTCGTCGTGAACTCGACGCCGCCGACCAGCCGCACGACGCCGTTGTAGATCCACGCGCCGATGAACGTGAAGACGAAGCCGAAGAGCGCGTAGATCAGCGGCGCGAAGATGATCAGCACGATGCCGATCCGCGGGCTGCCCGGCGTGAACATCGACGCCAGCGCGGCGAGGATCAGGAACGGGACCGTCATGACGAAGGACAGCGCCGCAACGACCTTGGCGGTCTGGAACGGCGAGATGCGCGTGATCTGGATCTGCATGGCTGGGTTTCCTGGATGCGCCCGGTCCGGGCACGGACAATGGCAAAGGAACTAGACCGCGACCGGCGCCTTGATGTGGGGCTCGAAGCGGTAGTCGACGATCTCGAAGTCCTCGTAGCGGTAATCGAAGATCGAGCCGGGCCTGCGATGGACGACCAGCTTCGGCAGCGGATGCGGTTGCCGCGCCAGTTGCGTGTCGACCTGTTCGAGATGGTTCAGATAGAGATGGCAGTCGCCGCCGGTCCACACGAAATCGCCGACGTCGAGGTCGGTCTGCTCCGCGACCAGATGGACGAGCAGGGCGTACGACGCGATGTTGAAGGGCACGCCGAGGAAGATGTCGGCGCTGCGTTGATAGAGCTGGCACGACAGGCGTCGTCTGGACTCTCCCGAATGTTGTCCACTCGCGAGAGGCGCGACGTAGAACTGGAAGAAGGCATGGCACGGCGGCAGCGCCATGTTCGGGATGTCGCCGACGTTCCACGCCGACACGATCAGTCGTCGCGAATCCGGATTGCCCTTGATCTCGCGGATGAGCTGCGCGATCTGGTCGATGTGTTCGCCGTCGGGCGTGGGCCATGAACGCCATTGATGGCCGTAGACCGGTCCGAGCTCGCCGTCGGCATCGGCCCATTCGTTCCAGATCGTGACGCCGTGGTCGCGCAGGTACTGCACGTTGGTCGAGCCCGACAGGAACCACAGAAGTTCGTGGAAGATCGACTTCGTGTGCAGCTTCTTGGTCGTCAGCAGCGGAAAGCCCGCGGCCAGATCGAAGCGCATCTGGTAGCCGAACACGGACAACGTGCCGGTGCCGGTGCGGTCGGTCTTCTCGACACCGTGGTCGCGCACGTGGCGCATGAAGTCGAGGTAGGGGCGCACGTGTTCAGATTCCGGTAAAGAAAAAATCGAGTGCGTTCTCGAAGTCGAGCCGTTGCGTTCGCATGTTGCCGACCGCCTGCCTGAGTTCCGATCGCAGCACGGAGGCCATCGACGCGGTATCGACGACGAGTTGCGTACCCGCGTGCTCGAACGTCGGATTCAGGTGTTCGATCGGATGGCGAAATCGAGTCGCACGACGCAGCGGAATGATCATGCGCGTATCCAGGACGTCGAGAAATTCGCTTTGCACGTCGAGCAGGAACGGGATGTCTTTCGTTTCCCCGCGAAAGGGGTTCCTGTAGATATCGAAGCGCGCCACTCACGCCTCCTTGCGCATGAAACTTCGCAGGTCTGCCGAGAACGTGCCTTCCTTCCCGATCCGCGCGTTGTATTCGGCGATCGCTTCCTTGTTGCGTTCGATCCAGTGCTCGTGATACCGACGTCGGATCTCTCCGGCGAGCAGCCGATCCACGGTCTGCGAGAGGTTGATGTTCATCTCTCGCGCCAGGTCGAGCAGACAACCATTGAGCGTCAGATTGGTCGGGCGCTTCGGAGCGTCGCTGAAATCGAGCATGGCCGTCATTCCCTCAGCTTTCCATGCGCGGACGATCTGGGCATCGTCCATGCGCATGATTCTATCGGGTGGATTGCCCTCACACGAGTTGCATGTTGACCAGGCGAGCGAAAAGTCCGCCCTGCGCGACGAGTTCGGCGTGGGTCCCGACTTCCAGGATGCGTCCCTGATCGAGAACGACGATCCTGTCCGCCTTCTTCACCGTGGCCAGTCGATGCGCGATGACGATCGTCGTGCGCCCTTCCATCGCCGTCTCGAGCGCGCGTTGCACGGCGGCTTCGCTCTCGGCGTCGAGCGCGCTGGTGGCCTCGTCGAGCAGCAGCACCGGCGGGTTGCGCAGGATGGCGCGGGCGATCGCGATGCGCTGGCGCTGGCCGCCCGACAGGCGCACGCCGCGTTCGCCGAGGAAGGTCGCATAGCCCTCGGGCAGGCGTTCTATGAAGTCGTGGGCCTGCGCCGCTTTCGCCGCAGCCACGACGTCGGCGTCGCTGGCATCGGGCTGGCCGTAGCGGATGTTCTCGCGTGCGTCGGTCGAGAAGATCACCGTGTCCTGCGGCACGATGCCCAGCGCCAGACGCAAGTCGGCCAGCGCCAGCGTATCGATGGCGCGCTCGCCGATGCGGATCGCGCCGCTGCCCGGCGCGTAGAAGCGCATCAGCAACTGGAAGACGGTGGACTTGCCGGCGCCGGAAGGGCCCACCAGCGCGACGGTCTCGCCGGGCGCGACGTGCAGCGAGAAGTCGATCAGCGCCGGATGGTCGGGCCGCGACGGGTAGTGGAACGTGACGTGGTCGAACGCGACCGGCAACGCACGGTCGACGGCGAACGGGGCGGCTGTCGGCGGCGACGAGATGAAGCTGCGAGCATCGAGCAGTTCCATCAGCCGCTCGGTCGCGCCGGCGGCTCTCAGGATGTCGCCCCAGGTCTCGGTGAGGCCGCCGATCGCGCCGGCCGTCACGATCGCGTACAGCACGAACGCCGCGAGCAGGCCCGGCGTCATCGTGCCGGCGATGACCGCGTTGGCGCCGAGCCAGAGCACGAACACGATCGCGCCGAACACGAGCGTGATGACGACGGCGGTCAGGCCCGCGCGCGTCGCCGTCCGGTTCACGGCCGTCACGAAGCTGGCCTCCACGCTGTCCCGGAACTTGCGTGCCTCCGAGCGCTCCTGCGTGAACGCCTGCACCGTTGGCATCGCGTTGAGGATCTCGCCGGCCATCGCGGACGAGTCGGCCACGCGGTCCTGGCTGTCGCGCGACAGCGAGCGGACCCGCCGACCCATGACGACGATCGGGATCACCACCAGCGCGAGCAGGGCGACCGTGATGACGAACAGCTTCAGGCTCGTGATGCCCAGCATCGCCATGCCGCCGACCACCAGGAACACGTTGCGCAGGCCCATCGACATGCTGGTGCCGACCACGGTCTGGATCAGCGTCGTGTCGGTGGTCAGCCGCGACAGCACCTCGCCGCTGCGCGTCGTCTCGAAGAACTCCGGTGACTGGTCGAGCATGCGCGTGTAGACGGCCGAGCGGATGTTCGCGACCACGCGTTCGCCGAGCCAGCTCACCATGTAGAAGCGCGCCGCGGTCGAAAGCGCGAGCACGACGGCGACCGCGAACAGGCCGATGAAGTAGAGGTCGACATGCGCGGCGGCCGCGCGGCTCAGCATCGCGGAAGCCGCCGCCCGCGCGTTCATCGGACCATTTCCGAAGGCTGCCACGGACGGTGCGTTGACGGTCGCCGAGAAGCCGTGGTCGACGAGTTGCTGGAACGCGAGCGGCACGACGAGCGTGGCGACCGCGGCGATGACGAGGAACACGAACGCCAGCACCAGCCGGGCGCGGTACGGTGCGAGGAACGGGGCGAGTCGGCGCAACGTCCCCAGTGAACTGCGACTGCGGGCTTCGGAGAGGGGGGCTTCGGGCATGGGTTCAGGAAAGTCGCGATCGGGGCGATCGGCGCGGCGCGCTCCCGTGAGCGAGACAGGCCGGTTCGCGCGCGGCAGGATTGTTGCATGGCGCCGCGCCCGGGCCCCACCGTCGACCCGGATGCCCGACGGCTACATCGATCCGGGTGGCTCCAGGTTGCCGAGGGCCGCCGCGAGCAGCGACACGATCGCGAGGACGCCAAACTCGATGCGCAGGATCGTCGCGAATGCGCGATGGGCCAGCAGCGTTGCGGGCAGGCGAGGCAGGAAGACCCAGCGATTGATGCCGCCGAGTCCCGCCGCGCACACGACGAGCGCGACTTTGGCCAGCAGCACGGTCCCGTAGGTCGATCCCGGTAACGCGGAGATCGAACCGGCCGTGGCCCGCCAAGCATTGACGAATCCGGTCAGCAGGATCGCCGTCAATGCGATCGTCGCGATGGTGGAGAGCGTGCGCAGCCACGACTCCGCGCCGGTCGACATCCCGTCTCGCGATGGGCGCATCACGCAGGCGGTGACCCATACGACGCCCGCCCAGAGCGAGACCCCGACGAGATGGATGCTGTCGACCGCGACGGCGAGCGAGAGATCACCGTCGCTGCCGGCATGCGAAACGATGCTGCGGGTGTAGACGAGGGCGCCGAAGCCGACGATCCACGCGATCGTCGTGGACCGACGATGACCGACGAGGCCGAAACGCGCGGCCGCCGCGATCGTGATCACGCAGACCACGCCCACCATCCACGCATGGCCGTAATGCGTCGCGGACAGCATCGTCATCGTCGCGTCGCCGGCCGCGAACAACGGAACCCCGACGGCCTCGGCGGATCGCCGCCACAGGTCGAAGGCGAGGGCCACCAAGGTCAGGCTGCTCGCCGTCACCAGGCCGTCGACACTGCGCCGCGCCCACGCGAAGGGTCGCCCGCGAACCCATGTCGTCATCACGGCGAAGCCGATCATCCATGCCAGGCCGGCGTTGACCGCGAAGGTCCCGAGCACCGCCGCCACGGACGGCGCACCGGACTCCATCGACGCTATTTGATCGTGAACGCGAAGGTGCCGTTCACGTGATGGCCGTCGTGTCCGACGGTGGTCCAGTTCAGGTGATAGGTGCCTGTGGTCAAGGCGGGCAGCGGCGCGACGACCTTCGAGCGATCGCCGCCGGGATCGGTCGCGGCGACCAGCTTGATCGATTGCGTCGCCGGTCCGACGAGGTCGGTCGTGGTGAACGCGATCTCGACCGCTTCGTTGAAGCTGAGGAGCAGCGATGGGGGCGACTGCGTCAGCACCGCATTGCTGGCGGGCGTGGACGACAGCAGCTTGCTGTGCGCGAAAGCCGGCGCGCAGACCGCGAGTCCGGCCGACAAGAGCGCGTGGCGCCAAGGGATGTTCATGAGTTTCCTCAGCAATGGACCGCGAACGATCGTAGAGGACGAGCCGATGCGGGCGGACGACGGTGGCGACCCCGTCGACGACGTAAGAAGAATTCGGTCATGGACTCGACGTGTCGCGGCTGAGCGATTCCGCGTCGAGAGGTTGATAGGTCGCATGGGCACGCGAAAAAGGCCCGTGCGAGCACGGGCCTTCCTGTGAACGAGTCGAGCTCAGCAAACCTCTCAGCTCGGCAACAGCACCTTGTCGATGACGTGGATCACGCCGTTCGACTGCTTGACGTCGGCGATCGCGACCATCGCAGTGCCACCCTTCTCGTCCGTCACGCTGATGCCGTTGCCGCTCTTCATCGCGGTCAGCGTACCGCCCGACACGGTCTTCAGCGTGGCCTTGCCGCCGCCGGCCGTGATGGCCTTCATCAGGGCTGCCGCGTCCATGTCGCCGGCCACCACGTGATACGTGAGGATCTTCGTCAGCATCGCCTTGTTCTCGGGCTTCAGCAACGTATCGACGGTGCCGGCAGGCAACGCGGCGAAGGCCTCGTTGGTCGGGGCGAAGACCGTGAACGGTCCCTTGCCCTTCAGCGTGTCGACGAGTCCGGCAGCCTTGACCGCCGCCACCAGGGTGGTGTGGTCCTTCGAGTTGACCGCGTTGTCGATGATGTCCTTGGTGGGGTACATCGCGGCGCCGCCGACCATCACCTGAGCCGACGCGACGAGCGTCGCGCACGACATCACACCGGCGAGGACGCAGCCTGCGATTCTGGAAGCATTCATGAAATCTCCTGGATTGTTCGATTGGTTCGCGCATGCAGCGACCGGCTCGCGACCGCTGCTTCATCGATGCTGGCACGCGCATCGATGCCGTGTTCTACGGCAAGCAGGAGCAAGCGGATTCACTGCGATCGCGGGTAAGCGACGAGCGGTAACGGGGAGCGATGATCAGTCGTAAGAGAAAAGAAAGGAGTCTCTTACTTTTGATGGCATCGGATCGTGGCGTTCGAGGCTGCGACCTCATCGAGCGGGAGGCACACGGATCAGGCCGACGAATCCGAGACCGGAAGACGCCTCGGGCACGATCCCTACCGATTCAGACACGGCATGGAGGGATGAGCGAAGCAGTCGTATCTCGTCGAAGGCTGGACCGCCGCCGAGGCGCGCCGGCCGCAGCGGACCGCGGCGGATCGTTTCGTCGATAAGTGGCTTCAGTCGCGAGTCGACGCCGATCGTCGCGACCGCATCGCGACGAATGCGTGACTCCCGACTTCATCCGGGAGATCGACATCCCCGTCTGGCCCGTCACGAGGCAGACGCCGATCCATGCGGCATTGCAACCGACCGACTGGTCGATCGACCCGCTCGACAACGACGGGGCTAACACCACCGTGTTCGCGGCGGCGGCCGCGATCGTTCACAACTTGATCTTCGCGTTCTGCGGAGAGAGCAGCGCCGTCGCGACATCGCTGCCGTTGCGCGAGACGACGATCGCCCGATGCGACGGGTCGATCGCGAAGAAGAGCCGGTAGTCGAGGGTCACGGGCGTGGCCGGACCGGAGCAGGTGACGTCGATGAAGAGCGCCGCATAGGCACCGTCGGCATGATTGTCGACCTGCTGCTTCGTCACCTTCGTCGCGCAGCCACGACCGTTGCGCTCGAAGCCGATGTGGGCCAACGCGTAACGGGCAATCTCCTGCTGATGTCGATGCAGCTCCTTCCAGACGATGCGCCCATCGCCGTCGTCGTCGAGCTTCATCACGAAGTCGAGGTCGCGCAGCGCGATGTCCCATTGCACGTGGACCACCGTCGAGCCCTCCGCCGCCGGCACGTCGAGCGTCAGGTAGGCATCGCTCGCGGAATGCGCCGACGCGAGGCTCGCCATGCCGCCGAGGAACATCGCTAACAGAGGTCCGATGACCGCCGTGCGCGTACCGGTCGTGAGGCGCCTCATGGCTTGGGCGCCCCCGTCAGTCGCGCCCGCAGCTCGCGCGCCATCGGTTCGATGATCGGGTCTTCGAGCTTCGTCCTGTCCAGGAACGCGAGCACCGGCTGCGCGGCCGCCGGCTGGCCGGCGGCGAGCGCGGCCTCGAGGAACACGCGGATGTCCCACGGCGCCCGTTGCACCTTCCAGTTCTGCTGCGCGAGATCCAGTGCAGTCGCCGCGTCGTGCTGCGCATGCAGCGCGAAGCGCACCTGCTCGCGACCGAACAGGTCGTCGCCCCGTTGCGCCAGCGCCTCGAAGCGTGCGCCCATCACCCAGTTGTAGCGCGGCAGGTCCGGACTCTTCAGGGCCGCCTGCGCGAGGACGAGCCGCAGGAACGCGGTGTCGGACTGCGCGAAGTCCGCGAGCAGCTTCAGGACCTCGACCGGACGCCCGCGATCGAGCAGGAAGTCGGCGTAGGCCACCAACAGGAAGTTGTCGTCGGGCGCGTACGTCAACGCCTTGCGGTAGTGCGCCTCGACCGTCGGCCAGTCGCCGAGCCGTTCGGCGCTCTCGGCGAGCAGGCCCTCGATCCACGCCGAGATCTCCGGCGGCAAGGCCTGCGAGCGCGCGCCGAGCGCGGTCAGGACCGTGACGCTGCGCTTCGCCTGCCCGAGGTACGACAGGAGGTTGGCGGAGCACGCGAGGCCGATCTCGGTACCGCTGCCGCGCCCGACCTGCTGGCAGTCGCGCGCGGCGGTGTCGTAGTCGCCCTGGACCATGTCGAGGGTCGCCAGCGTGAGCCACGCCTGGCCGTTGGCCGGATCGAGCGCCAGCGCCCGCTTGAGCTGATCGCGCGCCGGCGAGAACTGATGGCGGTATTGCAGGATCACGGCGTACAGCACGAGGCTCGTGATCGGGGGCGTCTTCTGCGCCAGCCATGGCCCGAGCACCGCCTCCGCATAGCCCACGTAGTGCGCGTCTCCGACCTGCCGCCCGAAGTCGATGTAGGCCTTCGCGAGCGCGTTGGCGGTATCGAGGTCGTGCGGCCGTCGATCGAGCTGGGCGCGCAGCTTGCGGATCGTCGTGACGTTCGGATCCGTCGCCTTCGGCACGTCCTGGAGTAGCTCGTCGTCGGACGCCGGGACGTAGGGCGCGCGAAACGGTTGCGCGGGCCGATCGAGTCGCGGCGTCGCTTCGACATCCGCGGCCCGGGCCGGCCGTGCTCCGCACAGGATCACGAGCGTGACGAGGAAAGCGATGCGGAAGGTCGCGGACGGGGAGAGGAACGGTCTCATGGAGGCCGGCATGTTACGCCGCGACGCGGAGCCTACGAGCGAACCGGACGATCCTGACACGGCCCAGTGCATCCGGAAGGGCCGCAGGCACGTAGTGTGTGGGACCATCGCATCCGCCCTGCGAACGACCTCTCCGCGCGAACCGGCCTCCGCTTGAACGACACCTCTCTCCTCGACGCAGGACCCGTCGCTGTCTCCGTGCAGCGGAAGCGCCTGAGCTTCACGGCATCCGAGTGGCGCCGGCTGGCCGGCTTCTACGGGTTCGTCGCCTTCCTGCACGCGCTGGGCTGGGGCCTCTATCTGCATTACGCGGCGGGCCATCCGGCACTGGTCGGCCTCGGCCTGGCCGCGTACATGTTCGGACTGCGCCACGCGTTCGATGCCGACCATATCGCGGCGGTCGACGACACCGTCCGCTTCCTGCTGCAGAAGGGCCAGAAACCGCTCGGCGTCGGCTTCTTCTTCTCGCTCGGCCACTCGACCATCGTGCTGCTGCTCGCCATCGGCATCGCGTTCGCCGCGGTCGCGGTCAAGGAGCATCTGCCGGCGCTGCGCGACATGGGCGGCCTGATCGGCGCGAGCGTCTCCGGACTCTTCCTGTGGATCATCGGCGTGCTCAACCTGCTGGTGCTGCTCGACATCCTCAAGGTCTGGCAGCAGGCGAAGAAAGGGACGCACAGCCATGCGCATCTCGAGCAGCTGCTGCAGCAGCGCGGACTGCTGAACCGGCTGTTCGGCGGGCGGCTGCAGAAGCTGATGAGCCACAGCTGGCAGATGTATCCGCTCGGGCTGCTGTTCGGGCTCGGCTTCGACACCGCGTCGGAGATCGGCCTGCTCGCGATGACCGCGGGCGCGTCGGCCGGCGACCTGCCGATCGGCGCCGTGCTGTCGTTGCCGATCCTGTTCGCGGCCGGCATGTCGGTGATGGACACGACCGATGGCGTGCTGATGTCCAAGGCCTACAACTGGGCGTTCCTCAATCCGCTGCGGAAGATCTTCTACAACATCGCCACGACGAGCCTGTCGATCGCGGTCGCGCTGGTCATCGGCAGCGTCGAATTGCTGCAGGTCTTCGTGCATCTGCTGGGGCTGCACGGCGGCGTCTACGACGTCGTCGGCGGCATCGACTTCGGCGTGCTCGGCTACTTCATCGTCGGCCTCTTCCTGTTCGGCTGGGCGTTGTCGGTGGCGGTCTGGAAGTTCGGGCGACTCGAGGAGCGCTACGGCGCGGCCGTCGATCAGGGGTCGGCGAATTACAGCAATGCGCATAGCCATGCGCATGACCACGGCGACGACATGACGCACTCCCATCCGCATCTGCATTGACATGAGCGCATCCCTTCGCTCCCGCCTGCTGCGCTGCCTGTGGGCCCTCTTCGCGTGCCTGCCCGGGCTGGCTTCGGCCGATACGGTCGCGAGCCTGCTCGGCAACTTCACGATCAACCAGTACGAGGCGCTGACGCTCGATGCGGGCGTGGCGCATGTCCACTACACCGTGGTGTACGGCCAGTTGCCAGCGCTGCGCGAACTGCACCTGGCCGACAGCGACGGCGACGGGGTCACGACCCAGCAGGAGCGCGATTCCTACGTCGCGAAGCTCGCGCCCGACTTCGCGGCGTTGCTGGTCCTGACGGTCGACGGCGCCGCCGTCCCCTTGAGGACGGTCAAGTGGGTCAGCAGCCTGCCGACCGAGCAGGGCGGTTTCTCGATGCGGCTCGACATCGACTACGACGGGGCGTTGCCGCCGCTCGCGTCGGGCGCTTCGGCGAAGGTCGACTTCGACAACCGCAACTATCCCGGACGCATCGGCTGGCGCGAGATCTCGATCCGGGCCGCGCCGGGCTTCGCGATCTTCGACACCGACGGCTACGCGAACTCGCTGACGAACGGGCTCAACGACGCCTTGCAGCAGCTGCCGGCGAACGGCCCGCTCGACGAGCGGACCGTGCATCTGCGCTACTCGAACGGCCCGGCGCCGTCGGGTAGCACGCTGATCGCGGCGAGGCTCGCCGACGGGTCGGTCGTGGTCGCGCAGCCGAATGGCCCGTCGACGACCGCTTCACCCGCATCGAACGCATCGACCTCGTTCGACGAGGCCGCATGGCTGCAACGCAGGACGAAGCAGCTCGTCGATCTCATCTCCACGCCGACCGTCGCACCGCATGTCGCGATCCTCGCGCTGCTGGTGGCGATGGTGCTCGGCGCGCTGCACGCGTTCTCGCCGGGTCACGGCAAGACCATCGTCGGCGCGTACCTGATCGGCTCGCGCAGCACGCCGCGGCATGCGGTCTTCCTCGGCATCACGGTGACCGTCACGCACACGCTGGTAGTCTTCGCGGTCGGCCTGGCGACGCTGTTCGCCTCGCGCTATATCCTGCCCGAGCAGCTGTTCCCGGCGCTCAGTCTGCTGTCGGGCCTGCTGGTCCTCGGCATGGGCGTCGTGCTCTTCATGCAGCGCTGGCGCGGCGCGCGCAACGCGGTGGCGGAGCTGCTGGTCCGCAGGCTCGAACGTGCCTTCGCGGGGCGTGCGACCGCTGCATCACCGGCCGCCACCTTGAAGCCGCTGCCTATGACCGGCGGACGGCGCTTCGGCATGACGGGGCGGACGATGCCTGTCGCCGGTGCGCACGATCATGGTGACGGCCACGCGCACACCCATGCGCACGATGACGGGCATGCCCATGG
>CAZZWS010000113.1:0-13105 GCA_964657795.1 Beijerinckiaceae bacterium
GCCCACGCCGGCCGCAGCGGCCGGCAGCTTCGAGCGGGTGGCCGACGTGCCGATCTACGCCGCCGATCCGCTGGTGCGTCGTTCCGCACCGCTGCAGGCCACGCGCGACGCTGCACCCCCGCGCGTCCGGCTCAACGGCCGTTCGCTGGCAACGCTCGGACTGTCGACGGGCGACATCGTCGAAGTCCGCATGGACGCCTTCATGGACAGCGCGCAGCGCGAGGTCTGCCGGCTGCCCGCGCAACTCGACGAGCGCGTCGCCGACGGCTGCGTCGCCATCGCGACGGCCCACGAGTCGACGGCCTGCCTGCCCGCACTGTTCGGCGGTGTGCGGATCGTCAAGGTGGCCGACGCGCCGGTCCGCGCCGAAGCACGCGCGGTGCCCGCATGATCGACTGGCTCAACGTCAACGGCCAGGCCACGCTCGGCGTGGTCTGGCCGCTGGTCTGGAATCTCGTCAAGATCGTCTGCGTGGTGGGACCGCTGATCCTGTGCGTCGCGTATCTGACGTTGTGGGAGCGCAAGGTGATCGGCTGGATGCACTTGCGCCTCGGACCGAATCGCGTCGGTCCGCTGGGCCTGCTGCAGCCGTTCGCCGACGTGCTGAAGCTGTTGCTGAAGGAGATCATCGTCCCGGCCAACGCGAGCCGCGGTCTCTTCTACATCGGCCCGCTGATGGCCATCATGCCGTCCGTCGCCGCCTGGGCCGTGATTCCGTTCGGTCCCGATTCCGCGGTCGGCAACATCAACGCCGGGCTGCTCTACATCATGGCCATCACGTCGGTCGAGGTGTACGGCATCATCATCGCCGGCTGGGCATCCAACTCGAAGTACGCGTTCCTCGGGGCCATGCGCGCCTCGGCGCAGATGGTGTCGTACGAGATCGCGATGGGCTTCGCGCTGGTCGTCGTGCTGATGGTGAGCGGCAGCATGAACCTGTCGGACATCGTGGCCGGCCAGCAGAAGGGCCACTTCGCCAATTGGGGCCTCAACTTCCTGTCGTGGAACTGGTTGCCGCTGCTGCCGATGCTGGTCGTGTACTTCGTGTCGGGCGTGGCGGAGACCAATCGCCATCCGTTCGACGTCGTGGAAGGCGAATCGGAGATCGTCGCCGGTCACATGGTCGAGTACTCGGGCATGGGCTTCGCGATGTTCTTCCTGGCCGAGTACATGAACATGATCCTCATCTCGGCGCTCGCCGCGATCATGTTCTTCGGCGGCTGGAGCGCACCGCTGTCGTTCGGCCTCGTCGGCATGGACACGCCGCAGTGGATCGTGTCGTCGATGGCGTTCTGGGGCTGGCTGTGGCTGTTCGGCAAGACCGTCTTCCTCGTCACGTTCTTCATCTGGTTCCGCGCGACGTTTCCGCGTTATCGCTACGACCAGATCATGCGGCTCGGCTGGAAGGTCTTCATTCCGATCGCGCTCGCGTGGCTGATGATCGTCGGTCTGTGGATGCAGACGCCATGGAACATCTGGACATAGAGACATGTTGACTGAACCCACGACCCGTTACGCGGGCGAGCGCGACGCGGATTCGATGCGCGGCCGCAGCCCGATGACCGCCATCAAGGACTTCTTCGGCAGCCTGCTGCTCGGTGAGTTGCTGAAGGGCATGGCGTTGACCGGCCGCTACATGTTCGCGCGGAAGATCACCGTGCAGTTCCCCGAAGAGAAGACGCCGAAGTCGCCACGCTTTCGCGGCCTGCATGCGCTGCGCCGCTATCCCAACGGCGAAGAGCGCTGCATCGCCTGCAAGCTGTGCGAAGCGGTGTGCCCGGCGCTGGCGATCACGATCGAATCCGAACAGCGCGAAGACGGGACGCGCCGCACGACGCGCTACGACATCGACCTCGTCAAGTGCATCTTCTGCGGCTTCTGCGAAGAGAGCTGTCCGGTCGATTCCATCGTCGAGACAGACATCCTCGAGTACCACGGCGAGAAGCGCGGCGACCTGCACTTCACCAAGCAGATGCTGCTGGCGGTGGGCGACAAGTACGAGAAGCAGATCGCGGCGGCACGAACGGCGGACGCGCCTTATCGCTGAAGCACTGCGATGGGCCGCGATGAGAGCTGCCATCGGGCTGCGACGCGATCGCACCATCGATGCCAACGAAGCAGGATCGTCGAACAACGAAGCCGCGGATGTGCCGCGCGCTGAACACTGACTGGCCGCATGGAAATCAAGGCAATCCTGTTCTATCTCTTCGCACTGGTCGGGGTGTATGCGGGCCTGCGCGTCGTGACCGCCAAGAACCCGGTACATGCGGCATTGCACCTCGTGCTCGCGTTCTTCACGTCGGCCGCGATCTGGATGTTGCTGAAGGCGGAGTTCCTGGCGATCGCGCTGGTGCTGGTCTACGTCGGCGCGGTGATGGTGCTGTTCATCTTCGTCGTGATGATGGTGGACATCAACTTCGACAAGCTGCGCGAAGGCTTCTGGACCAACCTCCCGCTCGCGGCCGGCGTCGGCATCGTGATCGTGCTCGAGATGGCGTTCGTGCTGCTGAAGACGTTCATCATTCCCGAGAGTGCGGCCAATACCCTCGTGATCCCGCCGGGCAGCAGCAACACGCGCGAGCTCGGCAAGCTGATCTTCACCGAATACGTCTACGGCTTCGAAGTGGCGGCGGTGATCCTGCTGGTCGCCATCATCGCCGCCGTGGCGCTGACGTTGCGCAAGCGGAAGGACACGAAGGCTCAGGATCCGAATCGGCAGGTGCTGGTCAAGCGCGGCGATCGGGTGCGGATGGTGAAGATGGCTTCGGAGAAGCGGCAGTGATGGCTCTGGCGATGTCATCCCGGCGCAGGCCGGGACCTGATTCTTCTTCAACTGCGCGGGCAACCCGATTGGGTCCCGGCCTTCGCCGGAATGACATGACCTCTGTTCGCGGTGCTCACATTCCAAAACTTCCATGCTGAGCCTCGCCCACTACCTCGTCTTCGGCGCGATCCTCTTCGCGATCAGCGTCATCGGCATCTTCCTCAACCGCCGCAACGTCATCGTGCTGCTGATGGCCATCGAGCTGATGCTGCTCGCGGTCAACACCAATTTCATCGCGTTCTCCAATTACCTCGGCGACTACGGCGGCCAGATCTTCGTGTTCTTCATCCTCACCGTGGCCGCGGCCGAGTCGGCCATCGGCCTCGCGATCCTCGTGCTGCTGTTCCGCAACCTCGACACGATCAACGTCGAGGATCTCGACAAGCTGCAGGGCTGACGCAATAGCGATGACGCATTGACGATGACGCATTAACGATTACGCAATGACGATGAAGCAATGACGATGCCGTTCAATCATCTCTCCACCCCGATGCTGGTCGCCATCCCGCTCGCGCCGCTGATCGGCGCGATCGTCGCGGGCTTGTTCGGCAGGCAGATCGGCCGCGCCAACGCGCATCGAATCACGATTCTCGGCGTGTTCGTCGCGCTCCTGCTGTCGACCGTGGCGTTCTTCGGCGTGCTGCACGGCGGCCGTGTCGACGAGACGCTCTATACGTGGGCCCTGGTCGGCGACCCCGTCGGCGGCATCCGCTTCGAGGTCGGTTTCCTGATCGACTCGCTGACGGCCACGATGATGCTGGTCGTGACGTTCGTCTCGCTGATGGTCCACATCTACACCGTCGGCTACATGTCCGACGACCCCGGCTACCAGCGCTTCTTCGCGTACATCTCGCTGTTCACGTTCTCCATGCTGATGCTGGTCATGTCCAACAACATGCTCCAGCTGTTCTTCGGCTGGGAGGCGGTAGGCCTCGTCTCGTACCTGCTGATCGGCTTCTGGTACACGCGGCCGACCGCCATCTACGCCAACCTCAAGGCCTTCCTCGTCAATCGCGTCGGCGACTTCGGCTTCATTCTCGGCATCGGTTTGCTACTGGCTTACACCGGCACGATGCACTACGCCGACGTCTTCGCGAAGGGTGAGGAACTCGCGAAGCTGACGCTGCCCGGTACCGGCTGGATGCTGCTGACGCCCGCGTGCATCTGCCTGTTCATCGGCGCGATGGGCAAGTCCGCCCAGTTCCCGCTGCATGTGTGGCTGCCCGACTCGATGGAAGGTCCCACGCCGATCTCCGCGCTGATCCACGCGGCGACGATGGTGACGGCCGGCATCTTCATGGTCGCGCGCTTCTCGCCGCTGTTCGAGCTTTCCGACGCGGCGCTCGGCTTCGTCATCGTGATCGGGTCCATCACCGCGCTGTTCATGGGCTTCCTGGGTGTCATCCAGAACGACATCAAGCGGGTCGTCGCGTACTCGACGCTGTCGCAGCTCGGCTACATGACGGTCGCGCTCGGCGCGTCGGCGTATCCGATCGCGATCTTCCATCTGATGACGCACGCGTTCTTCAAGGCGCTGCTGTTCCTGGCGGCGGGTTCGGTCATCATGGGCATGCATCACGACCAGGACATCCGCAAGATGGGCGGCGTCCGCAAGTACATGCCGATCACCTGGATCACGTTCCTGACCGGCTCGCTGGCGCTGATCGGCACGCCGTTCTTCTCGGGCTTCTATTCGAAGGATTCGATCATCGAGGCGGTCGCGGAGTCGCATATCGCGGGTTCCGGCTTCGCGTATGTCGCGGTCGTGGTCAGCGTGTTCGTGACGGCGCTGTATTCGTTCCGCTTGTACTTCCTGGTCTTCCACGGGAAGGAGCGCTTCGGACGCGAGCATGCGCCTGCGCACGACCATGCGCCGGCCGCCGCGCATGCGCATGCCGATGCACACGTCGACGCGGAAGCGAAGATGAACACGCACGAAGCGAGCGCGACGCACGACGAGATCGCCGACGACGATGGCGCTCACGACGAGCATCACGGCCTCGGCCGCGGCGAGAAGCCGCACGAGACCGGGCTCGTCATCACGCTGCCGCTGATCCTGCTGGCCATCCCTTCGCTGCTGATCGGCTTCTTCACGATCGGGCCGATGCTCTACGGCGACTGGTTCAAGGGCGTCATCTTCGTCGGCGAGAACCATCCGGCGATGGAGAAGCTGGCCGAGGAGTTCCACGGCGCGGCAGCGATGGGATTGCACGGCTTCTTCGGGCTGCCGTTCTGGCTCGCGCTGGCCGGCGTCGTGGTGGCCTGGTACCTGTACCTCGTCAATCCGAAGCTGACGGACGTCATCGAAGCGAAGACGTCGTGGCTCTACAAGCTGCTCGACAACAAGTACTACCTGGACCGGCTCAACGAAATCGTCTTCGCGGCCGGCGCGCGGCGGCTCGGTGGCGGCCTGTGGCGGCGCGGCGATCAATCGTTCATCGACGGATTCATCGTCAACGGCAGCGCGCGGCTGGTGGGCTGGTTCGCGGGCGTGGTCCGCACCGCGCAGTCCGGCTACATCTACCACTACGCGTTCGCGATGATCATCGGTGTGCTGGCGTTGATGTCGTACTTCGTGCTGCGGCAACCGCTGCATTGAGCGCGAAGCTATTTTTTAGCTTGTCGTTCCGCGCAGGCGGGAACCGGCGTCCTTGAACGCATGAACCAAGAAACGACACCGGGTTCCCGCCTGTGCGGGAACGACGAATAGACAGAAGTACCGAGCGTCCGCATAACAACAACATGCAATCCTCCATTCCCTACCTCAGCCTCGCGATCTGGATTCCGATCATCTCGGGGCTCGTGATCCTCGCCATCGGTCGCGACGACCGTGCGCCGTTGATCCGCTGGCTCGCGTTGCTCGTGGCCATGGTCGGCTTTCTCGTCACCATCCCCGTCTGGACCGGCTTCGACGCGAGCACGGCCGCGCTGCAGTTCGTGGAACGCGCGCCGTGGATCGAGCGCTTCGGCGTCAACTACGCGCTGGGCATCGACGGCATCGCGATGTGGTTCGTGCTGCTGACCGCCTTCATCACCATCATCGTCGTGGTGGCGGCCTGGGAAGTCGTGCAGAAGAACGTGGCCGGCTACATGGCTTCGTTCCTGATCCTGTCGGGCCTGATGATCGGCGTGTTCTGCGCGGCCGACGGCCTGCTGTTCTACGTCTTCTTCGAAGCGACCCTGATCCCGATGTACCTCATCATCGGCATCTGGGGCGGACCCAATCGCGTCTACGCGTCGATCAAGTTCTTCCTCTACACGTTCCTCGGGTCGCTGCTCACGCTCGTCGCGATCATCTTCCTCTGGTACAAGGCTGGCGGCAGTTTCGACATCGCCACGTGGCAGCGCCTGCCGCTCACCATCGGCGAGCAGACGCTGGTCTTCTTCGCATTCTTCATGGCGTTCGCGGTCAAGGTGCCGATGTGGCCGGTCCACACGTGGCTGCCCGACGCGCACGTCGAGGCGCCTACCGGCGGGTCGATCGTGCTGGCCGCCGTCATGCTGAAGCTGGGCGGCTACGGCTTCGTCCGCTTCTCGCTGCCGATCGCGCCGGACGCGTCGCACCAGTTCGCGCCGTTCATCATCACCTTGTCGCTGATCGCGGTGATCTACGTCGGCTTCGTGGCGCTGGTGCAGACCGACATGAAGAAGCTGGTCGCGTATTCGTCGATCGCGCACATGGGCTTCGTCACGCTCGGCTTCTTCATCTTCAACGAGCTCGGCATGGAAGGCGCGATCTCGCAGATGATCTCGCACGGCTTCGTGTCGGGTGCGATGTTCCTCTGCATCGGCGTCGTGTACGACCGCATGCACACGCGACTCATCGCCGACTACGGCGGCGTGGTCAACAAGATGCCGAAGTTCGCGGCGTTCTTCCTGTTCTTCTCGATGGCCAACTGCGGCCTGCCCGCCACGTCCGGGTTCGTCGGCGAGTTCATGGTCATCCTCGCCGCGGTCCAGTTCAACTTCTGGATCGGCCTCCTCGCCGCGATCGCGCTGATCCTCGGCGCTGCGTACTCGCTGTGGATGTACAAGCGGGTCGCCTTCGGCAAGGTGGCCAACGCGCACGTGGCCGCGCTGAAGGACATCGGTGCGCGCGAGTTCGGCATGCTCGCGGTCCTGGCCGTTGCCTCGCTGTGGATGGGCATCGTGCCCAAGCCCTTCACCGACGTGATGCACGCATCGGTCGCCAACCTGCTCGCGCACGTTGCGCAGACCAAGCTCTGAACCTATGAATCCCGTCGTCATCACGAATGTCGCCACTACGGTGACCAGCTCAGGACTGAACCTGATCCCGGCCTATCCGGAGATCTTCCTGTCGATCGCCGGCTCGGCCATCCTGCTCATCGACATGTTCCTGAGCGATGCGAAGCGCATCAGCACGTACTGGTTGTCGCTCGGCACGCTGGTGGTCTGCGCAGTGTTCAACGCCGTCTATCTCGCGGGCGGCACCACGGTCTACACGTTCGGCAACATGTTCGTCGGCGATCCGATGTCCAACCTGCTGAAGCTCGCGACGTCGATCGCGATGATCGCGACGCTGGTGTATTCGCACGACTATCTCGTCGACCGCGGCATCGTATCGGGCGAACGCGGCGGCGAGTTCTATCCGCTCGTGCTGTTCGCGGTGCTCGGACAGTTCGTGATGATCTCGGCCAACAACTTCCTCCCGATCTATCTCGGCCTCGAGCTGATGTCGCTGGCGTTCTACGCGCTGGTCGCGCTGCGTCGCGATCACACGGCCTCGACGGAAGCGGCGATGAAGTACTTCATCCTCGGCGCGCTGTCGTCCGGCTTCCTGCTGTACGGCATGTCGATGCTGTACGGCGCGACCGGCACGCTCGACCTCACGGTGCTCGCCCGTCAGCTCGACGCCGGCGTCGCCAACCGGACCATCCTGGTGTTCGGCCTGGTCTTCATCGTGGCGGGTCTCGGCTTCAAGCTCGGGGCGGTGCCTTTCCACATGTGGATCCCCGACGTCTATCAGGGCGCCCCATCGGCGATCACGCTGGTGGTCGGCGGCGCGCCCAAGCTGGCGGCGTTCGCGATCGTGCTGCGGCTGCTGGTCGAGGGCATGTTGCCGCTCGCGTTCGACTGGCAGCAGATGCTGATGATCCTCGCGGTGCTGTCGCTCGCGCTCGGCAATCTGGCGGCCATCGCGCAGACCAGCGTCAAGCGGATGCTCGGCTACTCGACCATCTCGCACATGGGCTTCCTGCTGCTCGGCATGCTGGCGGGCATCATCAACGGCAACGCGTACTCGGCGGCCAGCGCGTACAGCTCCGCGCTGTTCTACGCGGTGGTCTACGCGCTGACCACGTGCGCGGCGTTCGGCGTGCTGCTGGTCATGTCGCGCGATGGCTACGAGGCCGATCACATCGACGACTTCAAGGGCCTCTACAAGCGCAACCCGTGGGCCGCGCTGGTGATGCTGGTGACCATGTTCTCGCTCGCCGGCGTGCCGCCGACCGTCGGCTTCTACGCGAAGTTCTCGGTGCTGTCGGCGGCCTTCGCGACGGGTTCGGCGTGGCTGGTCGTGTTCGCCGTGATGATGTCGCTGGTCGGCGCGTATTACTACCTGCGCATCGTCAAGCTGATGTACTTCGACGAGCCGGTCGAGACCGCCGCCATCGCGGGCCGCGGCACGGGGCGACTCGACACGCGGGTGATGCTGATCGTCAACGGCGGCGCGCTGGTCGTGCTCGGCATCCTGCCCGACGGTCTGATGCAGGCCTGCGTCAGCGCGATGTCGCGGACGCTCGCGAGCTGACCTTGGTCGACGAGGACCTCCCACTGTCCGGTCGGCAGCCTCATCTCGAAGAGGTTCGAGTCGATTCGAAGCGCGTGTACGACGGTCACTTCCTGCACGTCAACCAGGACCTCATCCGCCTGCCCGACGGCAAGGAGACGCTGCGCGAGTACGTCGTGCATCCCGGCGCGGTGATGATCATCCCGCTGCTGGCCGACGGCACGGTGGTGATGGAGCGGCAATGGCGCTATCCGCTCGGCCGCGCGTTCATCGAATTTCCCGCCGGCAAGATCGACGAGGGCGAGGCGCCGCTGGTCACGTGCGATCGCGAACTGCGCGAGGAGACCGGCTACATCGCCGAGCGCTTCACGTTCGTCGCGACGATCAACAACGCCATCTCGTATTCCGACGAGCACATCGACCTCTATCTCGCCGAGGGTCTCGCGGCAGGTGAGGCGAAGCTCGACGACGGCGAGTTCCTGGACGTCTTCACGACGACGCCGGGACAGGTGCTGGCGTGGGTGAAGGACGGCACCATTACCGACGTGAAGACGATCATCGGCGCGTTCTGGCTCGAGAAGATCATCGCGGGGACGTGGGCTGCCGGCCAGCCGTGAGCCGCGTGCAAGCTGGTGTCAAGTGCATTACGAAGGTGCTACACTGAAGGTATGAGATCCGCGACCCTTCCCGCCGTGCGTGTCGACCCGGAGTTGCGTCGTGAACTCGAGACGGTCCTGACCGAAACCGAGACCATCAGCGCATTCGTGGAGCAAGCCGTCCGGGGTGCGGTCAATTACCGTCGCACGCAGGTCGAGTTCCTCGCCCGGGGCGAAGAGGCGTGGCAGGAGTACCAGCGTTCGGGACAATCGCTTCCTGCGAGCGAGGTCTTCGACCGCATCCAGAATCGCTTCGAAGCGCGGCGGCAGGAATTGCTCATCGAGCCGTGACGGCTGGGCGGTACGAGGTGCGGTTCACACCGTCGGCCGAGCATGACCTCGATCGGCTGGCCGACTTCCTGCTGGACCGTGCTCGGGATCTGGACGAACTCGATCGCGTGGACGCATCGATCCGGGTGCTCAGATACGTTGTCGAGAACCAGCTTTCGGTAACGCCCTGGGCCTTTCGCAAGGCCGGGCCGGGCCGCCGCACGACCCGTCGCGAACTGGTCGTCCCCGCCGGCGCGTCGGGCTACGTTGCACTCTATGAAATCGAGTCGATGAGTCGCGTGCTGGTCCTGGCCGTGCGCCATCAGTTGGAGCAGGACTATCACTGAGTCCCTCGCGCCGGATGTTGGCTGAAGCGAGCATGTAGCGCACACGAGCGCGGTGATGATCATCTCGCTGCTGGCCGACGGCACGGTGGTGATGGAGCGGCAATGGCGCTATCCGCTCGGCCGCGCGTTCATCGAATGTCCCGCCGGCAAGATCGACGCGGTCGACGCGCCGTTGGTGACGTGCGATCGTGAACTGCGCGAGGAGACCGGCTACGTCGCCGAGCGCTTCACGTTCATCGCGACGATCAACAACGCCATCTCGTATTCCGACGAGCACATCGACCTCTACCTCGCCGAAGGTCTCGCGGCGGGGGAAGCCAAGCTCGACGACGGCGAGTTCCTCGACGTCTTCACGACGACGCCGGGACAGGTGCTGGCGTGGGTGAAGGACGGCACGATCACCGACGTCAAGACGATCATCGGCGCGTTCTGGCTGGAGAAGATCCTGTCGGGGGCGTGGTCGGCCGAGCGGTGAGGCGGTGCGCGGCTCTTCGTGTCGTAGCGGGCGGGCCAAAGGAAACGGCCCGGAGTCCTGTCAGGACTCCGGGCCGTCGGCCCATCCACCGGTGATACTGACTCAGGTGACTCGATCACCGGATCCGGTGATCGATCTGCGTCGAGATGCTCAGGCCGCGCAGGCCAGCTTTTCCTCAGCCACATCCGACGCCCGTGCCTTGCGACGCTTCAGCGCCAGTCCGGCGAGCGGCCCGGCCAGCAACAGCAGCGTCGCGGGTTCGGGAACGCGCGTCACGGCCGCAGGAACATCGGTGTACATCGTGTCGACATAGCCTTCGACGTCGATGTTGAAGCCATCGCCGAGCCCGAGGCCGTTGGCGCCCGTATTGTTCACCATCAGCACGACCGTGCTGAACGCCGGCACCTTGATCTGAAACGTGCGTACGTCCACGGCCACACCGCCGAAATTCAAGGGGCCGGAAGCACCTTCGTCGCCGAGCCAGGTTGCGCCCGAGCCCGCGGGGCCGGGCGTATACGTCGTCAGATACGCGGACAGGAAAGTATTGAGCGACCTAGAGTCGAACGAGATCTCGAGGAACGAAGCCCCCATGCTCGAGAACGAGTACGTTCGGTAGTAGTAGCTGACCGTCGGATTGATGGTGCCCGTATAAGCCTCTGCCTGCGGTGTGTCCCAGGACTGCGCCGTGCCGCTACGGCTCGGCCGGGACAGCATTGTTGTGTCCGCCGTCGTAAGCGCGGCGGAATATACCGGGTTACCCGAGCCGTCGCTCGCGCCCGGAACTCCGACCGCGAAGATCGGCGTCGCATGTGCTTCGATGGCCGCGAACAGGCTGCCCGCGATCATCAGCGGGAGTAGCAGTGTTTTCAGTTTCATGATCATTCCTAAGTTTCGAAAATGTGGGCGAGCCGCCCGCAGGCGGGCTCGCCGTGTCGTTGGGCTCAGTGCTGCAGCGCGTACTGGACCGCCGCGTCGGCCATCGCGATGCCGTAGCCGGCGTCACGGTTCGGGGCGGCGCCCACGGCCGGCAGGGCCGTGCTGGTCATCGCCGCCTTGACCTGCGCCGGCGTGTAGTTGGGCTTGGCCGACAGCACCAGCGCGGCGATCGCGGCGGCGTGAGGCGCAGCAGCCGACGTGCCGAAGAACGGATTGAAGCCGGGAGTCTTGGTGGCGACGCCGTCCGCTGCGGTCAGGTCGGGCTTCTGCAGCGTCGTTCCGCCGCTGGTCGCGAACAGGAAGTTGCCGGCCGTGATGGGCGAGCCGTCCGGGTTGTAGAAGATCTTCCGCGGGCCGTCCGAACTGAACGTCTCGGTCGTGTTGGCCTGGCCGGTGAACGGCTTGGCACCCGCCCTGCCGCTGTTCCAGTAGGTGGCCGCCGTCGACACCGTGTTCGCCGCGGCGCCGTGCCCGTGGGTCGAACCGGTGGTCGCGATGGACAGCGCACCGCGATTCGTATCGAGGTGGAAGGCGCGCGGCGCTGCGGTCGCCGACTTGACGATGACGATGCGCGAGCCCACGGGGAAGTTGGTCCCCGTGTAGGCTTCCTCGATCGGATCGCTACCGGCACCCGTCTGCGTATCGCTCGAGAACGTCACGACCGTCGTACCCGTGGAGTTCAGGATGAAGAGGTCGTAGTCGTTCGAGGACTGGCCGATCGGATCGGACCAGAACAGATCGACGTATGGGGCGGCTACCGTCAGCGTGTCGTAGTTTTGCGGATTCGCGGCCGTGCCGAAGTTGTGGAAACGCTTGCCGGCCTCGCCCGTCAGGATGGTCCCGGTGGGTACCGCGCCGCCGTCCAGGAAGTCGCCTTCCCAGGTACCGCTCGTGCCCTTGGTGAGGGCGCCGCTGTTGGCGGCCGACGAGAAATAGGTCACGCCGTATTGGGTCGTGACCGTGTTGACCGCTTGCGAGATGATGGAGTCCTGGAACGGAAACTCGTCGGAGTAGCCGACGTCGTCCACGATCACCTTGCAGCCTGCCTGGGCCAGCGCGATGATGTTCGCGGCGAACTGGGCTTCGGTGCTGTAGGCGGTCGCGAAGAGGATCTTGGCTCCCGGAGCCATGTCGTGGACGATTTCCATCATCGCCGCGCCTTCGTCGGTGCCGCCGTTCGCGGCGGTCGGGCCGTTTTGGCCTGGGAGCGCCATGGATCCGGGTGCCAGGTCGCCCGAAGCGATCAAAGCCGCGATGCGTGTCGTCGACGCGCTGTCCGACAGCACGCCGACGGTCACGCCCGTGCCGTCGTAATGCAGGTTGGCGATTTCCTTGTTGGACGCGTGCGTCACGTAACCCTGCGAGGTCAACGCGCCGACGTTCGGGCTCGGGCTGGCCGGCAACTTCACGCGAACCACGTCCGGGCGACCGGCGATCGAGGTGATCGTCGTGACGGGCAGCGCCACGGTCGTCGAGGCGAACTGCGCCGACTGAAAGATCACGGAGCCTCCGGCCGCAGCGATCGCCGCGTTCAGGTCGTCGCTGACCGGGGCCTTGATTTCAACGGTCACCGAACTGGAAGCGGTTGCGGGAACGCCGGTCGCGAAGACGGTCGGCTGGGTCGCGTCGGACTCGGACAGCGGAGCGATGGCGTTCGTGAACGAGGCGACGCGCGCATCGCCGGTTGCCTTGTAGATACCGAAGACGAGCTTCGAATCCATCTTCTGCTGCGCGGGAGTCAGGCTGCCCTTGGCCGCGGAAATCGCGTTCATTTGCGAGATGGCGTCTGCGGAGATTTCCTGTGCTCCGGCCGACGTCGTGAAGGCAAGTGCGATGGCCGCTGCGATG
>CAZZWS010000114.1:0-12944 GCA_964657795.1 Beijerinckiaceae bacterium
GGCGATCAGCGGGATCGCGGCGATGTCCTGGAACAGCAGGATGGCGAAGCCGGTGCGCCCCGCCGGCGTCGCGGTCATGTTGCGTTCGTCCATCACCTGCATGCCGATGGCGGTCGACGACATCGCAAGCGCGTAGCCGGCGAGCAGCGCCGCGGGCCAGTCGAGGCCGAGTGCGATCAGGCCGAGCGACAGCAGCGCGCCGGTCAGGCCGATCTGCGCGCCGCCGCCGATGAAGACCGCGCCGCGCAGCTTCCACAGTTCTTCGAGGTCGAGCTCGAGGCCGATCAGGAACAGCATCAGCACGACGCCGAATTCCGACACCTCGCCGATGCTCTCGACGTCCGAGATCAGCCGCAGCCCCCACGGCCCGATCACGCAGCCGGCGATCAGGTAGCCGAGCACCGAGCCGAGGCCCGCGCGCTTGGCGAGCGGCACGGCGATGACCGCGGCCGCGAGATAGACCATCAGGTCGAGGTTCATCGCGCCGCGATGCCGGTGACGAGGTCGGCGGGGACTTCGGTCTGGTCGTTCTCGTCGGCCAGGTATTCGGACGCGGCCGCGTGTTTCCTGCGCGTCGCCGCCGGATGTCGTTCGTGGAAGTCGACGAGTCGCTGGCGATAGCGCTGACCCATCGCGGCCACCTGCGTCTGGTCGGCGTGCGCGTCGTGCACGACGATCGGGTCGAGCCACTCCATGCCGCAGAAGCGCGCGGTCTGTCGCATCGGCGCGAGGAACACGTCGAACGGATGGCCGTGCGGCCCGTCCGGCGCGTACGCCTTGAAGTCGGCGCCGGTCGTCGCCACCCACTGCAGGCTCTTGCCGGCGAGCTTGTCGCCGTCCTTGCCGTACGCCCAGCCGAGCGCGAAGACCTCGTCGATCCATTGCTTGAGCAACGCCGGCATGCTGTACCAGAACACCGGATGCTGCAGGACGATCAGGTCGACCGCTTCGAGGCGTTCGCGCTCCGCATCGGCGTCGATGTCGAAGTCCGGATAGAGGTCGTAGAGCGGTCGCTGTTCGACGAACGCGAGGCCCTCGATCGCGGCCAGCAGCTCGCGATTGGCGAGCGAGCGTTCGGCGTACGGGTGCGCGTAGATCAGGGCGATGGTCGGGTCGGGCATGGCGAAGTCGGTGGACACGTGGTGGATGCGGGGGGGGGCCAGCAGGATGGTAAGCGGGCCGCGTCCGACGGCGTCGGAACTTGTTGCGGGTGCCGGTCCGCTGCCTGAAGTCGTCACCGAAAACCGCATCGAATCGCCTGTTAGAGTCGCGTTCATGAGCGAACACAAACCCCTTGCTCCCGGCACGATCGTCTTCGAGCCGTCGCGCGGCTATGGCGTGCTGACCGCGGTCAACCTGCTGACCGGCTGGGTCAGCGCGCGCTTCGGCAACGAGGTCAACACGCTCGACCTCTCGCTCAGCGACGACAACATCGCCTATGCCGACGGCACGGCGATCCTGTTCCGCCGCGCCGCACCCGACTACATGCCGCACGCGCGGCTGATGGCGATGGTGCGTGCGTTGCACAGCGCCGGCTACGAGCGCCTCTACCTCTACACGTGGCCGAAGCCGTCGGGGTTGCACTGGCGCTGGCATCTGTTCACCGGGCGACGCGAGCGCCATCCCGGCTTCTGGGTGCAGCGCCCGCTGCGGCCGGGCTGGTACGGCTCGGGTTCGGACTACAACTTCAATCCGGTGATGGGCTGGGGCGACGCACCCGGTGCGACGACCGATCAACTGGTCCACGCGCTGGCCGCACACGATCCGGAAGGGCTGGCCCAGGCGCTCGGTCGCGACGAGGACCACACCGCATGGTTCGCGGAGGTCTGCGATGCGCTGTTGCCCGACTACGCCTACAGCCTCGGCTGGGAAGCCGCGACGCGCAATCTGCGACTGCAGACGAGCGGACCGCGTGGCATGCCGATGCAGTTGCCGGTGATGGCCGTCAAGCGCGGTGTCGCGCGTTACAACGGCGCTGCGTTGCCGTGGCCTCCGGGATGGCGCGATGGCTGGGCGCATCACGGCTACACGCGGGCGTTGCGGCGGGCAAGCGAGACGGAAGGTTGAGCTGATCGCGCGAGGATGCCATCCGGTAATACCTGCGACATTCCTGGTATTACTCGATTCGTCTCATGGACACCGTGCCCCTGAAGTTGCCCGAGACCTTGGCAGCGCGTCGATCGAGGTCGGTCGCAAAGGCGGCGTTTCGAAATCCGCAGTCGTCCGCGACGCCCTCGAAAAAGCGCTGCTGACCGGGGCGTTGCGGCCGGTGCCGCGGAGCGCTGGGTGGCGCAGTGGCGAGGTCGCTTGCGTCTGCTCGCCGCGAGCGACGTCGAGGCGACCGACCCGCGCCTCGGGCATTTGCTGGCCAAGCATCTGCGCCGATCCGTCGTGCGTCTGTTGCTCGACATCAACGTACTGCTGGACGTGGCGGTACAGCGTCCCGGAACTGAAGCTTCTACCGAGCTGATCGGTTATTGCGGGCGACAGCACGAAGGATGGCTGGCTTGGCATTCGATTGCGACGCTCGCGTACCTGATCGAGCGGCAGGAGTCGCAGATCGTCGCTCGCGACTTCATCGGTCAGCTTCTCGCGTGGCCGAGCCGATGCATCGTCGTCGCTGGACTTGCCCATGGCCGATTTCGAAGATGCACTGCAAGTCGCTGCAGCCATGTCCTGCGGCGCGCAGTACATCATCACCCGCAACGAGCGCGACTTCCGTGGCTCGCCCGTGCCCGTGTCGAGTCCCGATGCTTTCCTGCGGAAGTATCCGGGTCGATGACGAGGGTGGCACGTTCAAAACAGATCACGCTGCAGCCCCCGGCTACGCAGCCGATGCGACTGCTCGACGGTGACTTCGCGAGCGCCCGGGATCACGTGGAACGTGTCTCCCGCCGCGACCGTGCCGGTCTGCAGCACCTCGAGATAGAAGCCGGTGAAGCCCGACTGCACCATCATCTTCGACGCGTGCTTGAAGCCCATCCGTGCGTTGAACTTGAAGCACGGGAACCGCGACGAGTCGACGCGCAGGCGCACCGGCGGTGCAGCCGTCGTCGCGTCCGTCGGTGAGGCCGGCTCGATCACCAGCACGTCGCCGATCCACACGCGCGTCTCGAGCAGGCCCTCGATCGTCAGGTTCTCGCCCATGAAGCCGAACGGCAGCGGCTCGTCGATCTTCGTCGCCTGCTCGCGCATCGTCCGCCACACCGGGTAATGCTCGACCGGGAACGCGTAGACCGCCTTGTCGCGGCCGCCGTGGACGGTGAGGTCGGCCTGCTCGTCTCCCACGAAGCCCAGTTCGGCGACGTCGAGGCCGATCGGTTCGGCCAGCGTCGAGCGCGGCGTCTTGCGGATGCCGCTCATGACGGTTTCGATGCGGCCGAGTGGCGCCGCCGCGAACAGCGGCGCGACCGGTCCGGTGCTGATGGCGATGATCTTCATGATTCGCGTGGAGGCAAAAGACGAAGGTTGCCACCGATGCCCGCGATCCGCCGCAGCGCCGCAGCGCGCGAACGTCGCTAGGTCATCACTGCGTCGTGCAGGTGAAGCTCGCCGCGACGTTGACGTCCCCGGTGCCGTTGTAGCGCGGGAACGACGGGTAATCGCACAGCGGTCGCGTGCGGCCGGGCACGCCGACTGAATCCGTCACGACCTGGTTGGGTGGCAACACGCCTTTCTCGACCCAGTTCTCGAGGGTCGTCAACGAATCCCAGGCGGCGTTGAAGACGGAGCTGACCGCGTGGCCGTATCCGGGGATCTCGTAGAAGCGTACGAAGCTGTCCACCCGCGCGCTGCCCATCGTGGTCTTGAGCCTGTCGTAGTACTGCTCGGTCGCCCGCGTGCTGACCAGCGCATCGCTCATGCCGTGCGCCATCAGGATCCGGCCGCCCTTCGCGAGGAACGGGGACAGGTCCGTCTGGTTGACGTCCTGCAATCCCGTCAGCGCGCTGATGCGGGCCTGGTAGACACCGGGGTTCTGCGGGTCGAGTGTCAACGAGTTGAAGTTCGGATCGCGCGTGACGAAGAAGCGTACCCACTGGTCCCAGAAGATGCTGCCGTACGGGGCCGTCGTCGGCATCGGGTTGGCCGGCTGACCCGTGCTGAACGCGAGGAACGTGACCGTGGGCTGCACGGCGCTCGAACCGGGATTGCCGAGATCGGTCCCCCACGTGTTGAAGCCCGGATACTGCGTCTCGCCGCTGGCCAGCGGATAGGCGAACGTGATCGGTGTGTTGAAGACGTTCAGTGCGGTGATCTGCGCGTCCGAAAGGCAGCTGTCCCCGCCTTCGGTGCCGCCGGCGCAGCGCAGCGCGACGCCGCCGATCGTCGCGGTCGACGGGTTGAAGAGCGCGTTGCACGCGCGCACGTTGCTGACCAGTCCGTCCGTCACGCCGTCGAGGCCGTCGCAGGCTTGCAGGGCCGCGTCGTAGAGCCGCTTGCGCTTGGCCTGGCTCGGGTAGGCGCCCGGTTGGGCCAGCGCCCGCGTGACGCGTCCGAACTGCAGGTCGAGGCTGGCCGCGGCCCCGGCCGGGTAGAGCACGATCGCGCCGTCCCAGTCCTGCGGCCACTTCTGGACGACCTCGAGCGCCTCGCGGCCGCCCGACGAGCCGCCGGCGAAGTAGGCTTTCCGGAACCCGGCCACGCCGTAGCGCGCCTTGACGACGGCCAGCGCCACGTCGCGCGTCTTCTTCAGCGCATCACCGGAGAAATTGGCGACGGCCTCGTCGTTGACGCCGAACGAGCCGTCCTGGCTGCCCAGCGCGCCGCCCTGGTGGCCGGAGTCGCTGGAGAACGTGGCGTAGCCACGGCCGAGCGGGACGAGCTGGTCGGTCGGGCCGGCGGGGACGTTGCCGGCGCCGCTCGGGATCGAGCCGTCGTAGCCGCCACCGCCGAACATCATCGCCTTGCCATTCCAGACCGTTGGCAGGCTGACCTGCATCCTGATCCGCGGCGCCGTCGCATCCAGCGGCGCGATGTCGACCAGCACCCGACAGTATTCGCCGATGGCCGCGGCGCCACTGCCCGCGGCGGCGACGGTGGTGGCCGACGTGACCGTGGCGCCCGTGGTCGGCAAGCCGATGGACGAAGCCGGGACGGTCATCGTCGCGATCTGCGCACAGGTCTGCTGCAGGGCCACCGGCGGCGTGACCGCGATCGGCGGCATCCCGTCGTCGGCGCAGGCCGTGAGCAGCAGCGTCGTCGTCAATGTCACGGCGGTCGTCTTCCAGACGGGTGCGGTGCGCATCTTCATGTCGTCTCCTTTTGTTGTGCGCGGACTGTGGGTCGCGCACGGAAGCGAAGTCAAGACAAAAACTAACCGCGTTGCGGGGGTCGTGCATCGGCGGTGCGGGACTGTGCACCGCCACCGGCCTTGTGGAACAGATCGATCATCAGCGCGCGCAGCCACGCGTGGCCCGGCTCCGCTGTCCGGCGCCGCGTCCAGAACAGTCCGACGTCGAAATGGCGCTGCGGCACCGGCAGCGGCGCGATACGGTTGCAATCCGGATTGAGGCCGTAACGGCGGAACGCGCGCGCGACCGTGCGCGGCACGATGACCGCGTAGTCGACTTCGCCGAGGATGGCCGGCACGACCATGAAGTGCGGAATCGACAGCCGCACGCGGTCGATCAGCCCGCTCTCGCGCAGGATGGCGAGCGTCGGCGGATGCGAGGTGATCGCGATGTACTCGGGCGGGTCGCGTCGCGGTCTGCGCGTCGACCCGTCGGCCGCCGGCAAGCGCCGCATCGTCACGTATTCCTCGCGAAACAGGTGGTGATGTGCGAAGCCGTCGAGCAGCGGCGGCAGATGGCCGATGGCGAGGTCGATCGTGCCGCTCTCGAGCGCGGTCGGCAGTTCGTCCCAATCGAGCTGCCGCGTCTCGAGCGACACGCCGGGCGCGTGCTCGCGGATCGCCTTCATCAGCGGCGGCAGGAACACCATCTCGCCGAGGTCGCTCATGTGCACGCGGAACACGCGGCGCGCTCGCGACGGGTCGAACACAAGCACGTCGTCGAGCGCCGTCTGCACCGCATGCAGCGCGTCGGCCAGCGCCGGGGCGATGCGGCGCGCCGCGGGCGTCGGCTCGACACCTCCGCGCACGCGCACGAACAGCGCATCGGAGAACAGCGTCCGCAGCCGTGCGAGGCCATGGCTCACCGACGGCTGGGTCAGCCCGATGCGCACGGCGGCACGGCTCACGCTGCCCTCGGCGTAGACGGCTGCGAAGATCTTCAGCAGGTTGAGATCGACGTCGTTGACGTTCATGCGGAGTAATCCATAGACGGCATCGATACGAGAATGCGGCGCCACGTTATCGACAGCATAACGTCGTGTTCCCATAATCGCCGGCCCGGTCCACAGAACCGGCTCGCGTCGCGTGCCGCATCGGCATGGACCGGGAACACGAGGAGACGACATGGAGCGCTCGTTCGCGCGCGAGGTGGAACTGCTGCGGCTGGGCGACGGCGCGGTCTTCCACGGCGAGGGCATTCTCGCCATCACGAAAGGGTTGCTGCAGGCCGGCGTCTCGTACGTCGGCGGCTACCAGGGCGCACCCGTCTCGCACCTGCTCGACGTGATGGTCCAGGCGCGGCCGTTGATGGACGAGCTCGGGGTCAAGGTCGAGGCCTGTTCCAACGAGGCATCGGCGGCCGCATTGCTCGGCGCGTCGATCCACTACCCGGTGCGCGGCGCGGTGACTTGGAAGTCGATCGTCGGCACCAACGTCGCGTCGGATGCCGTGTCGAATCTCTCTTCGCCGGGCGTCACCGGCGGCGCGCTGATCATCGTCGGCGAGGACTACGGCGAGGGCGCGAGCGTGATCCAGGAACGCTCGCTCGCCTTCGCATTGAAGTCCACCTTGATCCTGTTCGATCCGCGCCCCGAGCACGGCCGCATGGTCGACATGGTCGGGAAGGCGTTCGAGCTGTCCGAGGCGTCCAACATGCCGGCGATGATGCAGCTGCGCATTCGCGCCTGCCACGTGCGCGGCACGTTCGTGTGTCGTGACAACGTGGCGCCGGCGATCTCTCAGAAGCATCCGTTCGACGAGCCCGCGAGCTTCGATTACGCGAAGCTGCCGCATCCGCCGGCCACGTTCCGCCAGGAGAAGCTGAAGGGCGAGGCGCGCATCACGGCGGCACGCGCGTTCATCGTCGAGCACGCGCTCAACGACATCATCGAAGCGCGCGACGGATCGATGGACCCGGCGTCGGCGACCGCCGGCATCGGCATCATCGTGCAGGGCGGTCTCTACAACACGCTGATGGGAGCGCTGGTGCAGTGTGGCCTCGCAGACGCGTTCGGCGAGGCCGACGTCGCGCTGCTGGTGCTCAACGTCACGTGTCCGCTCGCGCCGGTGCAGATCGAGACCTTCTGTCGCGACCGCACCGCGGTGGTGGTGGTCGAGGAAGGTCAGCCGGAATTCCTCGAACAGGAGATCGCGACCATCCTGCGGCGTGCCGGCATCGCCACGGCGCTGCACGGCAAGGACGTGCTGCCGCAAGCCGGTGAATACAACGTCGAGATCGTCGCCGCGGGACTGGCGCGCGTCGTCGAACTGCATGCGCAGTCCCATGACGTGTCGGCCGTCACGGCCTGGCTCGCGGACAACGCCGCGCGTCGCACCGCCGTCGCCGCGCGCTTCGAGGACGGCCTGCCGACCCGGCCGCCGGGCTTCTGCATCGGCTGTCCGGAGCGGCCGGTGTTCTCGGCGCTGAAGCAGGTCCAGGAACGCATCGGTCGCGTGCATGTGGCCGCCGACATCGGCTGCCATTCGTTCGCGACCTTCGAGCCGTTCTCGTCCGGCCACACCATCCTCGGTTACGGGATGAGCCTGGCGTCGGCCGGCGGTGTGGGGCCGATGATGACGCGCCGCTCGATCGCGATCATGGGCGACGGCGGGTTCTGGCACAACGGCCTGCTGTCGGGCGTGCAGTCCGCGCTGTTCAACGAGGACGACACGGTGCTGCTGATCCTCAAGAACGGCTACACGTCGGCGACCGGCACGCAGGAGATCATCTCCACGCCCGCCGACGATCTGCAGAGTACCGAGGTCTCACGGATCAAGCCCGGTTCCCAACAGCTCACGGCCAACAACAACGCCATCGAGGACACGCTCACCGGCATGGGCGTGAAGTGGCTCAAGACCGTCTACACCTACGACGTCGACGCGATGATGAAGGCCCTGACGGAGGCCTTCACGACCGAGGCGCCGGGCCTCAAGGTGATCGTCGGCGAAGGCGAATGCCAGCTCGAACGTCAACGTCGCATCAAGCCCGTGCAGGCCGCGCGCCTCAAGGCCGGCAAGCGCACGCAGCGCGTCAAGTACGGTGTCGACGAGAACACGTGTTCGGGCGATCACTCGTGCATCCGCCTGTCGGGCTGCCCGACGCTGACGCTGAAGGACTCGGACGATCCGCTGAAGGTCGATCCGGTCGTGACGATCACCGAAGGCTGCGTCGGCTGCGGCCTGTGCGGTTCGAACGCGCATGCGGCGACGCTGTGCCCGTCTTTCTATCGGATCGAGGTCACGCAGAACCCGACGCGCTGGGATCGCCTGCGGTCGTGGATGACGACGAGTTCGGTCGCGCGCGGATCGATGGGGGCGGCATGAACGCACGCACGCTGGAGTCGCTCGACGCCAAGGTTCTCGCGCCCCGCCCGCCGGCCACGCCGATCACGATCCTCATCGCGGCATTGGGCGGCGAGGGTGGCGGCGTGCTGACGCAATGGATCGTCGAAGCGGCCGAGCACGCGGGCTATCCGGTGCAGAGCACGTCGATCCCCGGTGTCGCGCAGCGAACCGGCGCCACCACCTACTACGTCGAGATCTTTCCGGAGCCCGCAGCCGCGCTGGGTGGTCGTCGGCCGGTGCTCAATCTCGCGCCGGTCGCCGGAAAGGTCGACCTGCTGATCGCGTCCGAGCTGCTCGAAGCCGTCCGCGCGACGCAGGCCGGCTTCGTCGATCGTGCGCGCACGGTGGTCGTCACGTCGACGACGCGCACGCTGACCAACCGCGAGAAGATCGCGATGGGCGACGGACGCGAGGACGACGCGCGGCTCTTCGACGTGCTGATCGAACAGAGCCTTCGGCACGTCGCGTTCGACATGAACGACGAGGCGCGACAGGCACGCACCGTGATCAGCGCCGTGATGTTCGGCGCGGTCGCCGGGTCGGGGTTGCTGCCGTTCGATCGGAGCGACTGCGAAGCGGCGATCCGTGCATCGGGCAAGGGCGTCGCCGCGAGTCTCGCCGGTTTCGAGCGCGGGTTCGCGCGAACGAAGATGGACGCTGTCGTGGCGGCGCCGGATGCGATCGTCGCGTCCGCTGGCGAGGCGACCGACTGGCCCGCCGACGTCGCGACGATGATCGATCACGGCGTCGAGCGCCTCGTCGACTATCAGGACACGCGCTATGCGTCGCTCTATCTCGACCGACTGCGTCGCGTGCTCGCGCTCGAGGACCGGCTCGACCCCGGCGGCGCGCATGGGCATGCCCTGACTCGCGAGACGGCACGCTTCCTCGCGTTGTGGATGGCGTTCGACGACGTGATCCGCGTCGCCGACCTGAAGACGCGTTCCGAGCGCTACGCACGCATCCGCGCCGAGGTCGGTGCGAAGGCTGGCGACCTCGTCACGGTTCACGATTATTTCAAGCCGCGCGTGGCCGAGATCGTCGGTGCGTTGCCGGTGCGCTGGTCCGCGCGCCTGTCCGCATGGGACGCGGCGCGCACGCGGCGCGGCAAGCCGTCGCTCGCGCATTCATTCTCGTTTCCGTTGGCGCTGCGCAGCGACTCGCGCTTCGGCCGTGTTGCGTTGCGCATCGCCGCATCGCTGCGTCGCTGGCGACCCGCGAGCCAGCGATACGCGAGCGAACAGGCGGTCATCGAACGCTGGCTGGTTGCGATCGACACGGTCTCTTCGGTCGGCTGGGCTGCTGCCTACGCGCTCGCGCTCTGCGGACGGCTCATCAAGGGCTACGGCGACACGCACGCGCGCGGCCACGCCAATCTCGCGCGCATCCTCGACACGCTGGCCGATCCGTCGGCCGTGGTCAGGTTCGCATCACCCGATGCGCTGGCCCTCGCCATCGACTCGGCACGCGATGCCGCGCTCGCCGACCCCGACGGCAAGGCCCTGGACCGCGACATCGCACGGCATGGCGCCGCGCCGCGGGCCGTCGTCGCGAAGCCGCTCGTCTTCGTGAGGCCGAAACGCCTGCGGTGAAGAGATACGGGTCGTACACAAGAAGATCGAGACAGCAGCACAACCAACGGAGGAGACAACATGAAAAACATCAAGCAGGTCACCCGCGGCATCGGTGTCGCGTTGATCGTCGGCACGGCCTGGCTCGCGAGTGCCGCGCAGGCGCAGGTCAAGGTCGGCATCGTGGTCGCGGCGACCGGGCCGGCCGCATCGCTAGGCATTCCCCAGAAGCAGACGGCCAGCCTGTTGCCGAAGGAGATGGCCGGCCAGAAGATCGAATACGTCGTGCTCGACGACGGGTCCGACTCGACGCTCGCGGTCAAGGACATCAAGAAGCTGATCGACGAGGAACACGTCGACGTCGTCATCGGGCCGTCGACGACGCCGAACGCGATCGCGATGACCGACTCGGCCGCGGAATCGGAGACGCCGGTGATCAGCATGGCCGCAGCCGCCGCGCTCATCATGCCGATGGACGCGCGCAAGCGCTGGGTCTTCAAGACGCCGCAGAACGACGCACTGATGGCCGGCGCGGTCGTCGATCACATGGCCGAGCACAAGGTCGCCACGATCGCGATCATCGCGCTGACCGACAGCTACGGGCAGAACTGGATCAGCGAGATGCAGAAGCTGATCGGCGACAAGAACATCAGGCTCGTCGCCACCGAGTCGTATCAGCCGACCGACGCGAGCGTCACCGGGCAGGTGCTCCGCGTCCTCTCGACCAGGCCCGACGCGATCCTGATCGCGAGCCGCGGCACGCCGGCGGTGTTGCCGGCCAAGGCGTTGAAGGAGCGCGGCTACACAGGTCCGGTCTATCAGACCCATGGCGTCGCCAACAACGACTTCCTGCGACTCGGCGGCAAGGACGTCGACGGCAGCATCGTGCCGGTCGGGCCTGTGCTGGTGGCGTCGCAGCTACCCGACAGCAATCCGAGCAAGAAGCTCGCGCTCGACTACACGCGTCTGTACGAAGCCGCGTACGGACCGGGCAGCGTCGCGACCTTCGGCGCGCATCTGTGGGACGCCGGACTCCTGCTGCAGGCGGCGTTGCCGGGCGCATTGGCCAAGGCCAGGCCGGGCACCAAGGAGTTCCGGGTGGCGCTGCGCGACAGCATCGAGAACGTCAGGAACCTGACGATCACGCAAGGCGTGATGAGCATGTCGCCAACGGACCACAGCGGACTCGATCAACGGTCACGGGTGATGGTGACGGTCGAGGACGGGAAATGGAAGCTGATGAAGTAGCCACTTCATGACATCCCTGCGAAGGCTGGGACCCCTCTGCATGTCATCCCGGCGACGGCCGGGACCCGATATCGACCGCCGCTCGATTGGGTCCCGGCCTGCGCCGGGCTGACAGCTCTGTGCGTCGTGTTTCCCTTTTCTTCACCGCATCCGCTTCAACACATCCGCATTCACGACATTCGTCGGTTCGCCCGCCGCATACGCCAGCACGTTCCTGAACGCGCCGGAGAACATCGCTTCGTAACTGGTCTTCTCGACGTAGCCGATGTGCGGCGTGCACAGCACGTTCTCCATCCGCAACAGCGGCTGACCGGCCAGCGGCGGCTCGGTCTCGAAGACGTCGACGGCCGCGAGGCCGGGTCGTGAATTGTTGAGCGCCTGGATCAGCGCGCCCGGCGCGATCAGCTCGGCCCGGCTGGTGTTGACGAGCAACGCCGTGGGCTTCATCGCCATCAGGTCCTCGACCACGACGATCCCTCGCGTCGCGTCGTTGAGCCGCAGATGCAGCGTGACCACATCGGCGGCCGCGAAGAACGTGCGACGATCGGGCGCTACGTCGTACCCCAGTTCGCGGGCCGCCGTCAGCGAGCCTTCGCGACCCCACACGACGATCTTCATGCCGAAGGCCCTGCCGTAGCCGGCGACCATGCGGCCGATCTTGCCGAGCCCCCAGATGCCGAGTGTCTTGCCGGACAACAGGTCGCCCACGCCATGATTCGGCGGATCGCTCTTGCTCTTCAGGCCGCTCTGCTGCCACACGCCGTGCTTGAGGTTGCCGATGTACTGCGGCAGGCGGCGCATGGCCGCCATCGTGAGCGCCCACGTCAATTCGGCGGCGGCGTGCGGCGCGCCGCTACCGTCGACGACCATGACGCCGCGTTCGGTGCAGGCCTCGAGGTCGATGTGCGAGCCGGCCTTGCCGGTCTGCACGATCAGCCGCAGCTTCGGCAGCTTGACGAGCAATTCGCGACTGATCCGCGTCCGCTCGCGGATCAGCACCAGCGCTTCGGAGTCGGAAAGCCTTACACCGAGCTGCCCCGCGCCCTTCACGGTGTTGTTGAATACCTTGACCTCGTGGTCGGCCAGCAGATCGAAACAGTCCAGTTTACGGACCGCGTCCTGGTAATCGTCGAGGATGGAGATCTTCATCGGGTCCTGTGCGCAGCGTCCACGGAACCGCATTCGAACACGGACTCGCCCGCTGCGTCGTCTGCCTTGTTTTGTCTGGGAAAAACCTGTGGGCATGGTACATTTCCAGCCCCCCGCGCGGCTCCCTCCGGCATGCGAGCAGGCAGACGCGCCGGGTCGGGCGGAAGCCGTCGGCGCAGCACGCTTCCGGGTTTTTCGGTGATCGAAACGGGTTGACGCTCGCTCGACACGGCGCAGTTTTTGCTGCTCCCAACCCTTGCTCTTGTCGCGAACGCGGTCGGCGCAACCTTGGACATCGATATCACCATCGTTAAGGACCCGGCGACGGGCCCGTCGCGGTG
>CAZZWS010000115.1:0-8308 GCA_964657795.1 Beijerinckiaceae bacterium
GCCTACTCATAGGCCCACTCATAGGCCTAAATACGCCTTCTTCACGTTCTCGTCGCCGAGCAGGTCGGTCGCCAGGCCTTCGAGCACGATGCGGCCGGTCTGGATCACGTACGCGCGGTTCGCGATGCCCAATGCCTTGCCGACATTCTGTTCGACCAGCAGGATGGACACGCCCTGCGCATTGATGTCGCGGATCGCGTCGAGGATGCGCGTGACGAGCTTGGGCGCGACACCCCACGACGGCTCGTCGAGCATCAGGAAGCGCGGCCGCGCCATCAGCCCGCGCGCGATGGCGAGCATCTGTTGCTCGCCGCCGCTCATCGTGCCGGCGAGCTGACCGCGCCTGTCCTTCAGCACCGGAAAGAGTTGCAGAGCCTGCTCGAGCGAGTCGGCGACCTCTTGGCGATCTTTGCGTGTATATGCACCCAGTTCGAGGTTGCGTTGCACGGTCAGCCGCGGGAAGAGTCGTCGACCTTCGGGCACCAGCGACAGGCCGAGCGGCACGCGGTCGTGCGCGGGCACGTTCTCGATGGGCTGGCCGTCGAACACGATGCTCCCCGCGTCGCAGGCGTTGAGCCCGGCGATGGCGCGCAGCGTCGTGGACTTGCCCATGCCGTTGCCGCCGACCAGCGCGACGATCTCGCCGCGGTCCACGTGCAGGTCGACCTGCGAGACCGCGAGGACGCCGGCGTAGCCGACGCGCAGGCCGGAGACGTCGAGCATGCGGTCCGGGTCGGCCACGTCGGTCATCGCTCAATCGCCCAGGTATGCGGCGATCACGGCCGGATCGTTCGACACCTCGGCTGGCGTGCCGTCCGCGATCTTCCGGCCGTAGTCGAGCACGACGATGCGATCGGCGATCGGCATGATGCCTTCGAGGACGTGCTCGACGATCAGGCACGCGATGCCCTGGTCGCGGATTTTCAGGATCACGTCGACGGCCTCGCGGACCTCGGACGGGTTGAGGCCGGCCATCACTTCGTCGAGCAGCAGCAGCCGCGGCTTCGTGGCCAGAGCGCGGGCGACCGCGAGTCGTCGCTGCTCGCTGATCGTCAGGCTGCCGGCCGGTCGCTCGGCCACGCCGCCCAGCTTCACGAAGTCGAGCAGCGCGTCGGCGCGTCCTCGCGCGCGACGGACGCTGCGGTCGTGCAGCAGCGCGCCGACCATCACGTTCTGCCCCGCGGTCATGCTGACGAAGGTCCGCGCGATCTGGAAAGTGCGAGCGACGCCGGCCTTCGCGCAGCGTTCGGGCGACAGGCCGGCGATGGACGTTCCATCGAGCGTGATGGCGCCGCTCGACGGCGCGAAGAAGCCCGCGATGCAGTTGAACAGCGTGGTCTTGCCGGCGCCGTTGGGGCCGATCAGGCCGACGATCTGTCCGGCATCGACATCGAACGAAACGTCCTCGTTGGCGACGAGACCGCCGAAGCGCTTGGTGACGTGTTCGACGCGCAGCATCGTCATCGTGCTCGACGCTGACGACGATCGAGCAGCCAGCCGATCACGCCGCGCGGGTAGTAGATCGCGATGCCGATGATGACGAGCGCGTAGATGATCAGGTCGGTGCCGCGACCCGTGCCGCCGAACAGCGTGCGGCTGCCTTCCTCGATCGCCGTCAAGATGACGGCGCCGACGACCGGACCGAACAGCGTGCCGACGCCGCCGAGGATCGCGGCGAGGGCCATCTTGATCGACAGGCCGGTCGCCAGCACCGACGGCGGATCGATGTACAGCTCCTTGAACGCGTAGAGCCCGCCGCCCATCGCGGTCAGGAAGGCGCTCGCGAACAGGGCGAGCTGCTTGTAGAGCGTCTGACTCACGCCGAGGCTGCGCGCCGCGTCGGGCTCGTCCTTGATGGCGCGGAAGTAGTAGCCGACGTGGCTGCGTTCGATCGCGAAGTTGATCAGCAACGAGAAGACCAGCAGCCCGAGCGCGAGCCAGAAATACGACGCCTTGTCGTTGAAGATCATCACGCTCCAGCCGCGCTTCGTCATCGGCAGCGACAGGCCGACCGCGGCTCCCGCGTACTCCCAGTTGTTGAAGCCGATCTGCACGATCTCCGCGACCGCGATCGTCGCCATCGCGAAGTAGTGACCCTTCAGGCGGAAGCACGACCAGCCGACGACGAGGCCGATCAGCGCGGCGACGAGGCCGCCGGCCGGAATGCCGATCCACGGGCTGACGTCGAAGTTCATGAACAGCAGCGTCGCCGTGTACGCGCCGACGCCGAAGAACGCCGCGTGGCCGAGCGAGATCTGGCCGGCATAGCCGCCGAGGATGTTCCAGGCTACGCCGAGCTGCGCGGCCAGCAGGATCAGCACCGCGAGGTTGAGGCGCGACGGCGATGTGACGACCAGCGGCACGCAGGCGACGACGGCCAGCGCGATCAGCGCGATGAACGCGTTGGGGCCGGGCCTGCGGCTGATCGGCGGCGCGATCAGCGCGTCACCGGGCTTCGCGAAGAGCTCGGTCGCCTCGACAGGATCGCTCACGCCTTGCCCATCAGGCCCTGCGGCCGCCCCATCAGCACCGCGAGGAAGAGGGCGAGCACCAGCGCGAGCTTGTACTGCGGCCCGAGCAGCAGGCCGCCGACGACCTCGACGAGCCCGACGATGATGCCCGCCCAGAACGCGCCGGCGATGCTGCCGAAGCCGCCGAGGTTGACGACGACGAACGCGATCAGGATGAAGTTGGCGCCGACGTCCGGGAAGATCGGGAAGAAGGTCGACAACAGCACGCCCGCGACGCCGGCGCACGCGGCGCCGAGGCCCCAGGCGATCGCGAACATCTTCTGCGCGTCGATCCCCATCAGCCGGGCGGCATCGCGGTCCGAGGCCGTGGCTTCGAGCGCCGCGCCGGTGCGTGTGCGCGTGATGAACTGGTGGATGAGGATCGTGACGACGATGGCGCCGATGCCGGCGGCCAGTTGCGGCTTGCCGATCTGGATGCCCGCGATGCTGACGACGCCCTCGACCGACGAGTGCGTGATGCTGCGGAAGTCCGGCTTCCAGAAGTATTGCGCGAGGCCGCGGAACAGGATCATCAGGCCGAACGTGGTGAAGATCGGCGACAGCATCGGTGCATCGGTGATGCGCCGGATCACGAGCTTGTAGAGCACGAAGCCGAAGACGAAGAGCATCAGCGCGGTCAGCGGCAGCGTCAGGATCGGGTCCAGAGCGAAGAGCGCGAACAGCCAGAAACTCGTGTACATCCCGAGCATCAGGAACTCGCCGTGCGCGAAGTTCACGACGTCCATGACGCCGAAGATGATGGTCAGCCCGATCGCGACCAAGGCGTAGATCAGGCCGATGAGGAGGCCGGACAGCAGGGTCTGGAGAAGGATGTCGGTGGCGGGCATCTACAGCGAGGCGTTGCCTCGAATCAAGAGCATGAAGAGCAACGACGCTGGGTTCCCGCGTTCGCGGGAACGACGAAGAAGATAGCGTCGAACTCTCTGAACCGTCGTTCCCGCGCAGGCGGGAAACCAGTGACTTTGGGTTTAACGCGCACTTATTTCCGCTCCCCCCACTTCGGCATCGGCCACACGATCTCCTGCGACGCCAGCTCGAACGGCCACACCGTCTTGTACTGCCCGCCGACGATCTGCACCAGGATTCCCTGGCCCAGCGTGTTCTGCCCCGTCTCGTCGAACTTCACGCCCTTCCACGGCATGATCAGTTTGCCGCCCGGCATGTTCGTCGCGATCAAGGCCTTCTGGATCGCCTCGGGCGTCGTCGCGCCCGCGCGGTTGATCGCATCGGCCAGCACCATCAGCCCCGTGAACGTGCGCGCCGAGTTGCCGGTGAAGTTGATCCTGTAGCGCTTCATGAACGCATCGTTGGCCTGCTTGATCAGCGGATTGTGGTTGGCCAGATCGAGCGACCAGACCTCGCGCGACACGATGAAGTCCGCGTCCTTGCCGAGCGTCTTCGTGAACTCGGTGTCCGCGAAGCCCGCGTCGTTGGCGAGGATCATGTCCGGTGAGAAGCCCAGTTCCTTGTAGGTCTTCATCGACAGGATCGCGTCGCCGAGATACGACGACTGCAGCACGACCTGCGGCGCGCCGCCCTTCAGCGTCTGCACCTCGGACGTGAGCTGCGTGCTCTTGGCCGGATAGCTCACCGTCGACGTGATCTTGAGGCCCTTCTCGCCGGCGAGCCGCGTCTCGAGCTTGGTGGTCTCGTTCCCGAACAGCGTGTTCTCGTTCATGATCGCGAAGCTCCTGACCGCGATCTTCTTCCTGGCCTCGAGGTCCGCGAAGAACTCGAAGAAGTTGCGCACGAAGAGATCGTCGTGCGGCGTCGTGCGGAAGAACCACTTGAAGCCGCGGGCCGTCAGCGACGCCGACGAGGATTCCGCGTTGAGGAACGGGATGCCCGCGCGCTCGGCGACCTGACTCGCGGTCGCGGTCACGTTGCTGTTGTAGGCGCCGAGCAGCGCGACGACGTGTTCCTCGTTGATCAGGCGCTCGGCCTCGGTTGCGCCGGTCTGCGGGTTGCCCTGATGGTCCGCGAAGACGAGCTTGATCTTCGCGCCCTTGAGGTTGGTCAACGCGCCGCCGCCGGCGAACGGCAGCTCGGGCGCTTCCTTCGATCCGTTGTTGATGACGTCGGCCGCGAACTCGAGCGCGTCCTTCATCTCGGCGCCGGTCGACGCGGCCGAGCCGGTCAACGGGTAGATCACGCCGATCTTCACTTCCTGCTGGGCGACGGCGGCACTCGCCCCGAACAGGGCCGTCAGCAAGGTCATCGAAGCGGCCACGATGGGCACGAAGTGCGGAACAACTCTCATGAGGCAGATCTCCAGGAATGGACGTAGGCGTGACGGTGGACGCGACGACGATCGATCGCATGTTCCTTCGTCCGGGGCGGCCGAGCAATCGCTGAAGCAATTGCCGGGCCGTGTCGCGGTCGTCGCGAGCGGCTCGCCGATCCCCGGAATGACCTTAGACTTGGCGATCCCGGGCCTACGGCATCGTCCGGGGCCTCCTCATCCGTCCGCCGGCAAGCCATGTCACCACCGCGCAACGTCGATCCCCCTGCCGATCCATCCGGCGCCGCCGCAGATCGCTGGCAGTTCTGGATCGATCGCGGCGGCACCTTCACCGACGTGGTCGGTCGCCGACCCGACGGCTCGCTGGTCACGCACAAGCTGCTGTCCGAGAACCCGGAGCAGTACGCCGATGCGGCGGTCGCGGGCATCCGCCATCTGCTCGGCGTCACGAAGGACGAGCCGCTGCCGGTCGCGCGGATCGACGCCGTCAAGATGGGCACGACGGTGGCCACCAATGCGCTGCTCGAACGCAAGGGCGAACGCACCGTGCTGTTCGTCACGCGGGGCTTTCGCGACGGGCTGCGGATCGCGTACCAGAACCGGCCGCGGCTCTTCGACCGCCGCATCCGGCTGCCGGAGATGCTGTATTCGAAGGTCGTCGAGGTCGACGAACGCATCGGCGCGCGCGGCGAGATCGTCGCGCCGCTAGCCGAGGCCACGACGCGCGCGTCGCTCGCGGCCGCCTGGGAAGAGGGCTTTCGCACCATCGCGATCGTCTTCATGCACGGCTATCGCTACACCGACCACGAAGCGCGCGTCGCGGCGATGGCCGAAGAGATCGGCTACACCCAGATATCGGTCTCGCATCGCGTCAGCCCGTTGATGAAGTTCGTGCCGCGCGGCGACACGACGGTGGTCGACGCCTACCTGTCGCCGATCCTCGCGCGCTACGTCGATCGCGTGGCCGCCGAGCTGCCGGACGTCTCGCTGCAGTTCATGCAGTCCAACGGCGGCCTGACCGATGCGCGCCGCTTCCACGGCAAGGACTCGATCCTGTCCGGACCGGCCGGCGGCATCGTCGGCATGGCGCGGACTTGCGAGACGGCCGGCTTCGAGCGCGTCATCGGCTTCGACATGGGCGGCACCTCCACCGACGTCTCGCACTACGCCGGCGAGTTCGAGCGCGAGTTCGAGACGCAGGTCGCGGGCGTGCGCATGCGCGCGCCGATGATGAGCATCCACACGGTCGCGGCGGGCGGCGGATCGATCCTGCATTTCGACGGCGCGCGGCTGCGGGTCGGACCGGACTCGGCCGGCGCCAATCCGGGACCCGCCAGCTATCGACGCGGCGGTCCGCTGGCGATCACCGACTGCAATGTCATGCTCGGCAAGCTGCAGCCCACGCACTTCCCGCGCGTGTTCGGTCCGCGGGCCGACGAGGCGCTCGACGCCGACGTGGTGCGGCGACGCTTCGCCGCGATGGCCGACGACATCGTCAAGCAGGGCGGCGCGCGGATGCCGCCCGAAGCCATCGCCGAGGGCTTCATCGACATCGCCGTCGGCAACATGGCCAACGCGATCAAGAAGATCTCGGTGCAGCGCGGTCACGATGTCACCGGGTACACGCTGTGCACGTTCGGCGGCGCAGGCGGCCAGCACGCCTGCCTCGTCGCCGACGCGCTCGGCATGACGCGGGTGTTCGCGCATCCGCTGGCCGGTGTGCTGTCGGCCTACGGCATGGGACTCGCCGACCAGACGGCGTCGAAGGAACGATCGATCGAGGCGCCGCTCGCCGCCGAGGGTTTCGATGCGTTGCAGGCGGAGCTCGTCGCGATCGAAAGCGACGCGATCGGTGCGCTGACCGAGCAGGGCGTCGAGCGGTCGCGGATCGACACGCGCCAGCGCGTTCATCTGCGCTACCAGGGCACCGATTCGGCGTTGATCGTGGCGGCCGGCGACATCGCGACGATGCAGGCGGCGTTCGAGGCGCAGTACCGCAAGCGCTACTCGTTCCTGATGCCCGGCCGCGCGTTGATCGTGGAAGCCATCTCCGTCGAGGCGATCGGGCGTTCCGATGCCGTGGCGACGCCGCCGCCGGGCGAGCGTGAGACGTCCGCAGGCAAGCCCCGGGCCGATCATCACGTCCGCATGTTCGTGGCGGGCCACTGGCAGGACACCGCGCTGTTCGTGCGCGGCAATCTCGCGCCGGGCGACCTCGTCGACGGGCCGGCGATCATCGCGGAGCCCAACGCCACGACCATCGTCGAGCCCGGCTGGCAGGCCGTGATCACGCCGCTCGATCACATCGTGATGACCCGCGTCGTGCCCCGCGTCGCGCGGCGCGCCATGGGCACCGACGTCGACCCGGTGATGCTGGAAGTCTTCAACAACCTGTTCATGGCGATCGCCGAGCAGATGGGCGTGGCGCTGCAGAACACGGCGTATTCGGTCAACATCAAGGAGCGCCTCGACTTCTCGTGCGCGTTGTTCGACGCCGCAGGCAACCTGATCGCCAATGCGCCGCACATGCCTGTGCATCTCGGCTCGATGGGTGAAAGCATCAAGACCGTGATTTCGAAGAACGAAGGCGCCATGAGAGCGGGCGACGTGTTCGTGCTCAACGATCCGTACCACGGCGGCACGCACCTGCCCGACATCACCGTCATCACGCCGGTCTATGTCGCTTCGGCTTCGACCGATGGCCCGACGTTCTACGTCGGCTCGCGCGGCCATCACGCCGACGTCGGCGGTACGACGCCGGGCTCGATGCCGCCGTACTCGACGCACGTCGAGGAGGAGGGCGCGCTGTTCGACAATGTCAAGCTGGTCGATGGCGATGGCGACGGCGCGGGCAGCGGCCAGTTCCTCGAAGCAGACATCCGCGCCCGCTTCGCCGCCGCGCGCTATCCGGCCCGCAATCCCGACCAGAACATCGCCGACCTGCGCGCGCAGATCGCGGCCAATCAGAAGGGCGTCGAGGAGCTGGGCAAGATGGTCGAGCACTTCGGTCTCGACGTGGTGGTCGCGTACATGAAGCACGTGCAGGACAATGCCGAAGAGGCCGTGCGCCGCGTCGTCGGCGTGCTGAAGGACGGCCGCTTCACGCTGCCGCTCGACAACGGCGCCGTGATCGAAGTGGCCATCACGGTCGATCGCGAGCAGCGCTCCGCGACGATCGACTTCACGGGCACGTCGCCGCAGCAGACCAACAACTTCAATGCGCCGTCGGCGATCTGCATGGCCGCGGTGCTGTACGTGTTCCGCACACTGGTCGACGACGACATCCCGCTCAACGCCGGCTGCCTGAAGCCGCTCAACGTCATCATCCCCGACGGCTCGATGCTGAGGCCGCACTTCCCGGCGTCCGTCGTGTCGGGCAACGTCGAGACGTCGAGCTGCATCACCAACGCGTTGTACGGAGCGCTCGGCGTGATGGCGTCGGCACAGGGGACGATGAACAACTTCACGTTCGGCAACGCGCGCCATCAGTATTACGAGACGATCTCCGGCGGCTCCGGCGCAGGAGTCAACGACG
>CAZZWS010000115.1:8318-12931 GCA_964657795.1 Beijerinckiaceae bacterium
AGGGCGACGGCGGCGGCGACGACGGTGACGATCAGAGCGAGGGCTTCGACGGAACGGACGTCGTCCAGACCAACATGACCAACTCGCGGCTCACGGACCCGGAGGTTTTCGAGTTCCGTTTCCCGGTGCGCCTCGAAAGCTACGAGATCCGCGCGGGCTCCGGCGGAGCGGGACGCTGGCATGGCGGCAACGGCGGCGTCCGCAAGGTGCGCTTCCTCGAAGCGATGACCGCGGCGATGCTGTCGAACAACCGCATCGTGCCGCCGTTCGGGATGGCCGGCGGCGAGCCCGGCGCGCTCGGCCGCAACATCGTGATCCGGAGCGACGGCAGCGAAGAGATCGTGCCGCACGTCGGGAGTGCGGAGATGCAGCCGGGCGATGTGTTCGTCATCGAGACGCCGGGTGGTGGTGGGTACGGGATGGCGAAGCACGACGAGCCGCAAGCCGGTTAGCGTATCCAGAAGGATTCGACGAGAATCCGCGTTTCGTCATTGCCGGAGCATCTCGTGCCCATCAAAATCCTGGCGGTCGTGCTGTCCGCCGCTTTCGCGACACTGGCTCACGCCGAGCCCGAGCAGGACCGCTGGAACCTCGCCGACCTCTACGCCACTTCGGCCGCATGGGACGCCGATGCGGCGCGGCTGACCGATCAGATGACGCAGCTGACCGGCTGCAAGGGCCAGCTCGGCCGTTCGGTCGCACGCTTCAAGGCTTGCACCGACCTGCTGGACGACGTGCAGAAGCGCGCCGGTCGCCTCGGCGTCTACGGCCAGGAAATCTACAACCAGAACACGGCCGACAGCGGTGGACTCGCGTTTTTCCAGAAGACGCAACTGCTGGACGCGAAGCTCACGGAGGCCACGTCGTTCATGAGCCCCGAGATCCTGGCCATCGGCAAGAAGAAGATCGACGGCTTCCTCGCGCAGGACAGGTCCTTGCTCAAGTATCGTCATTCGCTCGACGACATCCTGCGCACGGCTCCGCACACGCTCGACGCCGGCGGCGAAGGCATCGTCGCCGCCTTCGGCCTGACGCGCGAGGACGCCGACTCGACGTACACCTTGCTCGCGACCTCGGACTTGCCGTGGCCAACCGTCAAGCTGTCCGACGGCACGATGGTCAGGCTCGACCAGTCCGCCTACACGAAGTACCGCGCCGCGCAGAACCGCGCCGATCGCAAGCTCGTGATGGACGCCTTCTTCGGCGCGATGAAGCAGTTCGAGAAGACGTTCGGCTCGACGCTCTACGCCAGCATGAAGACCGACTCCGTCAACGCGAAGGTCCATCGCTACCCGGACGTGATCACGGCGCGGCTCGACGCCAACGCCGTGTCGGTCGCGGTCTACGACACGCTGATCTCGGAGGCCGACGCCAACGTGGGCACGCTGCAGCGCTACTTCCGCCTCCGCGCGAAGCTGCTCGGCGTGACCGACATGCACTACTACGACATCTATCCGCCGCTGGTGAAGGTGGACGTGAAATACAGCCTCGACGATGCGAAGCGCCTGACGCTCGAAGCCGTCGCGCCGCTCGGCCCGGACTATGTCGCCGCGATGAAGAACGGCTTCGATCATCGCTGGATGGACGCCTATCCGCGCCCGCACAAGCTGTCGGGCGCGCACATGAATCCGGGTGCGTACGACGTGCATCCCTATGTGCTGGCCAACTTCAACGACGACTACGAAGGCGTGACGACGATCGCGCACGAGTGGGGTCATGCCATGCACACCGTGCTGGCCGAGAAGGCGCAGCCATTCGCCACCGCCAACTATCCGATCTTCGTGGCCGAGATCGCATCGACCTTCAACGAGGCGTTGCTGTTGAAGCACATGCTCGACATCGCGAAGAGCGACGACGAGCGCCTGCTGTATCTCGGCTCGGCTCTGGAGAACCTGCGCGGCACGTTCTTCCGCCAGGCCATGTTCGCGGAGTTCGAGCGTGCCGTGCATGCCAAGGTCGACGCCGGCGAGAGCCTGTCTGGCGCCGACATGACGACCATCTACGCGGACATCCTGAAGAAGTATCACGGCGACGCGGTCATCATCGACGACGTGGACACGATCGAGTGGGCCTACATCCCGCACTTCTACGGCGCGTTCTACGTGTTCCAGTACGCGACGTCGATCTCGGCGAGTTCGCTGTTCGCCGACAGCGTCCTGAACGACGAGCCGGGCGCGCAGGCCCGTTATCTCGGCCTGCTGTCGGCCGGGGGTTCGGGCTATCCGTACGAACTCGTGAAGAAGGCCGGCGTGGACCTCGCTTCGCCCGCGCCATATCGCTCGATCGTCGCGCGGATGAACCGGATCATGGACGAGATCGAGGCGATCGAGGCCCATGGCTCGACGAAGGCAGGCAGGTCCTGATGCCGTCACGGCAGGAAGCGCCTTCGAAGGAACAGATCGCGCTGCTGACGCCGTTCGACGGATTGCCGCTGTCGCGCATCCACGTGCCGGCGACCCTTGCGGAGTTCGAGGCGGCGACCGCCGCGATCGAAGCGGCGGCGGTGGTCGGCTTCGATACGGAGTCGAAGCCGCTGTTCGACGTCGGCGCGGTCAGCGACGGTCCGCACGTCGTGCAGTTCGCGACGGCGACCGACGCGTGGCTGTTCCAGTCGCATATCGCGGAGGGACGCCCGTTCACCGCGGCACTATTGGCGTCCGACCGCGTGCTGAAGGCGGGTTTCGGCTTGAGCTCCGACTTCAAGCACATCCGCGCCAAGCTCGGCATCGAGCCGCGCGCGGTGGTCGACATCGACGACCTGTTCCGCGAACGAGGCTTCCGCAAGTCGATCGGCGTGCGCGCGGCCATCGCCATCCTGTTCGATCGCCGGCTGCAGAAGTCCAAGCGCCAGACGACGTCGAACTGGGCGCGACCGATCCTGGACGACAAGCAGCGGCTGTACGCGGCCAACGACGCGTACGCGGCCTACTGCGTGTATGCGACGCTGGCTTCGATGAGCGACGACATCATTCCCCTCACAGCAGCGCGATGACCGACGACATCCACTCCTACGAACCGAAGAACGGCCACGGCCTGCCGCACGATCCGTTCAACGCCATCGTCGGTCCCCGGCCCATCGGCTGGATCTCGACGCGCGCGCCCGACGGCACGCTGAACCTCGCGCCGTACAGCTTCTTCAACGCGTTCAACTACACGCCGCCGATCGTCGGCTTCTCGAGCATCGGCTACAAGGACACGGTGCGCAACATCGAGGCCACCGGCGAGTTCGTCTGGAACCTGACCACGCGCGCGCTGGTCGAGCGGATGAACGCGACCTGTGCAGCCGTGGGTCCAGAGGTTGACGAGTTCGTGCTGGGGGGCCTCACAACCGTCTCATCGACCGTCGTCGACGTGCCGCGCGTGGCGGAGAGTCCCGTGACGTTCGAATGCAGGTCGATCGACGTTCGACAGTTGCGCAGCGCGGCGGGTGATCCGATCGACAGCTGGCTCACGCTCGGCGAAGTCGTCGCCGTCCACATCGCGCGGGGCTCGTTGAAGGACGGCGTCTACGACACGGCGAACGCCGGCCACGTGTTGCGGGGCGGCGGTCCCGCGGACTACTTCGAGATCGGCCCGGCTCAATTGTTCAAGCTGCACCGGCCCCGATAGGCGAGACGGGTCAGCGAGCGCCCCGGATCTTTCGCGTGGTGGCCGGTGCACCCCGCTGCAGGTCGCGCATGTAGCCGAGTTGCCACGGTCGTACCGCCAGCAGCAGGCTCACGGGATGGCGTTGCGCCGGTGGCAGCCGCGCATCGTCGACGTGCTGTTCCGAGAAGTCCTTCGCCACCCGCTCCAGACGATCGACCAGCGCTGCCGCGTGCGCGCGCGACAGTCGCGCATTGAGCAGCACCATGAACTCGTGCGGTCCGTCGAACGCGCTGTCGAAATACTCGGCGGCGTTGGCCTTGAAGTAGCGCTGGATCGGACCGTTCGGCCGCCAGCGGAAGGTCCGCGACACCAGCAGGCGATAACGATTGTTGGGCAGCAGGCGCAGGAAGCCGAGCCTGTCGAGCCGTGCCAGGGCCTTCACGAGTTGCGCCGCCGACAGCGCGTAGCTCGCGAGAATCTGGTCGAAGGTCGTCAGGTTGAGCGTGGCCGTCGCCGTCACGAAGATCAGCGGATCGGCGACGAGGGCGGCTTCCTGCGCTTCGGTGAGCTCGCCGAGCAGGCGATCGTCGGGATCGATGCCGCGCGTGAGATCGGTCAATTCCAGGTCCGCGAGCGCGCAGATCGCGTCGAGGCGCGACAGCGTGAGATCGTGCCGCGAGAACAGGCGCTTGACGCTGGCTTCCGACAGGTCGATCGCCGCGGCGACGTCGCGATACGTGATGCCGCGCGCCTTCAGTTCCTGCTTGAGGCGTTCGATCAGCAAGGCGCTCTGGGCCATCCGGGTCTCCGTTTCCAGCATCGCGAATACCAGACCGGACGCGGCGGTCGGATCGAGCACTGGTATCGCCCGATGATACGCGGTGTATTGCAGGTTGCGGCTTTGAGAGTCGTGCTCGCCGCCTCGCGAGCCCTGCGGGCATGGTCCGTTCACCGCGTCGGCCGATGCGGCAGCGTCGCCTCTCACCGGAGATCACCATGCATCGTTTCCCCATCGCTTTCGTTCC
>CAZZWS010000116.1:0-12912 GCA_964657795.1 Beijerinckiaceae bacterium
GTGCACGAGTCCGACGTGCATGAGTCCGTCCCCACGTTCGTCGTCCATCACTCCGACGTCGACGTGACCGCCAAACTCAAGGTTTCCGGCATCGTCAAGCACTTCGGCGGTCAGCCGGTGTTGCGTGGCGTCTCGCTCGAAGCGCGCACCGGCGACGTGATCGGTGTGATCGGCTCGTCGGGTTCGGGCAAGAGCACGCTGCTTCGCTGCATCAATCTGCTGGAGCGGCCCAACGCCGGCACGATCGAGGTCGCCGGCGAGTCGCTCGCTCTGACGATGGCGCGCGACGGCATGCTGCAGGCGCGCGACGCGAAGCAACTCCAGCGCATCCGGGCCGAACTCGCGATGGTGTTCCAGAGCTTCAACCTGTGGTCGCACATGACGGCCCTGCAGAACGTCATCGAGGCGCCGATGCGGGTGCAGAAGCTGTCGCGCGACGAGGCCGTCGCCCGCGCGCGTCGCGACCTGGCCAAGGTCGGGCTGGTCGGTGTCGAGGATCGCCACCCGGCGTTCCTGTCGGGCGGGCAGCAGCAGCGCGTCGCCATCGCGCGGGCTCTCGCGATGGAGCCGCAGGTGATGCTGTTCGACGAGCCGACGTCGGCGCTCGATCCCGAACTGGTCGGCGAGGTCCTCGCCGTGCTGCGGACGCTGGCCGAGGAAGGCCGCACGATGATCGTGGTCACGCACGAGATGGCCTTCGCGCGCGATGTCGCCAGCCGGGTGATCTTTCTGCATCAGGGCGAGATCGCGGAGGAGGGCGACGCGCGGGAAGTGCTCACTTCGCCTAAGACGGAACGGTTGCAGCGCTTCGTCAGCCGGACGAGCTGAGTTATCTCGCTTCGGTCGGCCCGCGCGGCGCTCTCGGAATGCTCCGATCATGCGCATGCACAGAACGCGCCAAGTCGCAATCAGGTGTATCCTCCAGTCCGTCGCGAGAAGCCTATTTCGCGCGGCGATCGGGGTCGGCGGATGCTGCGTATCGTTGCGGCACCCGGACATCGGCACCGGGTTCCAGCCTTCATGAACTTGAACAGAACCTCTGTGATCAGCCGCGCGCTCCTGCGCCGGTCGCGCCATCTCTTGCGCGGGCTGCTGGGACTGACATCGGTTGCACTCGCCGCGTGCGCTCCCATCGTCATCGACTCGAAAGGCGCGGTCGGGCAGGCGGACCGCACGATCCTGATCGATTCGCTCGCGATCATGCTGGCCATCGTCGTCCCGACGATCATCGCCACCGCCGCGTTCGCCTGGTGGTACCGCGCCTCGAACAGGAAGGCCACGTACCTGCCGGACTGGGAGTTCTCGGGCCGCATCGAGATCGTGGTCTGGGCCATTCCGACGATGACGATCATCCTGCTCGGCGGCGTCACGTGGATCGGCGCGCACGAGCTAGATCCCGCGAAGCCGCTCGAATCGTCCTCGCCGGCCATCGACGTCCAGGTGGTGTCGCTCGACTGGAAGTGGTTGTTCATCTATCCCGAACAGCGGGTCGCGAGCATCAACGAACTCGTCGTGCCGGCGGGGGTGCCCGTCCACTTCTCGCTGACGTCGTCCAGCGTGATGAACACGTTCTTCATCCCGCAGCTCGGCAGCATGATCTACACGATGAACGGGATGGCCACGCAGCTCTACCTGCAGGCCGATCAGCCGGGCACCTTCCATGGCCTGTCGGGCCACTACAGCGGTGAGGGTTTCTCGGACATGCACTTCCAGGTGCGGGCGTTGTCCGCCACGGACTTCGCGCGCTGGGTGAACCACACCCGCGAAGCCGGACCGACACTCGACGTCGCCGCCTATAACGAGCTCGCCAAGCAAAGCATCGGCGTGCCCCCCTCCACGTATGCCGCCGTCGAGAGGAATCTCTTCGACGACATCGTCTCGCAGAAGCTGCTGCCCGGCCCCGGTCCCGAGACGGAACGCAACGGCGCCGCGGTCAAGCCGGAAATCAAGCCATGAATCTCCTGGGCAAGCTGAGCTGGTCGGCCATCCCGTTCGACCAGCCGATCGTGATGGTCGCATCGGGCGTCGTGGCCGTGACGATCACGGCGGTGCTGGTGTGGACGTTCGTCAAGGGTCATTTCCCGTACATCTGGAAGGAATGGCTGTCGAGCGTCGACCACAAGAAGATCGGGGTCATGTACGTGATCCTCGCGATGGTGATGCTGCTGCGCGGCTTCTCCGACGCGTTGCTGATGCGTTCGCAGCAGGCGCTGGCGTTCAATGCGCCGGGCTACCTGCCGCCCGATCACTACAATCAGATCTTCACCGCGCACGGCACGATGATGATCTTCTTCGTGGCCATGCCGTTCGTCATCGGGTTGATGAACTTCGTCGTGCCGCTGCAGCTCGGTACGCGTGACGTCGCGTTCCCGACGCTCAATTCGGTCGGCTTCTGGATGACCGCGACCGGCGCGCTGCTGGTCAACATCTCGCTTTTCATCGGCGAGTTCGCGAAGACCGGCTGGCTGCCGTATCCGCCGCTGTCGGAGCTTCAATACTCGCCGGGTGTCGGCGTCGACTACTACCTGTGGGCGCTGCAGATCTCCGGCATCGGCACGCTGCTGTCGGGCGTCAACCTGGTCACCACCGTGCTCAAGGTGCGCGCGCCTGGCATGAGCTATCTGCGGATGCCGATGTTCTGCTGGACGACGCTCGCGTCGAACCTGCTGATCGTCGCCGCGTTCCCCATCCTCACCGCGACCTTCGCGATGCTGTTGCTCGACCGCTACCTCGACTTCCACTTCTTCACGAACGACGGCGGCGGCAACATGATGATGTTCATGAACCTGATCTGGGCCTGGGGTCACCCCGAGGTCTACATCCTGGTCCTGCCGGCCTTCGGCATCTTCTCCGAAGTGTTCTCCACGTTCTCGAGGAAGCCGCTGTTCGGTTATCGGTCGATGGTCGTCGCGACGATGGCGATCTGCCTGCTGGCCTTCATGGTGTGGCTGCATCACTTCTTCACGATGGGCGCCGGCGGCGACGTCAACGCCATCTTCGGCATCGCCACGATGATCATCGCGGTACCCACCGGCGTGAAGATCTTCAACTGGCTGTTCACGATGTACGGCGGTCGCATCGTGTTCGCGACACCGGTGTTGTGGGCGATCGGCTTCGTCGTGACGTTCGTGATCGGCGGCATGACCGGGGTGCTGCTCGCGGTGCCGCCGGCCGACTTCGTGCTGCACAACAGCCTCTTCCTCGTCGCGCACTTCCACAACGTCATCATCGGCGGCGTGCTGTTCGGCGCGTTCGCCGGGTACACGTACTGGTTCCCGAAGGCCTTCGGTTTCAAGCTGCACGAAGGCATCGGCAAGGCGGCGTTCTGGTTCTGGATCGTCGGCTTCTACGTCGCGTTCATGCCGCTCTACTGGCTGGGCCTCGAAGGCATGACACGCCGCATGCAGCACTACGACGTGCCCGAGTGGCGTCCTTGGTTGCTGGTCGCCGCGGTCGGCGCGTTGCTGATCACGGTCGGCATCGGTCTGCAGATCTGGCAGGTCGTCTACAGCATCCGCCATCGCGAAGAACTGCGTGACGTGACCGGCGATCCGTGGGACGGTCGTTCGCTGGAATGGGCGACCGCGTCGCCGCCGCCGCTGTTCAACTTCGCCGTGCTGCCCAACGTGGAAGGCGAAGAGACCTACTGGGTCGTCAAGCGCGCCGCGCGCGAACGGGCGTCGTTGTCCGAAGAGCCGAAGTACGTCGACATCGAGATGCCGCGCAACAGCCCGGTGGGATTCATCTGTGCGTTCTTCGCGACCATCATGGGCTTCGCATTGATCTGGCACATCTGGTGGATGGTCATCGCCGCCTTCGTCGGCGCGTTCGGCACCTTCGTGGTGTTCGCCTGGCGCGACGAGCACGAAGAGCTGATCCCGGCAGACGAGGTCGCGCGGATCGATCGCGAGAACCGGCGGACGCGCAGCGCGGCCCTGTCGCGCCTGGCGACCGCATCATGAGCGGCGCGGTCAGCATGGTGCCGGGCAACGACAGCCGGTCGAAGGGACACGGACACGGCGCCGATCTGACCGAGGGGCACGGTCACGGCGAGTCGAAGCGTATCGTCGTCGGCTACGGCTTCTGGATCTTCCTGATCAGCGACATCATCATGTTCGCGGCGTTCTTCGCCACGTACGCGGTGTTGACGAACAGCACGGCGGGAGGCCCGAGCGGACACGACCTCTTCGAGCTCAACAACGTCGCGATCGAGACCGCGTGCCTGCTGACCTCGAGCCTGTTCTGCGGTCTCGCCGGTATCGGCGCGCAGGCGAAGAACGGTCGGCTGTTCTACGTCTCGATGGCGGTCACGTTCGTCCTCGGCGCCGCGTTCCTCACGCTCGAAGTCCGCGAGTTCGCGGACATGATCGAGCACGGCGCCGGCCCGAGCCGCAGCGCCTTCCTGTCGTCCTTCTTCGCGCTGATCGGTTGCCACGGCTTCCACGTGACGGCGGGTCTGCTGTGGTTGTTGACGATGATGGCGCAGGTATTCGCCAAGGGTTATCGCGACGACATCCTGCGCCGCATGCTGTGCTTCAGCCTGTTCTGGCACACCCTCGACATCATCTGGGTGGCGCTGTTCAGCCTGGTCTACCTGGTGGGGATCGGTTCATGAACGTCGGCAATCAGGGGACGACCGCGTCCGATCACGAACTGCAGCACGGCGACAGCGCGCCGGGCGACGAACGCGTCGGTCGCAACGAGATCGCGCAAGGCGTCTACGGTTACCTGATCGGCTTCGGGCTCGCGGTCGGCCTGTCGCTCGTGTCGTTCTACATGGCGCGCAGCACGCTCGTGTGGGCGCCCAGCATTCCCATCGCCCTGTCGGTTTTGGCCATCGCACAGATGGGCGTGCATCTGGTCTTCTTCCTCCACCTGACGACGGGACCCGACAACGTCAACAACGTCCTGGCCCTGGCGTTCGGCGTGCTGATCGTCATGCTGCTGGTGTTCGGCTCGCTGTGGATCATGATGCATCTGAACCACAACATGATGCCCATGGACCAGATGATGAAGATGCAGCGCTAGGCTTTTCGGCGCGCCCCGCACACCTCGACGCGGCGCGGCGAGATTCACAAAACGTCGGCGTCGCGGCGAGATTCACACAACTTCGGTGCCTTGCAATATCCGCCAACTCCCGAACTTCCCCAAACCACCTCGATGATTTAGAATACGAATCGTTATCAATAACGATACGTTTACGGGAGTGGTTCATGCAAGGATGGCGAAGCGGGCGCCGGCTGGCGGCGTTCCTGGTGGGCATGGCGGTCGCGGGCGGCGCGATGGCGGGCGAAGATCTGTTCGGCTTCGTCTACACGCTCGATCTGCAGCCGAAGGGCAAGTTCGAATTCGAGCAGCGCGTCGACACCACGCATGGCCAGGCGGTCGGCAGCTACAACCTCACCGAACTGCGTTCCGAACTCGAGTACGGGTTGACGAACGACATCCAGATCTCCGGCTACCTCAACGCGTTCCGCGTCCAGGCCAACAACAACTATCTGAGCCCCGAGACCTGCACGCAGGTTCCGTGCACGGCCGGGTTCGGCGTCCCGAGTTCACGCAACAACCAGGACCCGTACAACCGCAAGCGCATCGACGGCGGCTCCGCCGAGATCATCTGGCGCATCACCAACCCGGTCACGTCGCCGGTCGGGGTGGGCGTCTACTTCGAGCCGACCTTCGGACAGCTCGAGGACGAACTCGAATACCGGTTGATCCTGCAATCCAACTTTCTCGACGACCGGCTGATCTTCGTCGCCAACGGGCTGGTCGAGCAGGAGAAGGAGAAGTACGCGGGCGACGGCATCATCCGCAACACGATGCTCGACCTGCTGTACGGCGTCAGCTATCGCTTCGCGGACAACCTGAGCGCGGGCCTCGAAGGTCGCTGGCATCACGACTCCGACGGCTATTTCTACAACACGCACACCCAGACCGCGAACTTCATCGGCCCGTCGGTGCACTACGGGGCCAAGGATTTCTGGGCGACGCTGACGTGGCGTCATCAGATCAGCGGCCGCTGCTATGCCGATGGCACCGCCGACTGTTCGCTCGGCAAGGTCTGGGACAATCACGGCCGCAATCAGTACGTGCTGAAGGTCGGCATCCCCCTCAACTGAAGTCCCGAGGTCGTCGTTTCATGAACTGGAAGCCCATTGCCTTGCCGCTCGCGGCGGCCGCCCTCGTGGTGCCGATCGGCGCCCACGCCAAGATCTACCTGTCGGTCGAACAGGCGCAGCACACCATGTTCGGCAACGCGGCGATGACGCCGGCGCCGGTGGTGCTGACCAGCGACCAGCAGGACCAGTTGCGCGCCGCTTCGTCGGTCAGCCTCAAGTTCGATGGCCGTCGTGTATGGAAGGTCGCGGGCGGCGGGTGGTTCGTCGTCGACGAGGTGGTCGGCAAGCACGAGACCATCACTTACGCGGTCGGCATCGACGCCGCCGGCAAGGTCAAGGACATCGAGATTCTCGAGTACCTCGAGTCGTACGGCTACGAAGTGGCCGACGCGTCGTGGCGCCAGCAGTTCGTCGGCAAGGGCGCGGACGCTCAGATCAAGCTGGGCAAGGACATCGAGAACATCGGCGGGGCGACGTTGTCGAGCAAGCACGTGACCGACGGCGTGCGCCGCGTGATGACGATGTACGACCTCGTGCTGAAGCGTGCGGCCTGACCTCGGCCTCGCCCCTCGTCGACCGACGACTCATCGGCGTTGCCGCCCGATGATGGGCACGTTCGTCGAGATCGGCATCGACGATGCGTCGCTCGATGCCGCGCTGATCGAGCGTGCGATGACCGCCGCGTTCGCGGCTGCCGCGCGCGTCGCCTCGTCGATGTCCTTCCACGATGCGCGGAGCGGGCTGTCGCGACTCAATGCCACGGCGAGCACGTGCGAGGTCGCCGCCGACGCCGAGCTCCACGACGTCCTCATGCACGCGCGTCGCTTGTTCGACGCGTCGAACGGGCTCTTCGACTGCACCGTCGGCGCGGACCTCGTGGCACGCGGACTGTTGCCCCGCCACGGCGAAGCGATCGGGCCCGACGCCGCGACCTTCGACGATGTCGTCTTGCTCGGCGACTCGCGCGTACGCTATCGACGGCCGCTGTCCATCGACCTCGGCGGCATCGCGAAAGGCTACGCGGTCGATCGTGCCGTCGATGCGCTGGTCGCCTGCGGTGTCACGGCCGCCGTCGTCAACGCCGGCGGTGACCTCCGCGTGCTCGGCAGCGACCCGGTGCCCATCCACCTGCGCGACCTCGCTGGCGGACGATGGATCGAGGCCGGGCGGCTCGCCGACGGCGCCATCGCGACGTCGCTGCCCTATCGCGAAGGCAGGTCGCAGTCGCCGAGCGCGATCGTCGATCCCCAGGCGCGTCGCGTCGTCGAGGGTCGAACGATGTACTCGGTCATCGCGCCGACCTGCGTGATCGCGGACGGACTCACTAAGGTCCTCGCGATCGCCGGCCGGCTCGACGCGACGTTGTTGCGCACGTTCGACGCCGCGCAACTGCTGCATTGATCGCCGCGCGATGACCAGTCGTCTTCGCCTCGGCCGGATGGCGCGCTGGCAGCGCCGCACGACCTACGTCGTGCTCGGTCTCTGCGCCGCGAGCGGCATCGGCTGGTTCGTGCTGCTCGACGGTTTGCACGCGACACCGACCGAGGCGCGTCCGTGGTGGGTCGCGCATGGACTGACGGCCGTCGTGGCCACGATGGCGATCGGCGCGTCGGCGACGCAGCACGTCATCGTGACGTGGCGCGCCGCGCGCAGTCGCTGGGCCGGCGGTATCAACCTCGCTTTGTTGCTCGGGCTGGTCGGGACCGCGCTCTATCTGATGTATGGCCCCGAAGCCGGTCACGACACGATGCACTGGGTGCATTCGATCGTGGGTCTGGTCGCGGTGGCGGGGTTCGTCTGGCACGTCGTCTGGGGACGCACGCGGGTGCCGGCTCACTACCGCAGCTCTCATGCCGGGACCGGGGAGTGACGATCGCCCGGACGGGCGATCATCGAGTCCCGTCGTCGGCGAAGAATCGCAGATGCCCTCTTCTACGTCCGGCAAGACGCTTCTCCTGATCGGCGCATCGCGAGGCCTCGGCCTCGCGCTCGCCCGCGAATACCTCGGGCGCGGCTGGCATGTCGTCGCGACCGAACGGGCCGGCTCGCGCTCGAAGCTGCACGCGCTGCTGGAAGCCGCTGACGGCCGGCTCGAGATCGAGACCGTCGACATCGTCGACACCGAACAACTGGCGGCGCTGCGCGCACGTCTCGCGTCGAGGACGTTCGAACTGCTGTTCGTCAACGCGGGCGTCAAGAACGACGATCGCGAAACGATCGCCGATGTCGCCACCGACGAGTTCGTGCGGGTCATGGTCACCAACGCGCTGGCTCCCATGCGCGTCGTCGAGACCCTGCAGGACCTCGTCGTTCCGGACGGCACGATCGGCATCATGTCCTCGGGACAGGGCAGCGTTTCCAACAACACGAACGGCGGCTACGAGGTCTACCGCGCCAGCAAGGCGGCGCTCAACACGTTGATGCGCAGTTTCGCCGCGCGTCGTGCCGACGATCCGCGCACGCTGCTGCTCATGGCGCCGGGCTGGGTGCGGACGGAGCTGGGCGGCCCGGCGGCGCGCCTCGGCATCGAGGAAAGCATCCCGAACCTCGCGAACACCATCGATGCGCAAGCGGGCAGGGGAGGCCTGCAGTACCTGGATTACCTCGGCCGCGAGCTCCCCTGGTGACGGCGGACCGTCACGCCGCGTCCTTCGGCGTCGTCCGTGCGTTCTCCGCCTCCTGCAGCGCGCGCCACATCACCTTGCCGGTGCCGGACTTCGGCAACGCGTCCACGAAGTCGATCACGCGCGGAATCTTGTAGGCCGCCATGTGCTCGCGCGCCCACGCGATGATGGCGTCGGCGCTGTCGGGGGTGCGGTGTTCCGGCTTCGTCACGATCAACGCCTTCACGGTCTCGCCACGGTACGCGTCGAACGTGCCGATGATGCAGGCTTCCTGCACCAGCGGATGCTTATAGAGCATCGCCTCGACTTCGGCGGGCCAGACCTTGAAGCCCGACGCGTTGATCATCCGCTTCAGGCGATCCACCATGAAGAAGTAGCCGTCCTCGTCGATGCGCCCGAGGTCGCCGGTGCGGAAGAAACGCTTGCCGTCGTGTTCGATGAACGCGGCCGCGGTCTTGTCCGGATCGTTCCAGTAGCCCTGGAAGACGCCGGGCCCGTGCGTGATGATCTCGCCGGTCTCGCCTTGCGGCCGCTCGGCCAGCGTGTCCGGATCGATGACGCGCGAGTCGGTGTCGCAGATGGGGACGCCTAGGCACTGCTTCTTGGCGCGCTGCGGGGGATTGGTGTGCGACGCCGCGATGGTCTCCGACAGTCCATAGCCTTCGACGAAGTCGAGACCCCACAGGTTCTTGATCTTCTGCGCGACCGCTTCGGGCATCGCGGCGCCGCCGCCGGACAGGAAGGTCAGGCTGGACAGGTCGTACTCGGCGATCTTCGGATTGGCGAAGAGGTCGATGATCATCGTCGGGATGCAGGTCCAGTTGGTGACCCGATAGCGCGCGATGGCCTCGGCCGCGACGTGCCGGTCCCAGCGCGGCAGCACGACCATCGTGCCGCCCGCCGCGATCAGCGAGTTCATGGCCTGCATGCCGGTGACGTGGAACATCGGTACCACGCCGAGCCCCACGGTGCCCGGCCCGACACCGCCCCACATCACGCCGTTCATCAGCACGTGCATCACCGATCGGTGCGTATGCACGCATCCCTTCGGCCTGCCGGTCGTGCCGGACGTGTACGGCATCACGCACCAGTCGTCGAGGCCGGCCCGATGCGGTCCCGGCACGCAGGCTTCGGCGATGGCGTCCTGCCAGCGCGTCACGTGGGTCGTGTTCTCGACCGTGTTCGCGGCGCGAACGAAGTCGGGCATCGGCAGTTCGGTCGGCGCGGTCAACGCATCCGCGTAGGCGCCGACCACCGCGTGTTCGAGGATGGCCATGCCTTCCGGCAGTCCCCGCATCAGGGGCGCGAGCTGCGGCCAGTTGTCCTGTGCGAGCAGCGCGATGTGGGCGCCGCTGTCCTCGACGTAGTGACGCAGCTCGTCGGTCTTCAGCATCGGGTTGACCGGCACGATGAAGGCGTCGGCGCGCAGGATCGCGTAGTAGCCGATGACGAACTGCGGACTGTTCTGGAAGTCGAGCAGCACCCGGTCGCCGCGTGCCACGCCGTGGCGCTGCAGCCAGCCAGCGAGGGCGGTGGCCTGTCGGTGCAGCTCGCCGTAGGTCAGCACCGAGTCGTAGAACACGACCGCGGCATGGTCAGGATTCCGCGTGGCGGAAGCTTCGAGGTTGTACCAGAGGCTGTCCACCGGCGGCGCGAGATGACGCGGCAGGCCGGGTGGCCAGAAGGCGAGGTGGCGCGTCGGATCGGCCGGCGCCGAGCTGTGGCTCGCGGCTAGGGTGCTCATGGGTCTCCTTGGTCGATCGGTCGGTCGCGACTCGGGGTCGGACTGCCGTCGTTCATGAAACTCTACACGCGATGGCGGCCGCGCCACGTCAAGGCGGTCGCGGGCCGGCGAGGCTGCGCGAGCGGCCCACCCGCCAGCAGGCCAGCCCGATGGCCACGCAGACCACCTGACCGATCGCCAGCCACAAGGCAGACACCGACAGGATCGGCGCCAGGACGCCGGCCGCGACCGCGCCGAGCATGGTCTGGACGAACGACTGGCACGACGCCGCGACCCCACGGTGGGTCGGGAAGAGATCGAGGACCATCAGCGTCACGCCCGGCGCCGAGATCGACATGCCCATCGTGTAGAAGAAGATCGGCAGCACCGACCAGGGCACGGCGGGTGCGAGGAACACGTGGTAGACGAGGTTGACCAGCGACGCGGTCCCCATCAGCAGGAAGCCGGTGCGCACCTGCTTGCCGATCTTCCAGCGACCCGCCGACCGATTGGCCAACAGCGCGCCGAGGAAGATGCCGGCGACCGACGGGATGAAGAACCAGCCGAACTCGCGCTGCGAAAGATGCAGGTGTTCGATGATGAACACCGGCGCCGCGGCGACGTAGATGAACAGGCCGACGAAGCCGAAGGCCACGGTCCCGGCGTAGGCGTAGAAGCGCACGGTCGACAACACGGACCGATAGCTCGCCCACAGCGACGTCGCATTGAACGCCTGCCGCTGCGCGACGGGCAAGGTCTCCGGCAGCAGGCGCCATGCGGCCCACAGCAGCAGGAACGAATAGACGAAGAGCCCGAGGAAGATGCTCCGCCAGTCGAAGGTCTCGACCACCCAGCCGCCGAGGATGGGGGCGATGGCCGGCGCGATCGCGAAGATCATCGTGACCAGCGACAGCAGCTTCTCGGCTTCGGGGCCCGCGTAGAGATCGCGGACGATCGCGCGGCCGACGACGATGCCCGCGCCGGCCGACAGGCCCTGCAGGATGCGGAACGCCCACAGGTACTGGATCGAATGGGCCGACGCGCAGCCGAACGACGCGACCACGAAGACCACCAGCGACACGAGGATGACGATGCGACGGCCGAGCGCGTCGGACAGCGCGCCGTGCCAGAGGATCATCGTCGCGAAGGCCAGCAGGTACGCGGTCATGGTCTGCTGGACCTGCAGCGCGGACGCGTCGAGCGATCGTTCGATCTCGGGGAAGGCCGGCAGATAGGCGTCGATCGAGAACGGACCGAGCATCGCGAGCGCCGCGAGCAGGATCGCGAGGCGCGTGCGACTCGGGACCGTGACGACGCGGGGCACGGTCCGCGGCTGCATGGATGCCACGACGTCGGCTGCGGCTTCCGCGCTGTTGCGACCGCTGCTGAAACTCGCGGCGTCGAGCGACGACGGTTCCATCATGCCGGCGCCGAGCATGCTGCGGATCGCGTCGGGATCGGACGCGACGTCGTTCTCGTCGGACTGGGGAGCGTGTTCGATGACGGGCTTGACCATGGTGGGAGGCGTGACCTGCGACGACGCGGATCGGGACCGAATGCTACCGCGCGATCGACCCGTCGCCCGTCCGACATGAACCAAATCGGACGCGGGCGGACTGAACAGGGTGCCGCCGTTGCCCCGATCGCGCGTCTCCTCACGCCCCTTCCATGCCGCCTGCCATGACCCTGCCCGTGTTCCAGCATCCGCCGAAGGCTCTCGCGTTCGATGTCTTCGGGACCGTCGTGGACTGGCGCGGCAGCGTGATCCGCGAGGTCGCCGCGCTCGCGGCGGCCAAGGGGTTCACGGTCGACGGTGCGGCGTTCGCGGACGCGTGGCGGGCCGGCTACCAGCCCGCGATGCACCGGGTGCGCATCGGCGAGCTGCCGTGGCTGCGAATCGACGCGCTGCATCGTCTGATCCTCGACGAGCTGATCGAACGCTTCAGCCTCGACCTCGACGACATCGAACGCGGCGATCTCAATCGCGTCTGGCATCGTCTCGATCCATGGTCCGACAGCGTTCCCGGTCTCGCGTTGCTCAAGCGCCGCTTCGTCGTCACGACGTTGTCGAACGGCAACTTCTCGTTGTTGACCGCACTCGGCAAGTACGGTGGGCTGCCGTGGGACTGCATCGTCTCGGCCGAGCTGTTCCGTCATTACAAGCCGGACCCGGAGACCTATCTCGGCACCGCCGACCTGCTCGGCATCGCGCCGGACGAGCTGATGCTGGTGGCCTGTCATCCGAGTGACCTGCGCGCGGCGGCCGACGCCGGACTGCGGACGGCCTACGTCGCGCGGCCGCTGGAGAACGGACCGGACGCCGCGCCGCCGACGGTGATGGCTGGCGAGTTCGACGCGATGGCGACGGATTTCGTGGACCTCGCGCGGCAATTGGGCATCGACGGTGACCAGCCGGCGGATCTCGACCTCGATCTGGACTCGATTG
>CAZZWS010000117.1:0-12730 GCA_964657795.1 Beijerinckiaceae bacterium
CGCTGTTCCACCACCTGCCACTGCAGCCGCCGCCCTGGCTACGTGGAACCTGCGAGACAGCGCAGCATGCACTCAGCTCATGCTGCACATCGCGTCCAGCCAGCTCCGCAACGCCGACAACGACAACAACGACAACGTATACGCGGCGCCCTCACCAACCAGACCAGATCATGAGCACCATTCCAGTCACCGTCCGTGGCGCGGAACTGATGCGAGCCGAGCTCCATCAGTTGAAGACCGTCGACCGGCCCGCCGTCATCAACGCCATCGCCGAGGCGCGCGCGCACGGCGACCTGTCCGAGAACGCCGACTACGACGCCGCCAAGGAACGCCAGGGCTTCATCGAAGGCCGTATCCAGGACCTCGAAGGCAAGTTGTCCAACGCCACCATCATCGATCCCGCGACGCTCGATGCCGAAGGTCGCGTGGTCTTCGGCTCGACGGTCGAGCTCGAGGACATGGACGCCAGCGCGAAGGTGGTCTACCAGATCGTCGGCGACGACGAAGCCGACATCAAGGTCGGCAAGATCTCCATCTCGAGCCCCATCGCGCGGGCGCTGATCAACAAGGTCGAAGGCGACGTGGCCGAGGTGCAGGCGCCGGCAGGCATCCGCGAGTACGAGATCCTGTCGGTCAGCTACGTCTGACGTGAGCGGCGCACGACGCTATGTGCGGCAGGCGGCGTCGCTGCTCTGCGCGGCGGCGGTTGGAGCCCTGCTGTTCTCGGTCCACGTCGCGACTTCGGTCTTTCGCGACCTGCCGGACGACCGCATGCTGGCCGGACGCATCGCGGGCCGTGCGTTCACCAGCGCCTACACGATCGCGACGGTTGCCGCGGTCGTGGCGATCGCAGTCGTGCTGATGCAGCGAACGCGACGTGTGGTGCTCGATCGGTCGATCGCATGCGCGTTGCTGGTGATCGCCGGATTGCAGTTGTCGTGGATCGCGCCGGCCATCGTCCGTCACGGCGCGGGTTGGCCCGGATCGTTCGCGAGTCTGCATGCGACCGGTGGCATCCTGCATCTCGCGCTGGTGGCACTGGCGCTGTTCCTGGCCTGGCGTCTGCTCGACGAGACCCCGGCTGCTACTGGTCCTGGAACGACTTCTTCGTAGACCGTTGGCCCGCCTTGCGGATGCGAGCGGTGCGGGGCGGGCTCGGCGCGGTCTTGAGCTTCCGGCTGGAGATTTTGCGGGTCGGCGCGTAGGCGCGTTTGGCCTTGGCCTTCCTGGCGACGCGCGGCAGCGGCGCCGGCGCCTCGGGCGGCTTCTCGCGATAGAACACGAGCAGCTTGCCGATCACCTGAACGGACGCGGCGTCGAGTTCGGCCACGACGCGGTCGCGCATCGCGAGGCGGGCCTCGCGATCGTCGCCGCCGACGCGGACCTTGATCAGCTCGTGCGCCGCGAGGCTGCGATCGATCTCGGCGAGCACCGCCGGCGTGAGCCCGGCCTCGCCGATGATGACCACCGGGGCCAGGGCATGGGCGAGAGCCTTGAGCTCCTGGCGTTCGGCGGGACTGAGGGACTGCGACATGATGACGGGACGAGCGCGCGGATCGAGCGCGCCGCGAGAGCGGCGAAGCTTCCGAGCATAACAAGGAAGGGCGAAACGAGCCCGAGCGATGGCGAAGAACAAATTCAACCACTCGTGGTTGCACGATCACATCAACGATCCGTACGTGAAGCTCGCGCAGAAGCACGGCTATCGCGCGCGCGCCGCGTTCAAGCTGCGGGAGATCGACGACGCCGATCGGCTGATCCGCCCCGGCAGCGTGGTCGTGGATCTGGGCGCGACGCCGGGCTCCTGGTCGCAGGTGGTTCGCGAGCGCATGAAGAAGGGATCGGCCTTCAGCGGCCGGATCATCGCGCTCGACCTGCTGCCGATGGAACCGATCGAGGACGTCGACTTCTTCCAGGGCGACTTCCGCGAGGACGACGTCCTGGCGCAGCTCGAAGCCCGTCTCGCCGACCTCGTCGCGTCGTCGACCTTGTGCTTTCCGACATGGCCCCCAACCTCTCCGGAGTCGGGCTGGCGGACGCGGCGCGGATGCAGCACGTCATCGAACTGGCGAGCGACTTCGCGGTCCGGTTCCTGAAGCCCGACGGCGCTTTGCTCGTGAAAGCGTTCCACGGCAGCGGTTACAGCCAGGTCGTCGAAGCGTTGAAGCGGCAGTTCCTGACCGTGGCACCCCGCAAACCGAAGGCGTCGCGGGACCGTTCGTCGGAGACCTTCATCCTCGCGAGAGGCGTTCGTGAGGTTTCGGTTTAGATTGCGGGTGTTGTTTGGCGTGCCGTTCGGCTGGCGGATGGTGCGTCCATGCAGGGGAGCGTTTAGAATCGGTCGTTCGACCGCTGCAAGTTGGATCGCTGCAACGCTGTAGACACGCATACGCCGACGTCCTGTCGGCAGGAGAGTCTTTTGAACAACATGTTATCGAAGGCCGCGATCTGGATGGTGATCGCGCTCGTGCTGTTCGTCGTCTTCAAGAATTTCGAGACGAAGCATCAGACGACGGAGCCGGTCAGTTATTCGCAGTTCATGGACGATGCCAAGGGCGGCCGCATCAAGCGCGTCGAGGTCCAGGGGCGCAATCTCAACGTCACGCCTACCGATGGCAAGCAGTACACCATCGCGTCGCCCGGCGACCTGTGGATGGTCGGCGACTTGATGAAGGCCGGCGTCCAGGTCTCCGGCAAGCAGGAAGAGGAGCAATCCTTCCTGATGCAGATCTTCATCTCCTGGTTCCCGATGCTGCTGTTGATCGGCGTCTGGGTGTTCTTCATGCGCCAGATGCAGGGCGGCGGGCGCGGCGGCGCGTTCTCGTTCGGCAAGTCGCGCGCGAAGATGCTCGACGAGAACAGCAATCAGGTCACCTTCGCCGACGTCGCCGGTTGCGACGAAGCCAAGGAAGACGTCTCGGAACTCGTCGACTTCCTCCGTGACCCGTCCAAGTTCCAGAAGCTGGGCGGGCGCATTCCGCGCGGCGTGCTGATGGTCGGCTCGCCGGGCACCGGCAAGACGCTGCTCGCCCGCGCCATCGCCGGCGAGGCCAAGGTTCCGTTCTTCTCCATCTCCGGTTCGGACTTCGTCGAGATGTTCGTCGGCGTAGGTGCTGCGCGCGTCCGCGACATGTTCGAGACGGCCAAGAAGCACGCGCCGTGCATCATCTTCATCGACGAGATCGACGCGGTCGGACGTCAGCGTGGCGCTGGACTCGGCGGCGGCAACGACGAGCGCGAGCAGACGCTCAACCAGATGCTGGTCGAGATGGACGGCTTCGAGACCGGGCAGGGCGTGATCGTCATCGCCGCGACCAACCGTCCGGACGTGCTCGACCCCGCGCTGCTGCGTCCGGGCCGTTTCGATCGTCAGGTCGTCGTGCCGCTGCCCGACATCCGCGGCCGCGAGCAGATCCTCAACGTGCACATGCGCAAGGTGCCGGTCGCCCAGGACGTCAACGCGGCCATCATCGCGCGGGGCACGCCGGGCATGTCGGGCGCCGACCTGGCCAACCTGGTCAACGAAGCCGCGTTGTTCGCGGCGCGCCGTGCGGGTCGTCTCGTCGAGATGATGGATTTCGAGAAGGCCAAGGACAAGATCATCATGGGCGCTGAGCGCCGCACGATGGTCATGGACGACGAAGAGAAGCGCAACACGGCCTATCACGAGTCGGGCCACGCCATCCTCGGCAAGCTGCTGCCCAAGTGCGACCCCGTCCACAAGGTCACGATCATCCCGCGCGGACGTGCGCTCGGCGTCACGATGTCGTTGCCCGAGAAGGACAAGTATTCATACGACCGCGACTACATCCTCCAGCAGATCTCGATGCTGTTCGGCGGTCGCATCGCCGAAGAGGTGTTCATGAATCAGATGACCACCGGCGCCTCGAACGACTTCGAGCGCGCGACCGAGATGGCCCGCAACATGGTCACGCGCTACGGCATGAGCGATGCGCTCGGACCGATGGTCTATGCGGAGAACGAAGGCGAGGTGTTCCTCGGCCGCTCGGTCACGAGCACCAAGAACGTGTCGGAGTCGACGATGCAGAAGGTCGACGACGAGATCCGTCGCATCATCGACGAGCAGTACCGGCTCGCCAAGAAGCTCATCATCGACAATCGCGAGAAGGTCGAGGCCATGACGAAGGCGCTCCTCGAGTGGGAGACCATCGACGCCGACCAGATCAACGACATCGTCGAAGGCAAGCCGCCGCGTCCGCCGAAGCCGCCCAGCAGCTCGACCAACGTGCCGGTCCTGAGCACGACGTCGGGCAGCGGCGCCACACCGCCGAACGCGACCGCACCGGCCTGATCGACGCATGGTCGGCATGTCGATGTGGTGACGGCTCGGTCGGGGCCGTCGGTTTCAAGCAGTCGATCGCCCGGTCTCCCGGGCGATTTTCTTTGGATCCCTCGACGCGATCCTCGTCGCCGGCCGCGTCACGGCGATGCGGCCCATGACGATGCAGCCATGAATGACTCGATCGGCGATGCGCGACGCCCGCGCGAGGCTGCCTCGCCGCGTACGTTGCGTTGCGGCCGCTTTTCTCTCGACCTCTCTCTCGACCTCGGGCGTCCCCGGGTCATGGGGATCGTCAACCTCACGCCCGACTCGTTCTCCGACGGCGGACGCGACGCGACGCTCGCCGATGCCGTGCATCATGCCGAACGGCTGATGGACGAAGGCGCCGACATCGTCGACGTCGGCGCGGAATCGACGCGGCCCGGCGCGGTCGAGGTCGCGGTCGACGAGGAGTGGCGTCGCCTCGAGCCGTTCCTCGCAGCACTCCGCGATGCACGCGTGCCGATCTCGGTCGACACGCGCAAGCCCGCCGTGATGCGACGCGCGCTGGACGCGGGCGCCTCGATGATCAACGATGTCGCCGGCTTCGGCAGCAGCGAAGCGCGCAGGGCTGTCGCGGCATCCGGCTGCGGCCTGTGCGTGATGCACATGCGCGGTGAGCCGGGCACGATGCAGTCGTCCCCGCATTACGTCGATGTCGTGGGGGAAGTCGGAGATTTCCTGATCGATCGCGCGGCCACGCTGGTCGACGAGGCGATCGCCGCCGACCGGATCGTCGTCGACCCCGGTTTCGGCTTCGGCAAGGATTTCGACCACAACCTCACGCTGTTGCGCCGACTCGATGCGATCGTCGGCCTCGGCTGGCCGGTCCTGGTCGGGCTTTCGCGCAAGGGGATGATCGGGACGCTGACCGGCCGGCCCGTCGGGAAGCGACTGGCCGGCAGCGTCGCCGCGGCGCTGGCTGCCGTCACCGCAGGAGCGGCTATCGTACGTGTCCACGACGTCGCGGAGACGGTCGACGCGCTGCGGGTTTGGCACGCTGTACGGCGTTAGAGCGTCGACACCCCGGTGTTAGCATCCGGCCACTCGAAAACAGGCGGTCGGCAAACGCGGGGTTGAAAGAATGAGCAGAAAGTATTTCGGGACGGACGGTGTCCGTGGTCGCGTGGGGGAATCGCCCATTACCGCCGACTTCATGCTCCGTCTCGGGCATGCGGCCGGCGAGGTGTTCCGGCGTCACGAGGTGGACGACTCGCGCGGCGCCAAGCCGACCGTGCTGATCGGCAAGGACACGCGGGTCTCGGGCTACATGATCGAGGCGGCGCTCGAAGCGGGCTTCACGTCGGCCGGCGTCAACGTGCAGCTCACCGGTCCGATCCCGACGCCCGCAGTGGCCTACCTGACCCGTGCACTGCGCCTTTCCGCCGGCGTCGTCATCAGCGCCTCGCACAATCCCTATTACGACAACGGCATCAAGTTCTTCTCGGCCGAAGGCGCGAAGCTGCCGGACTCGGTCGAACTCGAGATCGAGGCGTTGCTCGATCAGCCGCTGACCTGCGCGCCGTCGGAGTCGATCGGGAAAGCGCGTCGCATCGACGACGCGGCAGGGCGCTACATCGAGTTCTGCAAGAGCACGTTCCCCAACGAGCTCAACCTCAAGGGCATGCGCATCGTCGTCGACTGCGCCCACGGTGCGGCCTACGAGGTCGCGCCCTGCGTGTTCCACGAGCTCGGCGCCGAGATCATCCCGATCGGCACGTCGCCCGACGGCTTCAACATCAACGAGAAGATCGGCGCGACGCATCCTGCGGCGCTCAAGGCGGCGGTGCTGGCTCATCGGGCCGACCTCGGCATCGCGCTCGACGGCGACGCGGATCGCCTGCTGATGATCGACGCGTCGGGTCGCATCTACAACGGCGACGAACTGCTGTACGTCGTGGTCCGTGACGGCGTCGACCAGGGCAAGCGCTCCGGCGTCGTCGGCACGCTGATGACCAACCTCGCGGTCGAGCACGCGCTCAATGACATCGACGTGTCGTTCGCGCGCGCCAAGGTCGGCGACCGCTACGTGCTCGAAGCGATGGTCGCGAACGGCTGGCTGTGGGGCGGCGAGAGCTCGGGTCACATCCTGTGCCTCGACAAGCACACGACCGGCGACGGCATCGTCAGCGCGCTTCAGGTGTTGTCGGCGCTGCGCCGCAGCGGCAAGTCGCTGGCCGACCTGACGGCGCCGGTCAGGCTGTTTCCGCAGACGATGATCAACGTCAGGATCAGCAAGGGGTTCGACTGGGAAGGCTATGCGCCTTTGGTCGAGGCGCAGCGGTCGGTGGCCGCCGACCTGGGCGACGGCGGGCGCATCCTGATCCGGCCGTCCGGCACCGAGCCGCTGCTGCGCGTGATGGTGGAGGCGCAGTCGGAGATCGTCGCGTCGAGCGCGGCCAAGCGCCTCGTTGCGAGCCTGAAAGGCGCCGCGGCCTGACGTTGTCGGGGGCGGGGCGTGTCACGACACTGTCATTGACAGTACTTATTGTGGCGCCGTTCGTCGTCAGACACCTCCAGGAAAGCCCCCATGAATTTCGTCTCCAAGGTCGCCTGCGCGGCCCTGTTCGCAGTCGGTAGCGCGCACGCCGCCGACGTCACGGTCACCGGCGCCGGCTCCAGCTTCGTCGCTCCGGTCATGGCCAAGTGGGCCGATGCCTACAACAAGGCCACCGGCGCGAAGATCAACTACCAGTCCATCGGCTCGTCGGGCGGCATGAAGCAGGTCGACGCCAAGACCGTCGACTTCGGCGCCTCGGACGCACCATACAAGCCCGAAGAACTCGACGCGAAGGGCCTGGTGCAGTTCCCCGTCATCGTTGGCGGCATCGTGCCGGTGTTCAACCTGCCCGGCATCGAAACCGGCAAGCTGCGCCTGAACGGCATGGTGCTCGGCGACATCTTCCTCGGCAAGATCACCAAGTGGGACGATCCGGCCATCAAGGCGCTGAATCCGTCGATCAAGCTGCCGGACACCGCGATCGCCGTGGTCCACCGCGCGGATGGGTCAGGCACGTCGTTCAACTTCACCAACTACCTGTCCAAGGTCAATCCCGACTGGAAGTCCAAGGTCGGCGAAGGCAGCGCGCCGAACTGGCCGATCGGCACGGGTGGCAAGGGCAACGAAGGCGTATCGACGTTCGTGATGCGTCTGCCCGGTTCGATCGGCTACGTCGAATACGCGTACGCCAAGCAGTCGAAGATGAACTACGCGAGCATGCAGAACGCGGACGGCCAGTTCGTCGAGCCGGACGACAAGACCTTCAAGGCCGCGGCAGCGGGCGCGCAGTGGGACAAGAACCGCTATTACGTGATCCTGACCAACCAGCCCGGCAAGGACGCGTGGCCGATCGCCGCATCGACCTTCGTCATGATGCACAAGTCGCAGGACAAGCCGGAACAGGCCACCGAAGTCCTGAAGTTCTTCGACTGGTCGTTCTCGAAGGGCGCGGACATGGCCGAGTCGCTGGACTACGTGCCGTTGCCGGGCGCACTGGTCACGTCGATCAAGGCGACCTGGGCCGGCGAATTGAAGGACGGCGCGGGCAAGGCCATCGCCTCGAAGTAAGAACGGTAGCGATCTAGTAGCATGCGCGGCGAGCGCGTCGGGAAACCGACCGTTCGCCGCTTTCTCGTGAAGAGGCGGAATTGGACGCAGCGACCACCTTGACCTTGCCGCGCGTGTTGCGTCGGCAGCCTGATCCGAAGAGCGCCGTGAAGACACGAAGCGGTCTGGGCGACATGCTGTTCATGAACCTCACGCGGCTCGCGGCGTTGCTGACGCTGTTCGTGCTCGCCGGGATCATCATCTCGCTGGTCATCAGCTCGTGGCCGACGATCGACAAGTTCGGCTTCTCGTTCCTCACCAGCAGCACGTGGGACCCGGCGGCCGACAAGTTCGGCGCGCTCGTGCCCATCTACGGCACCATCGTCACGTCGCTGATCGCGCTGATCATCGCGGTCCCCGTCAGCTTCGGTATCGCGATGTTCCTCACCGAGCTGTCGCCGGCGTGGCTACGTCGGCCGCTCGGCACGGCCATCGAACTGCTCGCCGCCATCCCGTCGATCGTCTACGGCATGTGGGGCCTGCTCGTGTTCTCGCCGATCTTCGCGAGCTACGTCGAAGTGCCCCTCGCCGCCACGGTCGGCAAGGTCCCGGTCATCGGCGCGTTGTTCCAGGGTGCGCCGATCGGCATCGGCCTGCTGTGCGCCGGCATCATCCTCGCCATCATGATCATCCCGTTCATCGCGTCGGTGATGCGCGACGTCTTCGAGGTCACGCCGCCGATGTTGAAGGAATCGGTCTACGGCCTCGGCGGCACGACCTGGGAAGTGGTCTGGAAGATCGTGCTGCCGTACACGCGCGCCGGCGTCGTCGGCGGCGTGATGCTGGGACTCGGCCGCGCCCTCGGCGAGACGATGGCGGTGACCTTCGTGATCGGCAACACCAACGTGCTCAACGACGTGTCGCTGTTCTCGTCGGGCAACTCGATCACGTCTGCGCTGGCCAACGAGTTCGCCGAAGCCGCGCCGGGTCTGCACACCTCCGCGCTGATCGAACTCGGCCTCGTGCTGTTCGTCATCACGTTCTTCGTGCTGGCGCTGTCCAAGTGGATGCTGGCGCGGCTGCAGGCGTCCGAAGGGACCAAGGCATGACGTCCGCCAGCATCGCGAGCGCACGGCGCAACCCCGTCTTCGCGCGTCGGCGACTCGTCAACAAGCTCGCGCTGACGTTGTCGCTGGCGGCGATGGCCTTCGGTCTGTTCTGGCTGATCTGGATCCTGTTCACGACGGTATCGCTCGGGTTCGCGGGGTTGACCGCGCAGACGTTCACGCAGATGACGCCATCTCCCAACGCCGACGTCGGCGGTCTCGCCAACGCGATCGTCGGGTCCGGCGTGATGGTGGGACTCGCGACCCTGATCGGCACGCCGATCGGCGTTCTGGCCGGCATCTATCTGGCCGAGTACGGCGGCAACGGCTGGCTCGCTTCGGTGACGCGCTTCATCAACGACATCCTGCTGTCGGCGCCGTCGATCGTCATCGGCCTGTTCGTGTACGCGATCTACGTGGCGCACATGAAGAGCTTCTCGGGTTTCGCCGGCGTCATCGCGCTGGCGCTGCTGGTCGTGCCCATCGTCGTGCGCACGACCGAGAACATGCTCAAGCTGATTCCTAACACCCTGCGCGAGGCCGCGTTCGCGCTCGGCACGCCACGCTGGAAGGTGATCTCGGCCATCACGCTGAAGGCGGCGCGCGCCGGCGTCGTCACCGGCGTGCTGCTCGCCGTCGCGCGCATCGCCGGCGAGACGGCGCCGCTGCTGTTCACGGCGCTGTCGAACCAGTTCTGGTCGCTCGACCTCGGCCAGCCGATTGCCAACCTGCCGGTCACGATCTTCAAGTTCGCGATGAGCCCGTTCCAGAACTGGCAGAACCTCGCGTGGGCCGGCGTCCTCATCATCACCGTCGGCGTCCTCGGACTCAACGTCCTGGCCCGCACCTTCTTCTCTCCCAAGAACTCCTGAGCATGGCTCCCGTCCCGTCCCACGAACCCGGTCCCGCGAAGATCAGCGTAAAGAATCTTAACTTCTATTACGGCAAGTTCCACGCATTGAAGAACATCTCGCTCGAGATCCCCGAAAAGCGCGTCACCGCGTTCATCGGGCCATCGGGCTGCGGCAAGTCGACGCTGCTGCGCTGCTTCAACCGGATGTTCGAGCTCTATCCCGAACAGCGCGCGGAAGGCGAGATCAACATGGAAGGCGAGAACCTGCTCGACTCGCAGACCAACGTCGCGTTGATCCGCGCCAAGGTCGGCATGGTCTTCCAGAAGCCGACGCCGTTCCCGATGTCCATCTACGACAACGTCGCGTTCGGCGTGAAGCTGTTCGAGAACCTGTCGAAAGGCGAGATGGACGAGCGCGTCGAGTGGGCGCTGACCAAGGCCGCATTGTGGAACGAGGTCAAGAGCAAGCTCGGCCAGACGGGCAGTGGTCTGTCCGGCGGTCAGCAGCAGCGCCTGTGCATCGCGCGCGGCATCGCGATCAAGCCCGAAGTCCTGCTGCTCGACGAGCCGTGTTCGGCGCTCGACCCGATCTCCACGGCCAAGATCGAAGAGCTGATCGACGAACTCAAGAGCGACTACACCGTGGTCATCGTCACGCACAACATGCAGCAGGCCGCGCGGTGTTCGGACCGCACGGCGTACATGTATCTCGGCGAGTTGATCGAGTTCGGCGAGACCGACCAGATCTTCATCAAGCCGAAGCGGAAGCAGACCGAGGATTACATCACCGGCCGCTTCGGCTGAGGCCGTGATGCGATGGCCCGTTCTTCGTTGACCGACCGCAGCGTGACAGGCTACTATCTGTGGCTTCCTCGGGGCGTAGCGTAGCCCGGTAGCGCGCCTGGTTTGGGACCAGGATGTCGCAGGTTCAAATCCTGCCGCCCCGACCAGTTTGCCGATACGGTTCAGCCCGCGGCACAGCGATTTCCCTGCCCGTAGCTCAACCGGATAGAGCACCGGCCTTCTAAGCCGGGGGTTGCGTGTTCGAGTCCCGCCGGGCAGACCAGAGGATTTCCGTTCTTCGCGTGCAACGCGCGACGATCAGCAGTTCAGCGGTGGCTGTAGCTCAGTTGGTAGAGTCCCGGGTTGTGATCCCGGTTGTCGTGGGTTCGAGTCCCATCAGCCACCCCACTTGTGTCGCGCCAATCAAAAACAACGAGTTGCGACCCCTGTGGGTGCATGGTTGGGGTGCATAGGCAATCAGCCCTTCTGCGCTGATTCGGAGGTTGGCACTTCGCGAACATCACCTGTGCAAGTGTTTAGCGTCCAAGTCTTTCCCTGAATCACTTGAAGTTGATAGCAACCTTGCTGGTTTTGTAGGTGGCCGTCCCAGTGGCTCCCCGCGAACATGGCACCCATCCCAATCAAGTATGGAAGCGGCGTACGGGCTAACGCCGTGACGGCGGTTGCTATAGCCGCAACAGTCCCAGCGGACGGTATTGCCTCTTTCTCGCTCATTGCTCAGTCCTCAGATGAAGGACCAAAGCTAGTACCCCGGAGCTAGTGCCAGTGAACTAGATTTGGTTGTTTCGACCAGAACCAAACATAACATCGCTCTAAGCAGACGGCTGTGCACAAACCTGTGCAAAAGCCTGTGGATTGTTGGTAGGAAGTTGTTGATCTTCTACTACAAGGATGAAAACGCACGTTGAGGGTCCGAGTGTGCGCGACCTTACGAGCGTTGATCCAAAAAAAAACCTCCAACCAGAAGGTCAGGGGTTCAACTGTTCCTTGCAACTTCAGTGGAAAGCACCGGTCCCTCGTTGACCGGCCGGCTCGTGTCGATCTTGTTAGAAGGCTTGGCTCCGACCTCGTTGTGGAGTTGAAGTTGACCCGTTTTCGTGGAGGCCCGATGCTTAACAGCGAAGGAGTCCACGATGCCAAGAAGCAGACCGCTGTACCCGCAGGAGTTTCGCCAACAGATCGTTGAACTGGCCAAGACGGGCCGCACGCCCAGCGAGCTATAGCGTGAGTTTGGTTGCAGCGCCCAGACGATCACGAACTGGATCGCGCAAGCCGCGATCGATGCCAGCAAGCCGTTGCCGGGCAAGGATGGCTTGAGCAGTGCCGAGCGCGAGGAACCGACGCGCTTGCGTCGAGAGAATCGTCGGCTTCAAATGGAGCGCGACATCCTGGCAAAGGCTACGGCCTGGTTCGCCGCCAAAGGAGAGAGGACGTCCACGACGTCTTCGAACTCGTGAACGCGAATCAGGCCGACGTTTCTGTGGAAGCGATGTGCCGTATGCTCAAGGTCTCGGTCAGCGGTTTCTACGCTTGGCGAGGCCGCGGGCCGTTGCGGCGGTCGATCGACGATGTCGTCATGACCGAACGCATTCGAACGGTCCACGCGCAGTCGCATGCGACCTACGGCATGCCGCGGGTGCGGGCCGAGCTGATCGATCAAGGCACGACGATCAGCAGGAAGCGCCTGGCTCGGCTGATGCGCTGCGCGCGTATCCAAGGCGTAAGCCGGCGCCGCAGCTACGTCGTCACGACACGTCGGGATCGGAGGCAGCGACCCGCACCGGACCTCGTGCAGCGTCGCTTCACCGCGACGGCGACCAACGAGCTCTGGGTCGCCGACATGACCTACGTGCCGACCTGGGCCGGCTACATCTACCTGGCCATCGTGCTCGATGTCTGGAGCCGACGCGTGGTCGGCTGGTCGATCGGCGAACGCATGACCGGCGATCTGGTGTTGGCCGCGCTCAACATGGCACTGGAACAAAGGAAGCCCGACGACGTGATCCATCACAGCGACCAGGGCAGCCAGGGCGGATTCAACCGGTCGTCGCAACACTGGGTTGTTGAACGGATTTTAG
>CAZZWS010000118.1:0-12597 GCA_964657795.1 Beijerinckiaceae bacterium
GATGTCCGCGCGGATCGGCGTCACATGATCGACGAGAGATTCGAGCCCCACGCACCGACCACGCGGTTGCGCCCCGATTCCTTGGCGTCGCGCAGATGACTGTCGGCCATGGCCAGCACGCAGGAAGTGTCGCAGGGCTCCGGCGCCACGGCATAGCCGACGCTGACCGAGACGTTGAGCCGCTCCGCGATGGTGGTCCAGTCGAAGGCTTCGATGTTGGCCCGCACGCGTTCCGCAGTGGCCCTCGCTGCGTCCTCGTCCGCGTCGTGCAGCACGACCGCGAACTCGTCGCCGCCGTAGCGCACGGCGGTGTCGCCGGCCCGGCAGCAGTGCCGTATCAGCGAGGCGATCTGCCGCAACACGGCGTCGCCGACCAGATGAGACCAACTGTCGTTGATGACCTTGAAGCGGTCGACGTCGATCATGACGATGCCGAACATCGGTTCGTCGCCGGCCAGCAGCCGTTCCATCGCGCGTCGATTGGCGAGTCCGGTCAGCGGGTCCTCGAGGCTGAGCTGGAAGAGGTCGTCGGCCCGGCGCGTGAGCCGGTCGTTCGAGCGTTGCAGGTCTTCGGCCAGCGTGCGGTGTTCGAGCGCGCTGGCCCGCGCGCGTTGCGTCTCGAGGCGCACCGCGCTGACGCTGGCGCTGCGCTGGGCCGCTTCCGACGTGACCTGCTTGAAGAGTGCATGAAAACGCTTGTAGTGGGCGAGCGCGGCTTTCGGGTCTCCCATCTTCTCGCAGGCTTCGGCGAGATGGCCGCAGGCGTCCATCGCGAGGTTGCTGATGCGCGCCACCGCGAGGGCCTTCTCGAACAGGGCGATCGCCTCCTCGTACTGGCCGAGCGCCATGCAGATCACGCCGTGCACATCGAGGTGATGCGACACGACGGCCGGCATTCCGGCCAGCTCCTCGGCCGGCCACGAGCGAATCAGGTCCAGGGCCTCGTGGGGCTGGCCGATCTGGACCAGCGCCTCGGCGAGGTTGGCGAGCGCGTTGGCTTCCAGGTGTCGATGCCGTGTCTCGCGCGCAAGTGCGAGCGCCTGCCGTGAGGCCGACATCGACTGTTGCAGCACCTCGCGGTGGCGTGCGGCATCGCCCGATGCCTGGGCCTGGAAAGACATGAATCCGTAGACGCAGGCGATCGTGCTGAGCACCGTGCCTTCGGCGGCGCGGTCGCCAGACAGCCGGGCGCACTCGGCCGCCGTCGCGCAGAACGCGAGCGACTGGTCGTACTGTTCGAGATAGAGATAGACGTACGCGAGCGCGCGCAACGCCTGACCGCGCAGCGCCACGTCGCCGCTCGCTTCGGCGGCTTCGAGGGCGGCGAGGCCTTCCTTGAGCGCCTCGTCCATGTTGCCCGCCGAGAGCAGCAGGCGCGCGATTTCGACGCGGACCCGGCCTTCGCCGGCCCGATCGCCCAGGCCATCCCACAGCGCGAGGGCTTCCTGCGCGACATGAAGCGCCGACTCGAAGCGCATTTCGATCCGTTCGAGTCCGACGCGCAGCGTCAGGCAGCGGGCGCGCACTTGCGGGTCGCTTCCTTCGAGCGCCAGCGCCTCGTCGAGCAGTCGCGCGAGCCCTTCGACGCACGACCGGTCGAGCAATGCTTCGGCACGGTCGAGGAGGGCGTCGGGACCGTCGGGGACCACGACGTGCGTGACGTCGACATGGGCCGGCCCGCCACGCGCGCGATCGCCGCGCGCGGAACGGGCTCGCTCGGAACTGCGATGGAAATGGTCGACTGAGGTCATCCGTCGGGGCGGTCGGCTGGTCACGCGTGCAGTGCGGGTCATCCAGCGTCATCGGTCTCCGCGACCGAAACCTGAGACGCGGTCGGTCGACGTGGATCGCGAGTCCGTGGATTCGACGCGATCGCGATCGACGCGGCCGGCCCCGCGGCAGGTCACGCGGGGCATCCGCACGGCGCATCGACGACCGTGAGCTCCGCCGGCCTTTGGACGTCGCGCCCGGAGGTGTCGGGCACGGTCCACAACGACGCGCCGCTGCAGGTGTCGGCGGTGGCCTTGCCTGCCGCGGTACGCGTCGGTCAGGGTGACCGGGGCGAAGGCTGCAGTCCTGCGCAAGCGCAGGTCCGCGGTGTCGTCACGGCGCCGTCGACCGTCGTCGTCGGGGGCGCCGCAGCCGCACAGGCGTTCGCCCTCGTCGCCTCACTGCATCGACCACCCGTGCGTCACGTTGATCGACTGGCCTGTCAGCGCATTGGTGGGGAAAGCCGCGAACAGCAGCGCGATGCGCGCCACGTCGTCGACCGTCGTGAATTCGCCGTCGACCGTGTCCTTCAGCATCACCTTCTTCACCACGTCGTCCTCGCTGATGCAGAGCGTCGCGGCCTGCTCGGGGATCTGCTTCTGCACCAGCGGCGTCAGGACGAAGCCGGGGCAGATCACGTTGGAGCGCACGTTGTGCTTCGCGCCCTCCTTGGCGACCGTCTTCGACAAGCCCATCAGTCCGTGCTTGGCCGTGACGTAGGGCGCCTTCAGCAGCGACGCTTCCTTCGAATGGGCCGAGCCCATGTAGATGATGCTGCCGCCGTTGCCGGACGCGTACATGTGCTTCAGGCAGGCGCGCGTGGTGAGGAATGCGCCGTCGAGATGGATCGCGAGCATCCGCTTCCATTCGGCGAACGTGAACTCCTCGAGCGGGTGGACGATCTGGATGCCGGCGTTGGACACCAGGATGTCGACGCCGCCGAGTTCCGCGACCGTCCGCTCGACCGCCGCGTCGACCTGCGCCTCGTCGGTCACGTCGACCGCGATGCCGATCGCCTTGCCGCCGTTCTGTTCGATGTCGCGGGCCGCCTTGATCGCCGCTTCCTCGTCGAGGTCGGCGATGGCGATCGCCGCACCTTCGCTGGCGTAGAGGTCTGCGATGGCCTTGCCGAGGCCGCTCGCTGCGCCGGTGACGAAGGCCACCTTGTTCTTGAGTTGCATCGTCGTCTTTCAGGGCGATTGTCGGGGAGCCGCGCGATTATGCTCCGGTAACATGACGCCCCTTCGGCGCGTCCGTCCGCCGCCCGTCTCGCTCTCCATGCCCGTCGAAACCTCTTTCCCCCCAGCATCCACCTCGAAGACCAGGCACGACGTCGGCCCCGCGGGTGCGCGGCGCGCGAGCGTCCGCGTCATCGCCGCGTGGGAGGCCTTCAAGGGCGTGCTGGTCCTGCTGGCCGGTGGCCTCGCGGTCTACATCCTGGGACCCGATCAGGAACGGTCGGTCGACGAGATCGTCCGCCACTTCCATCTCAATCCGGCCGGTCACACATCGCACGTCTTCCAGCGCGCGCTCGAGCACCTTCAGGACACGCGGCTCGTGCTGATCGCGGCCGGTGGACTGGCCTATGCGCTGCTGCGCTTCGTCGAGGCCTACGGCCTGTGGTTCGAGAAACGCTGGGGCTGGATCCTGGGCATCGCCAGCGCCGCGCTCTATCTGCCGCTCGAGATCAACCACATGATCGAGCGCTTCACGTGGCTCAGCGTCGGGCTCTTCGCGCTCAACCTCGCGATCGTCGCGCTGCTGTGGTTCAACCGGACGCATCACGTGTCATGAGCGCGCTACGGCGACCCGCCATCGACCTGCAGCCGGCGACACGGATGCGCGGCACCGTCGCGTTGCTGGGCTCGAAGAGCATCTCGATCCGCGCGCTGCTGCTCGCCGCGCTGTCCGACGGACCCACGCGGCTCGTCGACGTGCTGCGCTCCGACGATACGACGGTGATGATCGACGCGCTGCACGCGCTCGGTGTCGTGATCGAACAGCGCGAAGGGGACGCGGACCCGGGTGCGCTCGTGGTCCATGGCGCCTCCACGTTCCCGAGACGAGAGGCCGAGGTCTACGTCGGCAACTCGGGCTTGTCGATCCGCACGCTGACCGCGGCGCTCGCGTTCGCCGGCGGCCGCTATCGACTGTCCGGCGTCGCGCGCATGCACGAGCGGCCGATCGGCGATCTCGTCGATGCGTTGACGGCGGTGGGCGCGCGGATCGACTACGAAGGCGAGACGGGCTATCCGCCGTTGATCATCGAGCCCGCGTCGCTCGACTCGCGGGTCCATGATGGATCACGCGAGGTCCACGTCACGGCCAACAAGTCGAGCCAGTTCCTCACCGGTCTGCTGCAGTCGGCACCGATGCTCGCAGCCGACGCCGGCCTCGCGATCGTCGTCGAGGGCACGTTGATCTCGCGGCCGTACATCGACCTGACCGTCGCGCTGATGGGCCGCTTCGGCGTGACGGTGACCGAGGCGACGCCGGGTGTCTTCGCCGTCGCCCGCGGCGCTCGCTATGCGAGTCCCGCCACGTTCGTCGTCGAAGGCGATGCGTCGTCGGCGTCCTATCTGCTCGCGGCGGGATTGCTCGGCGGCGGTCCGTTGCGCGTCGAAGGACTCGGCCGGTCGAGCCTGCAGGGCGACGCGCGCTTCGTCGACGTGATCGTGGCGATGGGTGGCGAGGTGTCGCAGGACGATCGCTCCACGACCGTGCGCTCGTCGGGCTTCGGAGCGATACATGCCCACGGCAGACGCCTGCGCGCGATCGATGCCGACTTCAACGACATGCCCGACGCCGCGATGACCGTGGCCGTGCTCGCGCTGTTCGCCGATGGACCGACGACCTTGCGCAACATCGGCAGCTGGCGCGTCAAGGAGACCGATCGGCTGGCCGCGATGGCGACGGAGCTGGCGAAGTTCGGCGCCGTCGTCGAGGCCGGAGTCGACTGGTTGCGCATCGAGCCGTTGTCGGACGCGGCGCTCGCGAAGCTGGTCGAGCACGCGGTGCGGGGCGAACCCGTGACCGTCGCGACCTACGACGATCACCGCATCGCGATGTGCTTCTCGCTGACGCGCTTCCTCGGCATTCCCGTTCGCATCGAGGATCCGGACTGCGTCGCGAAAACGTTCCCCGATTACTTCGAACGCTTCGAGGCGTTGATGGACGCGGCGCCGCCGGTCGGTCTCGCGATGCACGCATGAACGCACCGCAAGCCCCGGTCATCACCATCGACGGCCCGACGGCGTCCGGCAAGGGCAGCGTCGCCGACGGCGTCGCCGCGGCCCTCGGCTTCCACGTGCTCGACAGCGGCGCTCTCTATCGCCTGACCGCGCTCGACGCCGATCGCCTCGGCATCGATCTCGACGACGAGTCCGAACTCGCCGCCTGCGCGCTCGCGCTGGAGCCGACGTTCACGGCCAGTCGCATCTTCATGGACGACCGCGACGTCACCGACGAGATCCGCGCCGAACGCATCGGCAACCTCGCGTCGACGATCGCGCCGTACCCCGCGTTGCGCGCGGCGCTGCTGGAGCGTCAGCGTGCGTTCCAGCGGGCGCCGGGCCTGGTCGCCGACGGACGCGACATGGGGACCGTCGTGTTCCCGACGGCTGAGGTCAAGATCTTCCTGGTGGCCGACGTTGCGGCACGCGCTGCGCGCCGGCATAAACAGTTGATCGAGAAAGGCTTTCCTGCTAACCTCGCGACCCTCCTCGAAGAACTGGAGGCGCGCGACGCGCGTGACGCGGGACGCAAGACGGCGCCGTTGATGGCTGCGGCGGACGCGGTCACGATCGACAGCTCCGATCTCGGGCTAGAAGAGGTAATCGATCTGGTTCTGGTGCTTGCAGCGGAACGCGGCATCAAGAAGTAACGCATGAAGTAACGCGCTACCGCGGTAGTGCGACACGCATTCAGCATCACCCCGCAGTTCCCGGATGCAAATGTTTGCAAGCCGGTTCCCTCAACTCCAACCAAGGTCCGCAATCTGATTGCGGTGTTCAACCCTACATGGCATCCGTCACCAATCTCGCCTCCCCCGAGGCCAAACAAATCGCCGCGATGAATCCCGATTCGTTCGCCGCGATGTTCGAAGACAGCCTGACGCATCAGGACATGCGCGCAGGTGAAGTCATCACCGCCGAGGTGGTGCGCGTCGACTACAACTTCGTGGTCGTCAACGCAGGATTGAAGTCCGAGAGCTTCATTCCCGTCGAGGAATTCAAGAACGACCTGGGCGAGCTCGAAGTGCAGCCGGGCGACTTCGTCTCGGTCGCCATCGAGTCGCTCGAGAACGGCTTCGGCGACACGCTTCTGTCGCGCGACAAGGCCAAGCGCCTCGCGTCTTGGATGGCGCTCGAGAAGGCGCTCGACACCGGCGAACAGATCACCGGCACCATCACCGGCAAGGTCAAGGGCGGCCTGACCGTCATGACCAACGGCATCCGTGCGTTCCTTCCGGGCTCGCTGGTCGATACGCGGCCGGTCAAGGACACCACGCCGTTCGAAGGCAAGACGTTCGACTTCAAGGTCATCAAGCTCGACCGCAAGCGCAACAACGTCGTGGTCTCGCGCCGCGCCGTCGTCGAGGCGTCGATGGGCGAGGAACGGGCGAAGCTGCTCGAGACGCTGAAGGAAGGCACCATCGTCACCGGCGTCGTGAAGAACATCACCGACTACGGCGCGTTCGTGGACCTGGGTGGCATCGATGGCCTCTTGCACATCACCGACCTCGCATGGCGTCGCGTGCGTCACCCGTCGGAGCTGATCTCGGTCGGCCAGGAGATCACGGCCAAGGTCCTCAAGTTCGACCAGGAGAAGAACCGCGTCTCGCTGGGCGTGAAGCAGCTCGGCGAAGACCCGTGGGTGGGCCTGTCGCGCCGCTATCCGTCGGGCACGCGCCTGTTCGGCAAGGTCACCAACATCACCGACTACGGCGCGTTCGTCGAAGTCGAGCAGGGCATCGAGGGCCTGGTCCACGTGTCCGAGATGGACTGGACCAACCGCAACATCTCGCCGGCCAAGGTCGTCGCGCTGGGCGAGGAAGTCGAAGTCATGGTCCTCGAGATCGACGAAGACCGCCGCCGCATCAGCCTCGGCATGAAGCAGTGCAAGCCGAACCCGTGGGAAGAGTTCTCGCTCAATCACAAGAAGGGCGACAAGGTCTCCGGCGCCATCAAGTCGATCACCGACTTCGGCGTGTTCATCGGCCTGCCCGGCGGCATCGACGGCCTGGTCCACCTGTCGGACCTGTCGTGGAACGAGCCCGGTGAGGAAGCCGTGCGGAAGTTCAAGAAGGGCGACGACCTCGAAGCCATCGTGCTGGCCATCGACCTCGAACGCGAGCGCATCTCGCTCGGCGTCAAGCAGATGGAAGGCGACCCGTTCTCGAACTTCGCGTCCACCTACGAGAAGGGCGCGATCGTCGACGGCACCGTCAAGTCGGTCGATGCCAAGGGTGCGGTCATCACCATCGCCGGCGACATGGAAGGCTACCTGCGTGCCTCGGAAATCTCGCGCGACCGCGTCGAGGATGCCCGCAACGTGCTCAAGGAAGGCGATGCGGTCAATGCGATGGTCATCAACGTCGATCGCAAGAACCGCACGATCAACCTGTCGATCAAGGCGAAGGACAGCGCCGACACGCAGGAGCAGATGGCCCGCATGGCCGCCGAGAGTGGAGCCGCCACCGGCACCACCAACCTCGGCGCGTTGTTGAAGGCCAAGATGGACAGCGGCAGCCAGCAGAACTGAGTCGGCCTCCGATTCGCGGTGAACCCATGCGGACGCGGCACGACAGTGCCCGTCCGCATGTTCTTGTGGGCAGCCGACGTGCTGTCCTGAAGCGGGCCTGCGTTCTGACTGCTTCGTTCTGCCTCAACCGTTCTCCTATCGCCTCGACGTCCCGACCTTCTCCAGCCTACTTATTCCCGCATGACCAAGTCCGAGCTCATCGCCCGTCTGGCCGAACGCTATCCGCAGCTCATCGCCAAGGATGCGGACTTCGCCGTCAACACCATCCTCGAAGCCATGGCCGATTCGTTGTCGGTCGGGCAGCGCATCGAGATCCGCGGCTTCGGCAGCTTCGCGCTGAGCACGCGACCGCCGCGCGTCGGACGCAATCCCAAGTCCGGCGAACGGGTGCTGGTGCCGGCCAAGCGCGTGCCGCACTTCAAGGCCGGCAAGGAACTGCGGGAGCGGGTCGACCTCGGTGCGGCGACCGATAAGGCCGCGTCGGCGCCGGCACTGCTGGACGATGACGACGACGCCTGAGGCACTCGAGCCGAAAGCGTCGCGCCACGCGCGGCGGGCGCCGCAGCACGACCCACGCTGATCGAACACGGAGGAAGCCATGCGCATCATCGTCGGAGCCCTGTGGCTCGTCCTCTTCCTCGTGCTGTTCGCGTTCGCGGTCAACAACACGGCCGCGACCGACCTGCATTTCTTCATGGGCATGGGCATGCGCGCGCCGCTGATCGCGCTGCTGCTCGCGTTCTTCATCGCGGGCTTCGCGTTCGGCATGATCGCGTTGCTGCCGGCATGGGTGCGCCAGCGCGTCGAGTTGCGGCGCCTGCGGCGGGGCGTGCAACGTCCGGTCGATGTCATGAGCGCGACGGTGCCGCGGTCGTACGCGTCGCCTGCTTCGTCGTCGTCCGGTCCGTCGCTCGAGACGACCGAAATCATGCAGACCGTCGCGCGCGGTGCGCGGACGACGCGCTGAACGCACCGTCCCCGCATGGACTTCCAGCAATGGTGGCTGCTCGCGATCGCGGGCGCTTTCGCGCTCGGCTGGGTCGCGGCGCGGGTCGATCTGCGGTCGTTGCTGAGCGAGTCGCGCAGCCTGCCGCGCTCGTACTTCAAGGGCCTCAACTACCTGCTGAGCGAGCAGCATGATCAGGCGATCGACGCGTTCGTCGAGGTCGTCAAGCTCGACCCCGAGACGATCGATCTGCACTTCGCGCTCGGCAGCCTGTTCCGGCGTCGCGGCGAGACCGAACGCGCGATCCGCATGCATCAGAACCTGCTGAACCGGCCCGACCTGCCGGACGATCAGCGCCTGCACGCGACCTTCGAGCTCGGCGTCGATTACCTGAAGGCCGGGCTCCTCGATCGCGCCGAAGAGACGTTCCGTCAGCTCGAAGGATCGACCTGGGGCATCGACGCGCAACGCCACCTGCTCGAATTGTTCGAGATCGAGAAGGAGTGGCTGCAGGCGATCGAGGTCGCCGACGCGCTGCAGCGCGCCGGGACCGGGCCGAAGCAGATCCGCATCGCGCAGTATCACTGCGAGCTCGCGCAGATCGCGCTCAACGAGTCGCGGCTCGACGACGCGAAGAAGTCGTTGGCCGACGCGCTCGTCGTCAATCGACAGAACGTGCGTGCGCTGGTCCAGCAGGGCGACATCGCCGCGCAGGAGCATCGCGACGAGGATGCGATCCAGTCGTGGAAGCGCATCGAGCAGCAGAACGCGCCCTACGTCGCGCTGATCGGCGAGCGGCTGGTCGACGCCTACACGCGGCTCGGTCGCAGCGAGGAAGGGCTCAAGCTGCTGCGCTCGTGGCTCGAAGCCAATCCGTCGATCGACCTGCTGGAGACGATCGTCAAGGCCACGCGCACGGCCCATGGTACGGAGGCCGCCAACGAAGTGGCCCGCCTCGAACTGCATCGCAGCCCCAGCCTTCTGGGCCTCGCGCAGTATCTCGACACGCGCAGCCAGCTCGCGCTGCCGACCGAGGCCGATCGCGGCGATCTGGAAGTGGTCAGGAACCTGCTGCACCATCACACGCGCCGTCTCGGCCGCTACGTGTGTTCGCATTGCGGCTTCAAGGCGCGATTCTTCTACTGGCAATGTCCCGGCTGCACGCATTGGGAGACCTATCCGCCATTGCGGACCGAAGAACTGGAAACGCAGCGCGGCTGAACGCGGGACAGGGAAGACGGTTCGGGCCATCAGTTTTCGGCGTCGCTGCCGATGGATGACCGACATCGAAAGAACCAACGAGAACGAGAGGACATCCAGCAATGAAAGTAACGATCGTGGGCAGCGGCTACGTCGGCCTCGTCACCGGCGCCTGCCTGGCCGAAGTCGGCAACCAGGTCGTGTGCCTGGACGTCGACGCGAAGAAGATCGACATCCTCAACAACGGCGGCATCCCGATCCACGAGCCGGGCCTGCTCGAGATGGTCGCGCGCAATCGTGCGGCCGGCCGCATCTCGTTCACGACCGACGTCGCGAAGGCCGTCGCGCACGGCGAGGTGCAGTTCATCGCCGTGGGCACGCCCCCCGACGAGGACGGCTCGGCCGACCTCAAGTACGTGACCGCCGCCGCGCGCAACATCGGCCGTCGCATGACCGGCTTCAAGGTCGTCATCGACAAGTCGACGGTGCCGGTCGGCACGGCCGACAAGGTCGCGGCCGCGGTCCGCGACGAGCTCGCCACGCGCGGCGTCGACGCGCCGTTCACGGTCGTCTCCAACCCCGAGTTCCTCAAGGAAGGCGCGGCGCTCGAGGACTTCATGCGGCCCGACCGCATCGTCATCGGCTGCGCATCCGACGACAATGGCGAGCGCGCGCGCCGCGTGATGCGTTCGCTGTACTCGCCGTTCCAGCGCAACCACGACCGCATGATCTTCATGGACGTGCGCTCGGCCGAGCTCACCAAGTACGCGGCCAACGCGATGCTGGCCACGCGCATCTCGTTCATGAACGAACTGGCCAATCTCGCCGAAGTGCTGGGCGCCGACATCGAGCTCGTGCGGCAGGGCATCGGCTCCGATCCGCGCATCGGTTATCACTTCCTGTATGCCGGCTGCGGTTACGGCGGCTCGTGCTTCCCGAAGGACGTGCAGGCCCTGCAGCGCAGCGGCAGCGAGGCCGGACGTCCGTCGCGCATCCTCGAGGCCGTCGAGGCCGCCAACGAAGCGCAGAAGAGCGTGCTGGTCGAGAAGCTCGTCGCGCGTTTCGGCGAGGACTTCTCACAGCGTCGCTTCGCGGTGTGGGGCCTCGCGTTCAAGCCCAACACCGACGACATGCGGGAAGCCCCGTCGCGCGTGCTGATCCAGCAGGTGCTCGCGCGCGGCGGCTCGGTGACCGTACACGACCCGGTCGCGATGGACGAGGCGAGACGCGTGCTCGCGCTCGACTTCGAGCACGAGCCGGCGATGCTCGACCGCATCGCCTATGCCGACACGCCGGAGGCCGCTCTCGAAGGCGCGGCCGCGCTGATCATCGTGACGGAGTGGAAGGCGTTCCGCAGCCCGGACTTCGACGCGATGCAGAGGCAGTTGTCCGAGAAGGTGATCTTCGACGGCCGCAATCTCTACGACCCCGAGCGCATCGCCGCCTACGACCTCGACTACGTCCCGATCGGTCGGCCGATCCTGCGCTCGACGGTCGCTGCTTCATGACGCGAGTGGGGGCGTGACGGCCGCGATGTCTTCGGACCTGCGCACGCGCTTCGCGGCCGCCCGCGTCCTCGTGGTCGGCGACGTCATGCTCGACCGCTACTGGTTCGGCGAGGTCGACCGCATCTCCCCCGAAGCGCCGGTGCCGGTGGTCCGCGTGTCGCGCCAGGAGGACCGGCTCGGCGGCGCGGCCAACGTCGCGAAGAACGCGGCCGCGCTCGGCGCGCAGGTGGGTTTGCTGTCGGTCGTCGGCGAGGACGAGCCGGGCGAACGCGTGGCGGCGCTGCTGGCCGAGACCGGCATCGCATCGCATCTGCATCGCGACGCGCAGTTGCCCACGACGATCAAGCTGCGCATCATCGGACGGCAGCAGCAGCTCGTGCGCGCCGACTTCGAGGATGCGCCGAGTCGCGAGGTGCTGGCCGACAAGCTCGAACAGTTCGTCGAACTGCTCGACCGTTACGACGTCGTCGTCATGTCCGACTACGGCAAGGGCGGGCTGACGCACATCGGCCGCATGATCGAGTCCGCACGCAAGGCCGGTCGGCGCGTGCTGGTCGACCCCAAGGGCGAGGACTACGCGCGTTACGAAGGCGCGAGCGTCCTCACGCCCAATCGCGCCGAGCTGCGCGAGGTCGTCGGCAAGTGGACCGGCGAAGCGGACCTCGAGACGCGCGTCCACGCGCTGATCGGCAAGCTCTCCCTCGAGGCGCTGCTGCTGACGCGGGCCGAGGAAGGCATGACGTTGTTCGATCGGCCGGATCGCGCATGGCGTCGTTACGACGTCCCGGCGCAGGCGCGCGAAGTGTTCGACGTCACCGGCGCCGGCGACACGGTCATCGCGACGCTGGCCGCGGCGCTGGCTGCCGGCAGCGACCTGCATCCGGCGGTGGCGTTGGCGAATCGGGCCGGCGGCATCGTGGTCGGCAAGTTCGGCACGTCGGTGGTCACGCCCGACGAATTGTTCGGCGCCTGACTCCGGTCGTCGTCGACGCCGGGAACCGCATCGCCGCCCGCTCGGCGATACGGCTCCCGCTCAGAACCAGCGCAGGAAGAAGAAGCCGTGGCGGGGCTTCGGCTTCGCAGGTGCTGGAGGCGCGGTCGGTGCGCTCACGGGCGCGGGAGCCGCGACCGGTGTGGGCGCGGGGGTCGGTGCGGCGACAGGCGCCGGTGTCGCGACCGGGGCCGGCGATGCGACGGGCGCGGGCGAAGCGACGGGAGCCGGTGAGGCCACCGGAGCAGGTGCGGGTGATGTCACTGGCGCAGGCGTCGCGACTGGAGTCGGCGAAACAACGGGCGCGGGTGCAGGTGCGGGCGAAGTTTTCGGGGCAGGCGCAGGCGAAGCCACCGGCGCAGGTGCCGGCGTAACGACCGGTGCAGGTGCCGGCGTGGGCGCAGGCGCAGGCGAAGTTA
>CAZZWS010000119.1:0-12577 GCA_964657795.1 Beijerinckiaceae bacterium
GTCGACGTTCGTCGACGAAGCGGTCATCCCGTACGAAAGCGACGACGTCACGCGGCTGATCGTCGACGGACACGATGCCGATGCCTTCGCGGAGATCGCGCATCTTACCGTCGGCGACTTCCGCGACTGGCTGCTTTCGGACACGACCGACGGCAACGCGTTGAAGCGCATCGCGCCGGGTGTCATGCCCGAGATGGCGGCCGCGGTCTCGAAGCTGATGCGCAACCAGGACCTGATCACGGTCGCGAAGAAGTGCTGCATCGTCACGCGCTTTCGCGACACGATCGGGTTGCCCGGCCACTTGTCGATACGCCTGCAGCCCAATCATCCGACCGACGACCCGATGGGTATCGCGATCTCGCTGCTCGACGGGCTGATGTACGGCGCCGGCGACGCGGTCATCGGCATCAACCCGGCCACCGACGACCTCGACGCGTTGATCCGCCTGTGGCACGCGCTCGACGAGGTGCGCGAGCGCTTCGACATCCCCACGCAGACCTGCGTGCTGACGCACGTGACGAGCCAGATCAGGGCCATCGAACGCGGCGCGCCGGTCGACCTCGTATTCCAGTCCATCGCCGGCACGCAGAAGGCCAACGGGAGTTTCGGTATCACGCTGGCGATGCTCGGCGAGGCGCGCGAAGCGGCGCTGTCGCTGAGGCGGGCCACGGTCGGCGATCCGGCGACGGCCAACGTCATGTACTTCGAGACCGGGCAGGGCAGCGCGCTATCGGCCAACGCGCATCACGGCGTCGATCAGCAGACCTGCGAGGCGCGCGCCTACGCGGTCGCCAGAGCCTTCGGTCCATTGATCAGCAACTCGGTCGTCGGCTTCATCGGGCCCGAGTATCTCTACGACGGCAAGCAGATCGTCCGCGCCGGTCTCGAGGACCACTTCTGCGGCAAGCTGATGGGCTTGCCGCTCGGCTGCGACGTCTGCTACACCAACCACGCCGAGGCCGACTCCGACGACATGGACACGCTGATGACGCTGCTCGGCACGGCCGGCGTCACGTTCCTGATGGGCGTGCCGGGCGCCGACGACGTGATGCTCGGCTACCAGAGCACGTCGTTCCACGATGCGTTGTATCTGCGGTCGCTGCTCGGCCTCAGGCGCGCTCCGGAATTCGAACGCTGGCTGGTCGCGATGGGCATCGCCGATGCCGGCGGACGGCTGCTGGAGTCGACGACCCGCCATCCGTTGCTGGCGGACTTCACGACGCGGTGGACCTCGTGAGCGCGGACCCGAAGCCGCCGTTGCCTCCGTCGTCCCGTGGACTCGCACTTCGCGACGCGTGGGAGGCGCTGCGCGCCAACACCGCCGCCCGGGTCGCGCTGGGGCGCACCGGTTCGGCGATCCCCACCGCGGCACTGCTGCGCTTCGACGCCGATCACGCGCAGGCCCGCGACGCGGTGCACCACGCGCTCGACGTCGAACGGCTGACGGCTGCGTTGACGGCCACACTCACGGGTCACCGCTGTGTCCGCGTCCGCAGCGCCGCGGCCGATCGGGCGACCTATCTGCTGCGTCCGGACTTCGGGCGCCGGCTGGACGATGCGAGTCGCGACGCGTTGCGGCAGGGGAAGAGCGCGGCAGAGGAGCCGCCGTGCGACGTGCTGATCGTCATCGCCGACGGCTTGTCGGCGGCCGGCATCGAAGCGCATGCGCCCGCCCTGGTCGCGGCACTTGTGCCCAGGCTCGACGGCTTGAGCATCGGACCGATCGTCATCGCGGAGCAGGCACGGGTCGCGTTGGGCGACGAGGTCGGCGAAGCGTTCGCCGCGCGAATGGTCGTCGTCGTGATCGGCGAACGGCCGGGCCTCACGTCGCCGGACAGCATCGGCCTCTATCTCACGTTCGAGCCGCGCGTCGGCCGGCACGACGCCGAACGCAACTGCATCTCGAACGTCAGGCCCGCGGGTCTCTCGCCGGCAGCGGCCGCGACGAAGCTGGCCTGGTTGATCCGGGCCTCGTTGCGCCTCCAGTTCAGCGGCGTCGCGCTGAAGGACGAGAGCGGCGCGATCGAGATGGCGCCGACGGGTGGATCGATCGAAGGCAGCGGTTCCGGTCGGCCCGGCGAAGCGCGCTAGAATCCGGCGCTGCATCGAACGACCGTGCTTTTTTCGGCATTACGGTCGTCCGGTCTTCCGCTCGCGTTTCCGCTCGCCCCCCTTCCCATGTCGTCCCAGCCTCCTCCCCTCGTGGTCCCGTTCATCGACGATCTCGGCATCGAGTTCCTCGATGCGCCGGTCGGCGAGGCCCGGGTCGCACTCGATCTCAAGCCCCGTCATCTCAACAGCTGGCAGGTCGCCCACGGCGGCGTGCTGATGACGATGCTCGACGTCGCCATGGCGGTCGCCGGTCGCTCGCTCGATCCGTCTTCGCGCGGCGGCGTGACCGTCGAGATGAAGACGAGCTTCCTGCAGCCCGGACCGGCCGGCACGCGTCTCGTCGCGACCGGCCGCGCGTTCCATCGCTCGACGACGATGTCGTTCTGCGAGGGGGAAGTGCGCGATGGCGAAGGGCGCCTGATCGCGAAGGCGATGGGGACGTTCAAGTCCGTCAAGCGGACCGACGGCGCGAGCCGGATGATGTTGCCCGCCGCTGCGCCGTTGTTCACTCCCGCACCATCCACGCTCCCGACCGAAGGGCGTGGTGGCGACGGCGGCTGATGCCGCTCTGTCTCGCCGCTTCTTTTCGCCGCTTCTTTTCGCCTCTTTCTCGAACCCGCATCCACCAGCGACCACATGTCCGACACCTATCGCCGTATCGTGCTCGCGGCACGACCCGAAGGCGCTCTCACCGCCGATATCTTCCGTCTCGAGACGCTGCCGCTGCCGGTCCCCGCCGCGGGCGAGCTGCTGGTCCGCAACCACTATCTTTCGCTCGATCCGTACATGCGCGGCCGCATGAACGACGCGAAGTCTTACGCGCAGCCGCAGGCGCTCGGCGAGACGATGATCGGCGCGACAGTCGGCGAGGTCGTGGTCTCGAACAATCCGAAGTTCGTGGTCGGCGACACGGTCGTCGGCATGTACGGCTGGGCCGAATACGGTTGCTCGGCCGGCGCCTCGCTGATGAAGGTCGACACCGGGCACGTGCCCGAGTCCGCCTATCTCGGCGCGGCGGGCATGCCGGGCATGACGGCCTGGTACGGCCTCAACAAGGTGATCGGACCGAAGGCGGGTGAGACGATCGTCGTCAGCGCGGCGTCGGGGGCGGTCGGCAGCGTCGTCGGACAACTCGCGCGACTGATCGGCTGCCGCACGGTCGGCATCGCCGGCGGTCCCGACAAGTGCGACTACGTCACGGGCGAACTCGGCTTCGACGCGTGCATCGACTACAAGGCCGCTCCGGACCGCGCGGCGTTCTCCGCTCTGCTCGCCGCCGCCACGCCGAACGGCGTCGACGGCTACTTCGAGAACGTCGGCGGCATGATCATGAACGCGGTGCTGGCCCGCCTCAATCCATTCGCGCGGGTCGCCGTGTGCGGACTCATATCCGGGTACGACGACGCGGCGGGAGCCGATCCCATCGAACAGCCGGGCATCTTCCTGACCACGCGTTGCAGGATGGAAGGCTTCATCGTCTCCGACCACTTGCCGCTCTGGCCGGAAGGGTTGAAGGAGCTCGGCACGCTGGTCGCGACGGGCCGACTCAAGTATCGCGAGACGATCGCGGACGGACTCGCCGCCGCGCCCGAGGCGTTCATCGGGCTTCTCAAGGGCCGCAATTTCGGGAAGCAGTTGGTCAAGCTGTCCTGATCCGAGCTCCGATCGACGTGGTCGATAGCCAACGTTACTAGGTGGATCCTCGATTGCAACGAAGCGCGTCCTCCCGAACAATGACGACGAAGGAGACTCCATGAACGCACCCGAGCGCTTGATGATCCCGGCCGATGCCGCGCCGGAACAGCACGCCGAAACGAAGGCCGCCCGTCCGCCGGGTATGGCGGGTCGCGGCACGCTGCCGCGACCGCCGGAATTCGCGGATGTGGCGGAAGAACGGCTGCATCGCAAGCAGCGGCTCGCCGCCGGCTTCCGGCTGTTCTCGAAGTTCGGCTTCGACGAAGGCGTGGCCGGGCACATCACCGCGCGCGATCCCGAGTTCACCGACACGTTCTGGGTCAACCCGTTCGGCGTCCACTTCAGCCAGGTCAACGTCTCCAACCTGATCCGCTGCGATCACGAAGGCCACGTCGTCGAAGGCGACCATCCGGTCAACACGGCGGCGTTCGTGATCCACTCGCGCGTGCACGGGGCACGGCCCGACGTCGTCGGCGCGGCGCATTCGCATTCCACCTACGGCCGCGCCCTGTCCACGCTCGGCTGCAAGCTGGCGCCGCTGACGCAGGACGCGTGCGCCTTCTACGACGACCACGCGGTCTACGAGGACTTCGGCGGCGTCGTCGTCGAGTTGGACGAAGGCGCGCGCATCGCCGCCGCGCTCGGTCCGCACAAGGCGGCCATCCTCGCCAACCACGGCCTGATCACCGTCGGCAAGACAGTCGACGAAGCGGTCTGGTGGTTCATCACGATGGAACGCTCGTGCCAGGTCCAGTTGATCGCCGAGGCCGCCGCCGCGCGCACCGGCAAGGCGCCGAACGAGATCGGCGAGGTCTCGGCCGAACAGTCGCGCAGCATCGTCGGCACGCCGTTCGCGGGCTGGTTCCAGTTCCAGCCCTTGTATGCGCGCATCGTCAAGGAACAGCCGGATCTGCTCGACTGAAGCGTGCCTTCGATGCACGCCTTACATTCATTTCTTTCTTCATCCACTCACCGCCAGGGCAGCACGCACCCATCGTTATGAACCCATCGTTCTCCGACAGCCAGATCGTGCAGGTCGACCAGTTGATCCTGCATCAATACGCGACCTCGCCGTTCTCGGAAAAGATCCGCGCGATCCTGAGCTTCAAGGACGTGCCGTGGACCGCGGTCGAGATCCCGGCCGTGATGCCGAAGCCCGATCTGGTCGCGCTGACCGGCGGCTATCGACGCACGCCGGTCTTGCAGATCGGCGCGCACATCTATTGCGACACCGCGCTGATCGCCGAGGTCCTCGAACGCCTCGCGCCCAACCCGGCGATCTTCCCGGCCGAATGCGCCGGTGTCGCGCGCTTCGTCGCGCAGTGGGCCGACTCGACTCTGTTCTGGACGATGATCCCGTACGTGTTTCAGCCCGAAGGCATCGCGGCCATCATGGCGACCTTCACGCCCGAGGAACGCCAGGCCTTCGGTGCCGACCGGGCCGCGTATCGCGCCGGCATGCGGCTGATGCCCGCGGCCGAGGCCACGGCCGCGCTGCTGGTCTATCTGCGGCGCTTCGAGACCATGCTGATCGACGACCGCGTGTGGCTGCTCGGCCTGTCGGCCTCGATCGCCGACTTCTCGGTCTATCACTGCCTGTGGTTCATCCGCAAGGCCGGTCCGCTGTCGGCGATCATCGACGACTTCCCGTACGTCGCCGCGTGGTACGAGCGGATGCGTCACCTGGTCCAGCCGCCCCACGCCGACATGACGAGCGCCGCCGCGCTCCAGCACGCGGCCGACGAGGAGCCGCAGGAGATCGAAGGCGAGTTCTACACCGACACGCACGGCATCCGGCTGGGCGAGATGGTCACCATCACGCCAACGGACACCGGCTGCGATCCGGTGCAGGGCGAACTGGTGATCGCCATGCGCGACGAACTCGCCGTCCGGCGCTACGACGATCGCGCCGGCGAACTGATCGTGCATTTCCCGCGGATCGGCTACGTGATGAAGAAGGCCGAATGACGGCGGTGTGTCGCGACACGGCTTCATCGATGTCCACGGCCTCGCCGCGACCGACGTGGACCTGGACCCGCTTCGAAGCCCTGTCGGTCCGCGATCTCTACGACCTGCTCGCGTTGCGCAATCAGGTCTTCGTGGTCGAGCAGACCTGCGTGTTCGCGGATACCGACTACTGCGACCAGTCGGCTTGGCATCTGCTCGGTCGCGACGCCGACGGCCAGCTCGTCGCCTACCTGCGCGGCATCGACGCGGGCAGCAAGTATCGCGAGCCGTCGCTCGGTCGCGTGGTCACGGCGGAGCGCGTACGCGGGCATGGCCTCGGTCGCGCGTTGATGGAGGAGGGCATCCGACGCGGGCGCGCGTTGTGGCCGCGCCGGGACATCGTCATCGGCGCGCAGCAGCGCCTCGCGGCGTTCTACACGTCGCTCGGTTTCGTCGCCGAAGGCGAGACCTATCTCGAAGACGGCATCGATCACATCGGCATGCGACTGCCTGCGCAATGAACATGCGACCGAGGCGACGATGTCGCACGGCATGAGAACAAAGGAGACGGACATGAAGGACTTCGCGGGCCGCACGGCGGTCATCACCGGTGGCGGCAGCGGCTTCGGCAAGGAGTTCGCGCTGATCGCCGCGTCGCTCGACATGAACGTCGTGCTGGCCGACGTGCAGCAGGACGCGCTCGACGCGGTCGCGGCCGAGCTGACCGCCCTGGGCGCGCGTGTGCTCGCCCGCAAGGTCGACGTGTCGAAGGCCGACGAGGTCGAGGCGCTCGCCGTCGCGACCGACACGACGTTCGGCGCCACGCACCTGCTGTTCAACAACGCGGGCGTGGGTTCGGGCGGGCTGATCTGGGAGAACAGCGTTCGCGACTGGGAATGGGTGCTCGGCGTCAACCTGTGGGGCGTGATCCACGGCATCCGCTCGTTCGTGCCGCGCATGCTGGCCGCCGGCCGGACTGATGCGAACTATCGCGGTCACGTCGTCAACACGGCGTCGATGGCCGGCCTGCTGAACGCGCCCAACATGGGCGTCTACAACGTCTCGAAGCATGCGGTCGTGTCGCTGAGCGAGACGCTCTACCAGGACCTCCAACTCGTCGAGGCGCCGGTGCGGGCGATGGTGTTGTGCCCGTACTTCGTGCCGACCGGCATCAGCCAGTCGCTGCGCAACGCGCCGTCCGAGGTGTCGGGCGAGGCCGCGACCGCGTCGAAGATGGCGCAGCAGATGATGTCGCAGAAGGCCGTGGGCTCGGGCAAGGTCACCGCGGCCGACGTCGGCGCGATGGTGTTCGATGCGATCCGCGACGACCGGTTCTACGTGTTCTCGCATCCGCATGCGCTCGGCAATGTCGAGACGCGGATGAAGGACATCGTGGAGATGCGCAACCCGACCGATCCGTTCGCCGCACGGCCCGACGTGCGCTCGCGGCTGCGCACGACCATCGCCGAGTTCGCGGCGCAGGTCGCTGGCGGTGCCTGACGTGCGCGTCGACGCCGGGCAGTACGCCGATCTGCCCAACGGCATCCGCCTTCACTATGCGCGGGCCGGACGCCCCGGCGGCAAGCTGATGCTGTTCCTCCACGGCTTCCCCGAAGCGTGGTTCGCGTGGGATGAGCAGCTCGCCGCATTCGGCGAGGACGCCCTCGCGGTCGCGCCCGACCTGCGTGGCTTCAACCTGTCGTCGAAGCCGGCGGCCGTCGAGGCTTATCACATCAAGCACATCGCGGAAGACATGCGGCTACTGATCGCGCATCTGGGCTACACGACGGCGATCGTCGTCTGTCACGACTGGGGCGGAGCGGTGGGCTGGCATCTGGCCATCTCGCATCCGGAGCTCGTCGAGAAGCTGGTCGTCATCAACTCGCCGCACCCGTGGCTGTTCATGCGCGAACTCGCTTCGGCGCCCGACCAGCAGGCCGCGTCGGCGTACATGAACTGGCTACGGCAGCCCGGGGCCGAGCAGGCGCTGGTCGCCGACGACTTCGCCGTGATCGAGCGCTTCCTCGAAGACGACCACCGGACGATGCCAGCCTGGTACACGCCCGAAGCACGTCGGCGTTATCGCGCGATGTGGTCGATCGCGGGCGAGCCGGGTGCCGATGGCGCGCCGTCGCACGGCATGACGGGCGGCTGCAACTTCTATCGCGCCACGCCGCTGCGTCCGCCCCGGCCCGACGAATCGCCGAAACCGTTGCCCGACAGCACGCCCTGGCGCGTGCACGTGCCGGTCCGCGTGATCTGGGGCGAACAGGATCGTGCATTGAAGATCGGGCTCGTCGATGGGCTGCCCGAAGTCTGCGACGACCTGCGCGTCGTGCGTATTCCGGAAGGCTCGCACTGGGTCGTGCACGAGCAGCCGTCGCGCGTGACCACGTCGATCCGCGAGTTGCTGGCCAACTGACCGAGGTCGGGCCCGCGTCCGCGCGTCACGCGCCCGCTCGGGCGGTTGCCGATAGATCGATCCGCCATCAGCCGACTCGGCGGTCACGACGCCCGGCGCAAGCTGCGCTCACCGAATTCATCGAGGAGAGCACATGCACCATTCCATCAAGTGGGTCGCCATCGTCGCGACCGTCGCGGCGCTCGGCGCCTGCAGCAAGTCGGAACAGCCCAAGACGGACAGTTCGATGTCCAATCCGTCGACCACGTCGACGACCGGAAGCTCGTCGATGGCCGGTCCGTCCTCCACGCCCGCGACCACCGGCGACGCCGCCGCGTCACCGTCGACTGGCGGCTCGACCGTGACCACGCCCTCGGACGCACCCGCGACGACCAGCGGCACGACCGACACGCCCCCGTCGCCCAATTCGCCGCAAGGCACGTCGGGCAGCATGGCGCCGAACCCGGCCAACAGCGATCCGAACAAGTCCGGCGAAAGCAACACGACTAACACGACGCCACCGGCGAGCGTCAAGGGCGGCTGATCCGGCAGATCGTGCGCCGTGCGCTTGAAACGACCCGCATCACGCGGGTCGTCGTGTTTCTCAGTACGTCTTGTACGGCAGGAACTTGCCGGACAACACGACGTGCACGCGGTCGCCCTTGGGGTCGGGCTCGCGCTGGATGTCCATCGAGAAGTCGATGGCGCTCATGATGCCGTCTCCGAATTCCTCGTGGATCAGTTCCTTGATCGTCGTGCCGTAGACGCTGACGATCTCGTACCAGCGATAGATCAGCGGATCGGTCGGAACGGCTGTCGGCAGCGACCCCTTGTAGGGCACGATCTGCAGCCATGCGACGGCCTCGTCGGGCAGCCCGAAGATGTCGCCGACCTTCGTCGCCTGTTCCTTCGTGAGGGTCATCTGGCCGAGGCAGGCAGCCGTCGTCCACTCCTTGCTGGCGCCGACGGCGGTGGCCACGTCGGCCCACTTGATGCCTTTGGCCACCTTGGCCGAAATGATCATGCCGGTCACCTGGCTGCGGTCGGTAATGCGGGTCGAGTCGATCATGTTTGTCGTGAGGTTCGGGTTGAAGGCAGGGGTCATTCGTTGACTGCGTGAAGCGGTCGGTCATCGAGCGCGACCACGTCGAGTCCTGGCGCGACGACCAGCGGGGCATCGGTCACGCGATCCGCGGCGCCCGACTGGATCAGCTTCGACCGGTTGACCAGGAAGTCGACCAGATGATTGCGGATCGCGTAGTACTGCGGATCGTGGTGCACCGTGGCGCGCACGCGATCGCGCGGCATCGTGTTGCGAACGATCTCGGCCACGCGCGCATTCGGTCCGTTGCTCATCAACAGCACCTTGTCCGCGAGCAGGATGGCCTCGTCGACATCGTGCGTGATCATGAAGACGGTCTGATGCGTGGCCTGCACGATCGACAGCAGCTCGTCCTGGATCGTGCCGCGGGTCAGCGCGTCGAGCGCGCCGAACGGCTCGTCGAGCAGCAGCATCTGCGGCTGGATGGCGAATGCGCGGGCGATGCCGACCCGCTGCTTCATGCCCCCCGACAATTCGGACGGCTTCTTGTCGAGTGCATGCCCCAGGCCGACCATCTCGACGAAGCGCTCGACGTGCGCGTCGATCTCGGCACGACCCCATGCCGGCCAGCGTGACTTGACCGCGAACGCCACGTTGCGGCGCACCGTGAGCCAGGGCATCAGCGCATGACTCTGGAACACGACCCCGCGGTCGAGGCTCGGGCCGGTGATCTCGCCGCCGTCCATGTACGCGCAGCCGGACGACGCGGACTCGAGGCCGGCAAGCACGTTGAGGATGGTCGTCTTGCCGCAGCCGGAGTGCCCGACGATGCAGACGAACTCGCCGCGTTCGATGGCGAAGTTGACGTGTTCGAAGACGGGCGCCCTGTGCGGGGCATAGCGCTTCGACAGGCCTTCGATCTTGAGGAAGCTCATGACCCGCCGCCCGAGACCACGATCGTCGATTGTCGCCAATCAGTCGACATAGGTAACCCATTTCTGGAAGCGCGCGAACAGCAGGTCGAGCAGCATGCCGAATACGCCGATCAGCAGCACCGCGAAGATCACGTTGGTGAGCGACAGATTGTTCCATTCGTTCCAGACGAAGTAACCGATGCCGGTGCCACCGACCAGCATCTCGGCCGCCACGATCACCAGCCAGGCGATGCCCATCGAAATGCGCATGCCGGTGACGATGGTGGGCGCCGCGGCCGGCAGGATGACCTGGAACGCGCGCCTCAAGGGACGGACCTCAAGTGTCCTGGCCACGTTCAGCCAGTCGCGCCGGACCGCCGCCACGCCGAACGCCGTATTGATCAGCATCGGCCACACCGAGCAGATGAAGATCACGAAGATGCCCGAGATCGTCGAATCCTTGATGGTGTACAGGGCGAGCGGCATCCACGCGAGCGGCGAAATCGGCTTCAGGACCTGGATGAACGGGTCGAGGGCTTTCCTGAACAGCGGCGACATGCCGATCAGGAAGCCCAGTGGCACCGCGACGATCAGCGCGATCCCGAAGCCGAGCGCGACGCGGCCCAACGAGTAGGCGAGCTGCAGCGCGATGCCCTTGTCGTTCGGGCCGTGGTCGTAGAAGGGATCGGAGAGCTGCTTGACGATCGTCGCGCCGATGTCCATCGGCGTCGGGAAGCCGGTCGTCTTGGTGCTGTTGACGTCCTTGCCCATCATCTTCTGGTACTCGATCTGCTCGGCCGTCATGCCGCTGGTGCTGCCGTCGGCCTTGACCGAGAGCGTCGCGAAATACCAGATCGCGACGATCGTGAAGAGCATCAGCACCGAGACCGCGGCGGCGCGGATGTTGAGGGATGGCTTCATCACGCCGGCTTCTTGATCGCGAAGCTGTCGACGTACGCCTGCGGCTGCATCGGGTCGAACTCCTTGCCCATGATCCGGTACTTCCTGTAACCATTGTCCGGTGCGGCCTCGTCGAGCTCCTTCATCCGCTTCCTCGCATCCGTCAGCAGGAACACGCGCTCGGCGATGTCCTTGTACTGCACGTCGCCCTTGACGTAGCCCCAGCGCTTCATCTGCGTCAGCATCCACACGGCCATCGAGTACCACGGCACCGGATCGAAGTCGGCGCGCGTCGGCACGTTCTGGATGTTGCCGAGGCCGTCCGCGAACTTGCCGGTCAACACCTGCGTGACGACGGCCTCCGGCTGATTCAAATAGGCCGCCGGCGAGATGACCTTGGCGATCAGCTCGCGATTCTTGGCCTCGTGCGCCATCGCGGTGGCCGTCAGCACCGAGCGGTACAGCGCGGCGAACGTGTTCGGGTTCTGCTTGACGAAGTCTTCCGACACGCCGAACGCGCAACACGGGTGGCCGTCCCAGATGTCTTTCGACAGGATGTGGATGAAGCCGACCTCGTCATAGACGGCGCGCTGGTTGATCGGGTCCGGTCCGAGGAAGCCGTCGATGTTGCCGGCCCGCAGGTTGGCCACCATCTCGGGCGGCGGCACGACACGCAGCTGCACGTCGGTGTCCGGATTGAGGCCGGCCTCCGCGAGGTAGTAGCGCAGCAGGAAGTTGTGCATCGAGTACTCGAACGGGATCGCGAACTTGAAACCCTTCCAGTTCTTCGGGTCGCGGTTGTTCTTGTGCTTGAGCGCCAGCGTGATCGCCTGACCGTTGACGTTCTGGATCGTCGCGACCCGCATCGGCTGCGCGACCGAACCCGCGCCCATCGAGATCGCCACCGGCATCGGCGACAGGAAATGCGAAGCGTCGAGTTCCTTGTTGAGCATGCGGTCGCGGATCAGCGCCCAGCCCGCGGTCTTGGTCAGCGTGACGTTGAGGCCCTGCTTGCGATAGAAGCCCAGCGGGTCCGCCATGATCAACGGCGTCGCGCAGGTGATCGCGATGAAGCCGATCTTGAGGTCCGGCTTCTCGAGGCTCCCGCCCTTTTCCTGGGCCATCGCCTGCATCGCACCGAACGGCAGCACGCTCTGGATCGCGGACAGGGCGGTGCCCATGCCGACCGCCTTGATGAAGCGCCGACGCACGCTCTCCTGCGGAAAGATCGCCTTGACCAGCGCGGCCTCGACGAAGTCGTCGGACAGCGTCTGTGCGTTCGATGCCCGGATGGCGATGTCCCCCACAGCGGCCGCGGCATCGGCATCAACATCTGCAGCGTGCGCCGATGCGTCCGCATGGCGTCCGCAGGCACAGCCGGACAGGAGCGGGCGGTCTGCGTCGTAGGGGGCGTAGATCGAACGTGGGGGTGGTGACATGGGGCTCCGGCAGGATGGGATCGACAAGAAACGGGGAGACGCCGCATGCGACACGATGCTCCGCTGCCCGATGCCGTCGGCGGATTCGGAGGCGCTCGCGGGAGACGGCACGACGGTCGGTTGCAAG
>CAZZWS010000120.1:0-12335 GCA_964657795.1 Beijerinckiaceae bacterium
CATGCGCGTCGTGCGGCGTCCTCGCGGGCGCGCAGCGCGAGCGTGTAGGCCTGCATCGCGCCGGGGATGTATTGGGCCGGCCACGCGATGCCCTGATAGCCGGCTTGCGCGGCCGCGTGCAACGTGAAGTACGGATCGGCGAGATGCGGACGGCCGAGCGCGACCAGGTCCGCGCGGCCCGAAACCAGCAGCGTGTCGACCTGATCGGCCGTGGTCACCGCTCCGACCGCCATCGTCGCGATGCCCGCTTCGAGCCGGATCTGCTCGGCGAAGGCCGCCTGGTACATGCGTCCGTAGACCGGCCGGGAGGCCGGATCGGTCTGGCCGGTCGACACGTCGATCAGGTCGCAGCCGTGCGCCTTGAACGTCCGCGCGATCTCGACCGCTTCGGCGCCGGTCGTGCCGCCCGCGACCCAGTCGGTGGCGGAGACGCGCAGGCTCATCGGCTTCGCGGCCGGCCACGCGGCGCGTACGGCGTCCCAGACCTCGAGCGGGAAGCGCATCCGGTTGGCGAGGCTGCCGCCATACGCGTCGTCGCGTCGATTGGTGAGCGGTGACAGAAAGCTCGCGAGCAGGTAGCCGTGCGCCATGTGCAGTTCGAGCATGTCGAAGCCGGCCTCGTCGGCGAGCAGCGCGGACGCCACGAACTGCCGCGTGATGCGCGCCATGTCGGCCGACGTCATCACCCGCGGCGTCGCGTTGACGCCTTCGCGATAGGCGAGCGGCGACGGCGCGATCAGACCCCAGTTGGGTCCGTGCAGCACTTCGTCGAGCGGATCGTCCATGCGCTCCCAGCCGACCTGCGTCGAACCCTTGCGGCCGGCGTGGCCGAGCTGCATGCACAGCTTCGCGTCGCTGTGACGATGCGCGAAGTCGGTCACGCGTCGCCATGCCGCGGCCTGCTCGTGCGTCCACAGTCCGGTGCAGCCCGGCGTGATGCGGGCATCCGCCGACGGGCAGGTCATCTCGATGAAGACCAGCCCCGCGCCGCCCAGCGCCCGCGCGGTGTAATGCGTGAAATGCCAGTCGTTGATGAGGCCGTCCACGGCCGAGTACTGCGCCATCGGCGACACGACGACACGGTTGACGAGCGTCATGTCGCGCAGGACGAACGGCGCGAACATCGGTGGCGCGCTGAAGTCCGGCGGCAGCGTGATCCGCAGCCCGGCCGCGACGCGCGCGTTCCACCAGGACTCGACGGAGGCGACGAGCGCGGGATCGCGCAGCCGCAGGTTCTCGTGCGTGATCTGCTTGGAGCGCGACAGCAGCGAGTAGTTGAACTGCATCGGCTCCAGGTCCCAGAAGCGCCGCACGTTCTCGAACCACGCCAGGCTGACGTTGGCGGAATGCTGGATGCGGCTCACCTCGTCGCGGCGGCTGGTCTCGTAGCAGGCCAGTGCGTGAAGCAGATCGTTAGGCGCCGTAACAAACGTATCGCGGATCGCCGCGTGCAGCGCGATGGCGTCCTCCAGCGCGAGCTTGGTCCCCGAGCCGATCGAGAAGTGAGCCGTGTGCGCCGCGTCGCCGAGCAGCACGACCTGCGTGACGTGGCCGTCGGGCCGCGTGATCGCGTGATGCCAGGTCTTGCACGAGATCGTCGGAAACTGCCGCCAGTGCGATCGATTGGTCAGGACCTCGTGACCTTGCAGCTCCTCCGCGAAGAGCCGCTCGACGAAGTGCGCGGTGGCGGCTTCGTCCATCTCGTCGAGCCCCGCCGCCCGGAACGCCTCGTCGGTGGTCTCGACGACGAGCGTGCACTCCGCGCCGATTTCGTCGTCACCCCGGCGTGCGGTAGACGTGTACTGGTACGCGTGCAGGTTGAAGATGCCCGGCCGGTGCTGACCGTCCTGCGGACTGAGCGTGTCCTCGCGAAACGCGTACAGGAAGCCCGGCAACGTCATCCGCGCGCCCAGCCACACGAAGCGGTTGCTGCGCAGTTCGACACGCGGCGCGAACGACGACGCCAGCGCGGCGCGGATGCCGCTGTTGATGCCGTCGGCCGCGATCACGAGATCGGCATCCGCGTGCAGGTCCAGCCCGTGATCGTCGACGCCGTAGCGAAGATCGACGCCGAGTTCGCTCGCCCGTCGCTGCAGGATCCGCAGCAGCGTCAGCCGCCGGATGCCCGAGAAGCCATGACCGCTCGACCGGCTGACCGTGCCCTTGAAGTGCGTGTGGATGTCGTCCCAGTAGGCGAAGTTGACCGCGATCTCGCGCCAGGTCGGCTCGTCGGCGCGCTGCAGGTTGCGCAGCGTCTCGTCGGACAGCACGATGCCGAAGCCGAAAGTGTCGTCGGCCCGGTTGCGTTCGAAGACCGTCACGCGTGCGTCCGGCCACGACTTGCGCGCGAGGATCGCGAAGTACAGGCCGGCCGGACCGGCGCCGACGATGTCGATGTTCATGCCGTTCTCCAAGGGGCTACCCATCGCCGCGTTGGCGTCCGAATTTGGCGTCCACGTTGTGGGCGTCCACGTTGGCGTCAAAGTACTTTAAGTTTAAAATAAATCGATGACGACGCAAACCGAGCCCGCCTCCCGTGCCCGCTGCATCGCGCTCGACGCCGACGATCCGCTGGCGGCGTTGCGCGACCGGTTCGCGCTGCCCGAAGGCGTGATCTATCTCGACGGCAACTCGCTCGGGGCGCAGCCGCGGGCGACCGCGGCGCGCGTCGCCGACGTCGTCACGCGCGAGTGGGGCGTCGACCTCATCGCAAGCTGGAACAAGGCGGGCTGGATCGATGCCCCGCAGCGGATCGGCGACGCGCTGGCGCCGCTGATCGGCGCGCGGTCGGGCGAGGTCGTGGTCGCGGATTCGACCTCCGTCAACCTGTTCAAGGTCCTCACGGTCGCGATGCGCATCGCTGGCGACCGCGACCCGCTTCGCGCGACGATCGTCAGCGAGGCCGACAACTTCCCCACCGACCTCTACATCGCCGAAGGCGTGCTCGCGCAGCGCGGCTGCAACGCATCGCCGACGCTCGTCGCCGCGACCGATCATGAAAAGCGCCAGGCCGCCATCGTCGATGCGCTCGGCCCGACGACCGCCGTGCTGATGCTGACCCACGTCAACTACCGCAGCGGCGCGCTGCACGACATGGCCGCGTTGACGCGCGCGGCCCACGATGCGGGCGCACTCGTGGTCTGGGACCTCGCGCATTCGGCGGGCGCCGTGCCGGTCGACCTGCACGCGGTCGACGCCGACTTCGCGATCGGCTGTGGCTACAAGTACCTCAACGGCGGTCCCGGCGCGCCCGCGTTCCTGTGGGTCCATCCGCGGCACGTGCATCGATTCTCGCAACCGCTGTCGGGATGGATGGGCCACGCGTCGCCGTTCACGTTCGTGTCCGGTTACGCGCCGGCCGCCGGCGTCTCGCGCTTTCTCTGCGGCACGCCGCCGATGCTGGCCATGGCCGCGCTCGAATGCGGCGTCGCGTCGTTGCAGACGGACGACGCGAATCCGATGCCCGCGCTGCGCGCCAAGTCGATCGCGCTGACGTCCCTCTTCATCGATCTCGTCGAAGCACGTTGCGGCGATGCGCTGCTGCTCGCCACGCCGCGCGATCCCGAGCGACGCGGCAGCCAGGTGTCGTTCCACGCCCGCGGCGCATTGTCGGACCATGGCTATGCGGCGATGCAGGCGCTGATCGCGCACGGGGTCGTCGGCGACTTCCGCGAAAGCAGCCAGGGTCGCGACGGCGACATCCTGCGCTTCGGCTTCACGCCTGCGTACTGCCGCTTCGTCGATGTCTTCGATGCGGTCGAGATCATGGCCGGCGTGATCGCGAGCGGCGCGTGGCGGGACCCACGCTTCAACAGGCGCACTGCGGTGACGTGATGAACGAACCCGCCCCTCGCAAGCTGACCTACAGCGACTACCTGTCGCTCGACACGCTGCTGGCCGCGCAGCATCCACGCTCGCCGGACCACAACGAGATGCTGTTCATCATCCAGCATCAGACGAGCGAACTGTGGATGAAGCTGATGCTGCACGAACTGCGCGCGGCCATCGACCACCTGCACGTCGACGCGTTGCCGGCCGCCTTCAAGATGCTGGCTCGCGTGACGCGGATCATGGAACAGCTCGTGTCCGCGTGGACCGTGCTGTCGACGATGACGCCGACCGAGTACAGCGGCGTGCGGCCGTACCTCGGCAGCTCGTCGGGCTTCCAGTCGCCGCAGTACCGCGAGATCGAGTTCCTGCTCGGCAACAAGGTCGCGCGCCACGTGCAGTCGCACGAAGGCGAGCGGCGCGCGCACCTCGAAGCGCTGCTGGTCGCGCCGAGCATCTACGACGAGGCGGTCGGCCTGCTCGCACGCGCGGGCTTCGACGTCGACCCGACGCCGTCGACCGCGGACGGCACCCGGGTCTTCGACGAGGCCATCGCGGCCGCGTGGCTCGTGGTCTATCGCGACCCCGAACGGCACTGGCGTCTCTACGAACTCGGCGAGGAGTTGATCGACCTCGAGGACGCCTTCCGCCAGTGGCGCTTCCGCCACGTCACGACGGTCGAACGGATCATCGGATTCAAGCACGGCACCGGCGGCACAGGCGGGGTCAGCTATCTGCGCAAGATGCTCGACATCGTCCTGTTCCCGGAACTGTGGAAGGTCAGGACCGATCTGTGAGCGACGGCAACCACGACGACCAAGAGCGATGAAGATCCTGCAACCCGAAGGCTGGACCGCGCCGCGCGGCTATTCGAACGGCATCGCGGCCAGCGGCACGGTGGTGTCGATCGCCGGACAGATCGGCTGGAACGCGCGTTGCGAATTCGAGAGCGACGACTTCGCGGCGCAGGCGCGGCGGGCGCTGGCCAACATCGTCGCGGTGCTGGCGGAAGCCGGCGGCAGGCCGGAGCACTTGGTACGACTGACCTGGTACGTCGTCGACAGGCGCGAGTACGTCGCGGCGTATCCGGCGATCGGCGCGGCCTACCGCGAGCTGATCGGCCGGCACTTCCCGGCGATGACGGCGGTGCAGGTGGTGGCGTTGATCGAGGACCGCGCGAAGGTGGAGATCGAAGCGACGGCGGTCGTGCCGAACTGACGGACGCGATCGAGCCCGGGCGTCGCGCTGACCCGCGTCGAACGCGCGTCGAACGCGAAAGCGATCGACGGCGCATGCGACGCGCCGATCCCGCCGATCAGCGTCGCCATGTCGCTACCTCCGCACGCCGGCGAGGCGACCGGCGATGAACGCCTCGCGCGACTGCCCGCGCGAGGCGGCGCCGATGCCGACGAGGTCGGTTCCGAGGAGCTGGCTGACCTTGCCGATCGCGTAGACCGACGCGCCGTATTCGAGCATGCCGTCGAAGTCGCGCGTGCGGACCAGCATCGCCTCCCGCTCGCTCAGCCCGTGCGCTGTCATGCAGGCCTCGGCGTCGCGCCGGAACGCGTCTCGCGCCAGCGGATCGCGCATCGAGACGAAGAACTGGTTGAGGCGAAAACCGCGCTGCGAACGGAGCGCATCGAAGGCGACGATGCCGGGCAGGTCCGCGACCGGACCGAGGGCATCGTCGTCCGCATCGGTGAGAGGCTCGTCCATGATTCAGAATCGCAGCTTGTACTGATCGACGACCTGACGCGCCACCTGGAAATCGCTGCGCATCAGCTTGTTGTACGGCTCCGGCGCGATAAACCCGACCGGCTGGTAGAGCCTCTCGAGGCCGGCGATGAATTCGGGGTCCTCGGTGATGCGACGCAGGATGTCCGCCAGCGTCTTCGTCGTCTGCGGATCCATGCCCTTCGGACCACCGATGCCGACGGTGTTCTTCATCACGACCGGATAGCCCTGTTCGAGGAATGTCGGCCACGTCGGATAGCGCTGCAGCCGATCGGCCTGCGCCAGACCCAGCACGCGAAGCTTCCCGCTGGTGACGAACGGGATGAAGCTGCCCGACGAAACGGCGAGGTCGATGTGTTCGCCGATCAGCGCGAGGTTGCTGTCGGCCTCGCCCTTGTAAGGCACATGCACGATGTCGATGCCGGCGACTCGCCCGAACTCGAGGGCCGTCAGATGATGGATGGTGCCGGCGCCGATCGTCCCGACGGTGAGCGGCGACGAGCGCTTCTTCGCGTCGGCGACCAGCGCCGTGAGGGAGGTCCAAGGCGCCCCCGCGCGGCATAGCATTCCGAAGATGGAGCCGTGGGTGGCGCAGACGAAATCGAAGTCCTCGAGCGGGTTTGGACTGCCGCCGCCTCCGTTCATCCAGTACGTGACGAACTGACTGCGCGTCATCACGCACAATGTGTAGCCGTCGGGCTTCTGCTGCCGTGTCAGGTTGAGTGCGACCATCGAACCGCCGCCGGGCCGGTTCTCGACGATCATCGGCTGGCCGGTGAGCTTGCCGAAGCGTTCTGCGAGGAGGCGGATGGTGCTGTCGGTGCCGCCGCCCGGCGAGAACGGGACCACCATCGTCACGGGCCGCGACGGGTAGCTTTCGGCATGGGCCGAGCGCGTCGTCGCAGCCAGCAACGACGCCCCCGTGAAGGTCAGGAAATCGCGTCTCGTCGTCATGGGGTCTCCAGGTTCTTGTTGTCGTTGTGGTCTTTCTGCTTCCACGTCATGGCTCTTCGCCCCTCGCCCGCTTCCATCGCTGCTCCCGCCCCGTCGACGCCACCGAACGCGAGCGACGAAGTGGAGGGCAGTCGGATCAAGTCATTGACGATGAGCATTCGCCTGCTGACGGCGATGGCTGCGGTCGGTGGTCCGATCGGTGTCAGCGAACTCGCACGGCGCGTCGGGGAATCGAAGGCGCGCATCCACCGGCATCTCCTGACGCTGCGCGACGCCGGCATCCTGATCCAGGGCGGCGACGAGCGTTATCGCCTGGGGTGGATGCTGTTCGACCTCGGGCAGGCAGCGGCGGCGCAGTTCGACATCGCCAGCATCGCGGCGCCGGCGATGCGCGAGTTGCGAGACGCGACGCGGCTCACCGTGATGCTGGGCCAGCGAACCGGTGACGAGGTCATCGTTTCGCAGACCGTGGATAGCGAGTCGATGATCGCGGTGACGGTACGCAAGGGCCTGCGCGTGTCGGCGCACGGCTCGTCGATGGGCCGCGTGATGCTCGCGTTCACGAGTCCCGAGGAGCAGCAGCGCATCCTCGCGAAACGCCTCACCGGCGCCACCGGGCGCACGCTGGTCGACAAGGCCGCGGTGCGCGAGCGGCTGGCCCACATCCGCGTCCATCACTGGGAGGTCGCGGCAGGCGAATCGCAACACGGGGTCAGTGCGATCGCGTCGCCGTTGCTCGACGCGGGGGGCAGCTTCGTCGGCGTGCTGGCGATCATCGGCACGCAACCGCAGATCGGTGATCCGCCCGACCGGGCCCTGATCGAGCGCGTCGAGCGATGTGCGAAGAGCATTTCCGGTCTGATCGGTGCGCCGACCTACGCGAACGGCGGCTCCGCCCATGCGACGTCCCGACCCGCGAAACCGCGCGGCGCTCGTCGGGAATGATGTTCGCTGCGGCGCGCGCATCAGGCTTTGAACCCTGCCGTCAACTCGCGCGGCCCGTCCGAACAGCGTGGCGTCGTTGCGGACCATCACGCACGCGAAGCCGCGATCACGTGCCTATCGCGCGGCCACCGCGTCGCCGACCGCGGTGCCGCGAGGAACGCCGCGCTCGCGAGCAGCGGCCAGCACGCCGTCGACCAGCGGCCCGGTCTCGGGATGCGTGCTCGGCCGAACAGTGACGAGTTCGCGGTCGCCGAGACCGGTTCGACGCGCCTCGGCGGCCGACCGCACGCGTGGGACCGGCGCGCCGTCGACGCCGAGGACGCGCTGCACGGCACCCCCGCGCGCGTCGGGCAGTCGCCCCAGGACGGCCATGCCGTGACCTGCGCTTCCGTCATCCAGTTCGACGTCACGGCCCGCGGCCGCGCGAGGTCGACCGCGAACGCCGCGACGTTCATGCGACCTCCGCCGCCTGGCTCCGAAGCGTGTAACGCGCTGCCTGGACCACGTCGTCGACCGGCAAGCCGACGAGTTCTGGCAGGTGATCGAGAAAGCTGTCGATGCGATCGACCAGCGCATCCTGCCCCTTGTAGGCCGCGATCATCGCGCCGGACAGTCGCACCGGGTCGCCGGTGTAGTAGCGCTCGTAGAGCTGCTGGCGACCGGCGAACGACGACACCGACGCGTCATAAGCCAGCCGACACAACTTGGCGCGCTCGATCGCGCTCTGGTTGACCGACTGCAGGTACTCGTCCGCCATTTCGGCTGCGTCGCCGTGGAATTCGGCGATCGACGGCGCTCCGATCAGGCCGCTCGCGCCCAGCGTCTGCACGATCTCCTGCATGCGATGGAACATCTTCGGAAAGCCGAGGCGGATGACCCACAGCGGCATCACGTCCGGTGCCCACGTGCCGTAGGGCGTCGGCTTCGCGTTGGCCTCGCTCGCCTCGAGGCAGGCCTTGACCGTCTGCACCGTCAGCATGATCTCGGCGATCATCCCCTGAACATGCAGAAAGGCGTCGATCTTGGTCGAGCGCTGCAGCGCGAGTGCCAGCCCGAGCATGAATTCCGACTTCGCGAGCGCCTTGATCGCCGCCTGATGACTCGTGTGGTTGCCGAGCTGCGTGCGCGGGTACAACCCGTTGCACAAATCGGGATCGCGGTGGATGAAGACGCGCTCCCAGGGCACCAGCACATCGTTGAAGACGACCACCGCGTCGTTCTCGTCGAGACGCAGCGACAACGGGTAGTCGTAGATCGACGCGGCCGCAGGAACGATCGTCGGCCGCGACAGGAACGACAGCCCCGGCGTGTCGGCCGGTACCGCGAAGCCGAACGCGTAGTCCTTCGCCTCCGGCGTGTTCGCGATATAGCTCGATGGCATCACGACGATCTCGTTGGAATAGGCAGCCAACGTCGAGACCATCCGGGCCCCGCGCACGACGATACCGGCGTCGGTTTCCCTGACGATCTTGGCCGCGATGTCCGTCTCCTGCTTCTCGACTCCGCGTGAACGGTCGACCTGCGGGTTGACGAGCACGTGCGTCATCACCGTGTCGTTCTCGCGGCAGGTCTCGTAAAAGCGACGCATGTTGGCGCCGAAGCGCGCGTCCGACTTGCCGAACTCCGACGAGGCCGATCCCATCGCGGCGATGTAGCAGTTCATGAAGTCCGGACTGCGCCCGAACATGCCCTGCGTCGCGTTCATCCACTGCGAGATTGCGCCGCGACGGCGTACCAGGTCGTCCTTGGAGGCCGGCTCGATGTACGACAGACCGACGCGCTCGCCGCTCGTGGGCGACGGGTAGGTCATCGTTTCCCGCGATGCCGGCTCGTGCTGCATCTGGAGCAACTGCGCGACGGTGTGCGCAGCGCCGCGGAAACGTGGATCGGTGGTGACGTCGTGGACGCGCTCGCCATCGATGTGGATGTCGCGACCATCGCGGAGGGATTCGAGATATTGCGTGGCGGTTCGGATGCCCATCGTCTGCTCCTGTCGGCGGCCGAACGACCGGCCCGTGGACGGGATGATGGGTTTTTTGCGGTACGGTGTCAATTATTCCGGTACACGCTTCCGGCACGACCTTTTTACGCCGGCACGAGGGCGATCGATCGGTTCACTGGACGACCACCCGGTTGCGTCCCGCGGCTTTCGCCGCGTAGAGCGCACCGTCGGCCCGCTCCATCGCCGCGCGCGCCGTCCCCGGTGCTTCGGCCGTCCATAGCCCGATGCTGGTCGTGACCGCGAGGCCCGGTTGCAGGGTCGACCAGTCGTAGTTCTCGATCGCGCGACGCAGGCGTTCGCAGGTCGCGGTCGCGACGTCCTGCGGCGTGTGCTCCAGCAACAATGCGAACTCCTCGCCGCCGACGCGGCCGACGAGGTCGCTGTCACGCAGGCCGTTGCAGAGAATCGCCCCCACGGCGCGCAGCACGTCGTCGCCCACGCCGTGCCCGAAGCGATCGTTGATCGACTTGAAGCAATCGAGGTCGATGACGCCGACGCTGACGGCGCCGTGCGCGCCGCCTGCGCGAGCGAGCGCGGCCTCCATCCGCTCCTGGACGCAGCGCCGATTCGGCAGGGTAGTGAGCGCGTCTTCCAGCGCGTGGCGGCCCATCTCGTTCGCGCGCGCCTCGAACAGGTCGCGTTCGAGCTGCAGGCGAGCCGCGCGACTGCGTTCGTGCTCGGCCTCGCGACGCGCGTTGTCGGCGTCGGCCCCCACGCGCAGGACTTCCGCGCGTTCGAGCAGGATCTGGTATTCCGCGGCTGCCCGCCGATCGGCGCGACCCTGCTCGAGCGCCATCATCGCTTCGTGGTGGGCGAGCGCACGCGCGGTATCGCCAACGCGTTTGTACATGAGGTAGAGGTCTTCGCGCTGCCGCGCCACCAGCGGGAAGTCGCGCGACTCGACGACGTCGAGCGTCCGCTCCATCTGCGCGAGGCCGTTGACGGAATCGCCTTCGAGGACCAGCAACTTGCCGTGCAGCAGTTCGAGCTCCACCGTCAGGTCGGTATGGCGATGCAAACGCGCGTTTTCGAACGCCGCGTCGTAGTCGCGGCGACCCTCCGGGACACGGTCGAGTTCGATCGCGAGCGTACAACGGTTCATCAGCGCGAGCGTCGTGAAGTAAGGGTTGGCCATCGTATCGGCCTGCGTCATGGCCTCGCAGGCCCTGCGGAACCCTTCTTCGGCGATCGCCTCGTGGGCCGCGGTGTCGGCGCGTCTCCTCGCCGCGAACGCCGCGTAGAGCAACACGACGCTGAGATTGTTGAGCGCGCGAAAGATCTCCATCGCATCGCCACCGCTGCGGGCGAGTTCGAGTGCCTGCTCGATCAACGCGACCCCGGCACGCCAGTCGCGTGCGGCCAGTCGCGCGACACCGACGCGGCACAGCGTGAGGCATAACAAGGCCTCGTCGTCGCATCGCCTCGCGATGTCGTAGGCCGCGGTCGCATGCCGAAGACTGGTTACGTCGAGGTCGAGGCTGTCGTAGAGCCGCGCCAAATGACAATGCAGACGGGCCCGCTCGGGCCCGGCACCGTCCGTCATCAGGGCCAGCGCCTGTTCGCCGGCTCCCACGGCGACGATCGGCTTCCCCTGTCGATCAGCGTGGTTCGAGATCAACCACAACGCTTCTCGCTGGCCATCGATGTCCCCTTCCGCCGAAGCCTCCGCGAGTGCGGCACGCGCCGACCGCTCGCCGTCCTCGTGAGAGGCGGCCGCCAGCTCCGCGCGAGCGGCGGACAACAGTGATCCGGTGGACGAGGTCGACGACATCGTGGTTCGAGTGTACGAAACAGAAAATGAATCCCCTCGTGATGAAGCTCCATCGACATCCGTCGGGCGAACTTGAACGCCGGCGCCCGATCGGACGGCGTGCCTGCCTGGGCCGATTCGACGCGCCGGCGACGGGACGACCCGACGAACTTCGGCGGCGTGTCCGCCTCCCGAGCGGATCGCCGCGTCCGACGTCCTGCGGCACGTCCGCCACGGCGCTAGAATGATCCCTTCGCTCCGAGGTCACGCCATGAACGCACCCGACGCACGCCAGCATCTCAAAGCCCGCTTCCAGTGGGACGACCCGTTGTTGCTCGACGCGCAACTGTCCGACGAGGAGCGCATGGTCAAGGACGCCGCCCGGCGCTATTGCGAGCAAAAGCTCGCGCCGCGCGTGCTCGACGCGTTTCGCAACGAGACCACCGACCCGTCCATCTTTCGCGAGATGGGTGAGCTCGGACTGCTCGGACCGACCATCCCCGAGGAGTACGGTGGTCCCGGCCTCAACTACGTCGCGTACGGCCTGATCGCGCGCGAGGTAGAGTGCGTCGACTCCGGCTATCGCTCGATGATGAGCGTGCAGTCGTCGCTCGTGATGGTCCCGATCTTCGAGTTCGGCACCGAGGAGCAGAAGCAGAAGTACCTGCCGAAGCTGGCCACCGGCGAATGGATCGGCTGCTTCGGCCTGACCGAGCCCGACCACGGCTCGGACCCCGGCTCGATGGTCACGCGCGCGAAGAAGGTCGCCGGCGGCTATTCGATCTCGGGCGCCAAGATGTGGATCTCCAACTCGCCGATCGCGGACGTCTTCGTCGTGTGGGGCAAGGACGACGAAGGCGCCATCCGCGGCTTCATCCTCGACAAGGGCATGAAGGGCCTGAGCGCGCCTGCGATCCACGGCAAAGTCGGCCTCCGCGCGTCGATCACCGGCGAGATCGTGATGGACGACGTCTTCTGTCCCGAAGAGAACGCGTTCCCCGACGTGCGGGGCCTGAAGGGCCCGTTCACCTGTCTCAATTCGGCGCGCTACGGCATCGCGTGGGGCGCGCTCGGCGCCGCCGAGGACTGCATGCACCGTGCTCGGCAGTACACGCTCGACCG
>CAZZWS010000121.1:0-12124 GCA_964657795.1 Beijerinckiaceae bacterium
TCCACCCGGACATCGTCGACCTCGAACTCGAACGGACCCGCCGGCATGCCCGCCGTGATCGCGATGCCGCGCACGCGGGTCGGGTCGGCGCCCACGAAGCGGTCGAGGGCGATCCTGACCTCGGTCCATTCCGGCGTGATCGAGAAGGCCGCGATCGCCGGCAACCGCTGCGTCGCCGCGCCGCTGAAGATCATCGCCGACAACGCGCGTCGCGGGCCGCGCACCTTGAACACCAGCGTCCTGCGTTGCGAGAAGTCCACCGGCTCGAAGGCTTGCTTGCCCGGCATGAACAGCGTCCCGGCCCATGCGTACGGCAACGATCCCGCGATTTCGCCCTGCACGTGCATCGCCCCCTTCGAACCGTCGGCGCCACCCGCCTGCCAGGCCTCGGTCGCCGTCGACGCACCGCCGGCCATCTGGTCCGTGGTGACGATCCATGGCTGCCCGAAGCTTACCTTCAGGTCGCCGCCTTCGAAGTCCGAGATCAACGTGTCCGGCGCCGCCGGCGCCCGCTCCGCGGCGGGCTTGTCGGCGGCGCCGAGCGTGCGATCGACCGGGACGCCGTTCTTCCAGATCGCGACGATCGCGCGGGTCGCGGTGATGTCGGTCGTCGGATCGCCGTCGACCAGCAGCAGGTCCGCGCGCAGGCCGCGCTTCACGAGCCCGCGATCGGCCAGCGAGAACCGGCGAGCGGGCAAGGACGTCGCCCCGCGCAATGCCTCGATCGGCGTCAGACCCGAGTCGACCAGCAGCCCGAGTTCACCGTGCAGCGACACGCCGTGCGCGGTCGCCGGATTGCCCGCGTCCGTGCCCGCGAGGACAGGCACGCCGGCCGCATGCAGACGACGGATGCTCTCTTCGGCATTGGTCAGGAACGCCCGCTTCTGCCAGCCGGACGGAAACACGGAACGCAGGCTCGCGTTCTGGCCATCGCTGATCCAGGGCTTCAGGCGCGCATCGTCGGCCAGGCGCACACCGGTGTCCGCGCCGGAGGCGCCGGCCGCGACCGACAGTGTCGCCACGACGAACACGCCGGACTTCTTCGCGAGCGCGACGAACGCCGGCGAGGCGGGCCGATCGATGAAGACGTGCGCGAGGCCGTCGATGCCCGCGGCGATCGCGTCGGTCGCTTCTGCCTCGGTCGCGACGTGCGCGATCGCCATCCTGTGCGCGGCGTGCGCGGCGGCGACGAGCGCCACGACGGTCGGCTGGTCCAGCGTGGGCAGCGGGTGACCGTAGGCGGAGCCGTCCTCCATGATGATCTTGATGTAGTCGGAGCCTTCGGCGATGCGAGCCGCGACGAAGACCTGCGCTTCGTCGGGCCGCGTCAGCGTCGGGATCGGGAAGCCGTATTCGGTGCCGTGTCCGTGCGGCACCGTGGCGAGCGTACCGGCCGACCAGAGGTCCGCGACGATCGGTGCGGTCGTCGTGACGCTGTCACGTACGCGACGCGCCTCGGCGAGCTGATGCCAGTCGCTGAACATGTCGAGCTCGGTGTCGACGCCGAAGCGGATCGCGTCGCGCACGGCGGGGCCGTACGCATGCACGTGCGCATCGATCAACGCGGGCATCAGCGTCTTGCCGTGACCGTCGACGACCGGTGTGCCGTCGGGAATCGGTAACCCGCGACCCACCGCAGCGATCAGGCCGTCGCGCACGACGACATCGGTCGCGTCGATGATGCGGTCGCCATCGAACAGACGGACGTCGCGGACGACGAAGTTCTGCGCAGCGGCGTCGGTCGCGACGAGCGTCATGCACATCGCGACGAGGGACAGGCCCCGTAGGGCCATGCGCGACGACGACCGCACGAGCCGAACGGAGATGGATGGGGACATGGATGCCTCCTGTGACGATGAAACGGCCAGCGTAGATGCGATGCGCGACGCTGGCCATTGCCGGGCGTCATGCGGTCTGCATGACAGTTGTCATGTGAAGCATTCGGTAACGCGACGCAGGCGCCAATTCCTCCGCTCTCCTTGCCGCGTTACCGCGCAGGCTGCAAACCCGGTGTCGTCACTCGATGGTCGACGTCGGCACCGCATGCGCCGCTGCGGCGTTGCTCCGACAGGCGCAAAGCCCAGCGGCGACCGGCATGCCGATCGAAAGCCCGGCGCGGGTCCGGCCTGCGCGGGAACGACGAAACCTCCAGCGCTGCTTCCGCGGGCCCACCGTTCCAAACGCGATACCGTCGTGCCCCGTCCTTGCATAATGAGGACCCTGCTGACCGGCGCATCCGATCAGTCGTGACAGAAGGAGTGCCATGTCCGTCCCCGAAGTCCTGCAATCGTTGCGGCTGCCGATCATCGGCGCGCCCATGTTCATCGCCAGCGGCCCCGAGCTCGTCATCGCGCAATGCCAGGCCGGCATCGTCGGCTCGTTCCCCGCGCTCAACGCACGCCCCGCGGAAGAGCTGTCGCGCTGGCTGACCCGCATCGAGACCGAGCTCGCCGACTTCAAGGCCGCGCATCCCGACCGACCGGTCGCCCCGTTCGCCGTCAACCAGATCGTCCACGCGTCCAACGACCGGTTGATGCACGACATCGAGGTCTGCGTCGAACATCGCGTACCGTTGCTGATCTCGAGCCTGCGCGCGCCCGAGCGGGCCATGCTCGACGCGGTCCACAGTTATGGCGGCCTGGTCTTCCACGACGTCATCAGCATCCGTCACGCGAAGAAGGCGCTCGATGCGGGCGTCGACGGCCTGATCCTCGTGGCGGCCGGCGCGGGCGGTCATGCCGGCATGCTGTCGCCGTTCGCGCTGGTCGGCGAGGTGCGCAAGTTCTTCGACGGCCCCGTCGCGTTGTCGGGCTCGATCGCGAGCGGCGGCGCGGTGCTGGCAGCGCAGGCGATGGGCGCGGACTTCGCGTACATCGGCACGCGCTGGCTCGCGACCCAGGAAGCCAACACGTCGGAAGGCTATCGCGACGCGATCGTCGGCTCGGCCGCGGCCGACGTGGTCTACACCAACCTCTTCACCGGCGTGCACGGCAACTATCTGAAGAAGAGCATCGAGGCCGCGGGGCTCGATCCCGACGCCCTGCCGCAGTCCGATGCGAAGGCCATGAACTTCGGATCGGGGGGCGGCAGCAAGGCCAAGGCGTGGCGTGACATCTGGGGCGCGGGTCAGGGCGTTGGGCTGATGCACGACGTGCCGACGGTGGGCGAAGTCGTGGGCCGGCTGGAAGGCGAGTATCGCGACGCGCGGATGCGGGTGGCGGCGTGAAGTCGGCGAGGGCCCTCGCGGAGCGGCGTCGGGCATGAAGATCCGCTTGCGGCGCACGCCCGTGGTCGAACGGGAGCCCATCCAGGATCGTGGCGACCGTCGCCGCGTGATGCCGCAGTACATGTTGCCCAAACGCCGGCTCACGGCGTTCGCGGGGCGCGTGGCATCGAAGGAACGCGGTCGCACGTCGCAAGCGTGGATTCGCTGGTTCGTTCGCAGGTACGGCGTCGACATGAGCGAGGCCGTCGAGCCGGATCTCACCCGCTACACGAGCTTCAACGCCTTTTTCACGCGCGCCTTGAAGCCCGGTGCGCGACCGCTCGCCGCGACCGACCTCATCAGCCCGGTCGACGGTTCGATCAGCCAGTTCGGTCGCATCGAGACTGACCGCATCCTGCAGGCGAAAGGCCATCGTTATTCGACGACGACGCTGGTCGGCGGCGATACGTCGCTCGCGCGACAGTTCGACGACGGCAGCTTCGCGACGCTGTACCTGAGCCCGCGCGACTACCACCGCATCCACATGCCGTGCGACGGCCGGCTGCTGCGGATGATCCACGTGCCCGGCGACCTGTTCTCGGTCAACCCGACGACCGCGCGCGGCGTGCCGGGGCTCTTCGCGCGCAACGAACGGACGGTGTGCGTGTTCGAAAGGCCGGCGTCGGCCGTGCGCGGTGCGTCGAGGTTGTTTGTCTTGGTGCTCGTCGGTGCGACGATCGTCGGCAGCATCGCGACGGTATGGCACGGCGTGATCAACGCCCGACGCACGAAGCGCATCCGCGAGTGGCGTTACGACGGCGCGGCCGACGAGGCAGCGATCGTGCTCGAGAAAGGCGACGAGATGGGTCGCTTTCTGCTCGGCTCCACGGTCGTGCTGCTGTTCCCCAACGACCCGCTCGTCTTCAACGCGGCATGGGAACCGGGCAAGGCGATCCGCATGGGGGAGGCCATGGCGGAACTCGCGCCCTGACGACGATGCGTCGCGGCGTCGTTGCCATCGAGGGGCTTGATCGTCCTGACCGCCACGAACTTCGGAAGTCTGACCACCGTCGTTCCCAAGAAGGCGTGAACCTCGCGGCGTGCGCGGTGCAGGAATCGAACACCAGTAACGAACACTGGGTTCCCGCCTTCGCGTGAACGACGAAGAGAGTAGCGGCGTGATGCGTGAGCGACGATGAGATCGATGCAGTCGTCGCGACCCCGACAGAATTGGCGCGGCCCTGCGATTTCAGGCCGGCTTCATCAACACCACGCGTGACACGCCGTCGACCAAGCGTCCCGAGCCGTCGACGTAACACTCGTAGCGCTCGCCCGACGTCAGCACCTCGGACACCGCGAACCGACCGCGATAGACCCAGCGGTTGACGCCTTCCTTGATGAAGAACGGAATCGTCCCGCGGTGCGCGGCCAGCGCGATGCCCATCGGCCCGTTGCGCGGACCCGCACCGCACAGCACGACTTCGGGCGCCTCGGGATTGAACGACGTCAGCAGGCACGCCGCGACGACGACGCCATCCTTCGTCGGCAGGCACGCGCGCTTGCTGCCGCCGAGCTCGGCGGAGATCGCATCGCGGGTGTAGGCCCGGCCGATCTCGAAAGGATCGATCATCGCGTCACCGCGAAGTCGCCGATGGTTCTCGCGAGCGACCCTCCCCGCGCACCACCCATCGCACGAACAGACGATGCGGCGTCGCCGTTTCGCCGACGCAGAATGCGGCCCGCGCCGATGACCCCGCCTCGATCACGACGGCAAGCTGTGGCTTCGAACAGGGAGAACGGCATGTCTCGAATCATCACGTCGGTGGCGATCGCGGTAGCGCTGGGATGGCTCGCCAGCCAGCTCATTCTTCAGGCACAGAAGAAGTCAGGTTGAACCCGGTGGAGCCAGCGGCTCGTCGATGATGCGGACGTTCGGCCAACGTTCCCGGTAACGCTTGTCGACGATACCTGGCCATACGTGGCAACGCTCACGCGCGCGGGGTTGCGGCGGACCGTCATCGAGAACAGGTCTTCGAGACCGTGAGGCGCGATGACATGGATGTGGTCGTCGGCGTCGATCGAGACCGCGACGCACGTGGCGAACTCCGGCCACGATGCAACCGCTTCGGCGATCGATCGCAGCGGCGCGACCGGACGTCCGAAGGCGCCCTCGAACCACCGGTGCACGCCGGCCTGATTGGTGACTTCCCAGGGCGTCGTCGGGTCGAGACCGTACAGGCGCCGCTCGATCGCGTGGTCACGTTCGACGGTGATGTCTTGGTCGTCGAAGAAGACCACGTCGACATCCGACGATCCGCGCGGGCCGCGCACGTCGTGAAGGGCATCCCAGACGAGGTTGCGGACCGCGCCGGCGCCGATGCAGCCGTCCTTCAGGGCCAGACCGCGAACGAGCTCGAGGCCGGCGACGAAACGTTCATCGCGACGGACGATGTCGATCAAAGCCTGAGTCGAAGCCATCAGGAAGCCATCACCATGCCATCGCGACGCGAGCGCGCTAACGCGTCGCCGCGTCCGGCATCACCATGACCGGCTGCGCGATGGCGGAGCGCAAGGTCGTCGCCGCGCTGTCCGCGTCGACGCGTTGCGCATACGGGCCGATGCGGACGCGGTAGAGACCGTTCTGGTCCGACACCTGGACCTTCGCCGCGACCAGCGGATCGATCTCGCGCGCCACGTGCGACGCGAAGCTGTCGGCGCCTGCCCGCACCCGGAATGCACCGAGTTGCAGATAGAAGCCGCCACGGGTCGCCGTCTCGGGCAGCTTCACCGCGGCAGGCGCGTCGGGCATCAGGTCGGCGGGAATGCCCCGATCGGCGTAGCGCGAAGCGCCGGCGGTCGACTGCCAGTCGGTCGACGGCGGCGTCGATGAAAGGGAGATCGATGACGGCGGGGTCGATGCTGGCGTGGTCGAGAGCGAGCGGGCTCGCGGCGGGGTCGATGACGGCGGGATCGGCAGCGAAGACGGGGTCGTCGTTGCAGGCACGCCGGCCAGCCCATCGCGAGACGCCCCATCGGCCTGTGCGAGCGCAACGGGCTTCGCGGCGTCCAGCGCACCGCTCGTCGGCATGATCTTCGCGGGTCGCGCGGCATCGGCGATCGTCGCGGTCGCAGGCGCGAGCGTCGGTGACGATGATGACGACGACGACGCGGCGACCGTCGTCGCGCCCGGGTCCCACCGGCGTCCCGCCGCCGCGGCGGATGCGATGTAGAGACTGTTGCTCGTGATGGGGATGCGACCTGCGGCGATGTCGGACGGCTGCAGCATCTCGACCTCGATCGTCCCGCTGCCGCTCGACAGGTAGCCGAGCTTCAACGCGGCCGCGTACGACAGGTCCATCACGCGGTTGTGCAGGAAAGGCCCGCGGTCGTTGACGCGCACGATCACCGACTTGCCGTTCTGCAGGTTGGTGACGAGCGCGTAGCAGGGGATCGGCAACGTCGGATGCGCGGCCGTCATCGCGTACATGTCGTAGATCTCTCCGGACGACGTGCGCTGGCCGTGGAACTTGCGGCCGTACCACGAACCCACGCCGCGCTGCTTGTACGACGCGCCGCTCAGGTCCGGCACGTAGTCGACGCCGAAGACGTTGTACGGGCGATTGGCGCCGCTCGCGTACTTCTCGATCCTCGGCATCGCGTCGGGCACGAGGTCGAGGTCCGCCGGTGGATTGGCGCCCGGACCGTCGTCGAGGTAGTAGCCGCCTCCGGTCTTCCTGGGTACGCTGGACGCAGTCGCCGGCGTCGCGTTCGTCGAACCCGAGGCTGCGGTGCCGGCAGGCGACTCACGTCGCCCCGATGGCTTCGACGCGCATCCGGCAAGCATCAATGCGACCAGGACGGCGCTCGCGAGCCTCGCGTGGGCCACATCCATCGAGCGGAGGATCGTCACCGTGATGCGTGCGGTTCGGTGCGCGTATCGAACACGACCGCCGGAATCACGGGATCGACGCGGACGTTGCGATGGAACTCGCTTTCGGCGAATCCCTGCGGACAGCGTGTGTCGATGCGACGCACGAGGTGGTCCGAACGCGCGATCCACACATCGATCGACACGCCTTTGCTCGTCACTGCCGAAACGTGTCGACAGGGAACGCCGTCGATCTGGTCATCCGCCATCAAGGTCGGCTGGCTCAGGGCGAGTACCGACGACCCGAAGGATTCGTGGTCCCACAGGTGCGGCATCAACAAGGTCGCGATGTGATGGGCGCTTGCCCGGGATACGCCCGTGGCGCCAGCCACGGCGGACGCGAGCGACGAGTCCACCGTCTCGACCGGATCGCGACCCGACGACGACGTCCACGTCGTCACGCGCTGACCGTCGTCACGGACGATGTGCTCGATGGTCAGGAAGCGGATCGGCAGGAAGGGATGGCCATCCTTGAAGGCGTAGCGGAAGCGCTCGGGGCGTTCGAAATCGGTCTCGAACGCGAGGTCGCCGTGATCGGGTCGCGACGAGACGACCCCGCTGTCGCGATATGTTTTCAGCCGCGCGTAGGCTTCTGCGGACTCGCGCAGGATGCCACCCGCGTCGTCGGCCGCGATCGCCGACGTCGCCAATGCAGAAACACTCGTCAACCGCGCAACGAACACCAGGGCTCTGTTCACGATGAAGGCTCCTCGATTCCGCATTCGACCGGACCGCACGCGTCGCCTCAAGTCGGCATCAACTTCTGGTGCCGCTGCACGCTCATCAGGATGCCAGCACAGATGCCGAGCGTCGCCAGCGCCGTGCCGCCATAGCTCATGAACGGCAGCGGCACGCCCACCACCGGCAGGATGCCCGACACCATGCCCATGTTGACGAACGCGTACGTGAAGAACATCAGCGTGATCGAGCCGGCCAGCAGCCGCGCGAAGTACGTCGGCGCGTTGGCCGCGATCAGCAGGCCGCGGAAGATCAGCGCGCTGTAGAGGATCAGCAGCAGCACGATGCCGACGAAGCCGAACTCCTCCGCGTACACGGCGAGGATGAAGTCGGTCGTGCGTTCGGGGATGAAGTCGAGATGCGTCTGCGTACCCTGCATGTAGCCCTTGCCGGTCACGCCGCCCGAGCCCACCGCGATGGCCGACTGGATGGTGTGGAAGCCGCGGCCGAGCGGGTCGGTCGTCGGGTCGAGCAGCGTGCAGATCCGCTGCTTCTGGTAGTCGTGCATGCCGGGCCATCGCACGTCGGCACCGCAGATGCGGTCGCCGACGAAGATCAGCGTGGTCGCGCCGATCACGGCCGCGACCAGCACCGGCACGATCAGCTTCCACGACAGCCCGGCGAAGTACATGACGTACACGCCGGCCGCGAGCACCAGCAACGCGGTGCCGAGGTCGGGCTGCTTGGCGATCAGGCCGACCGGGACGATGAGCAGCAGGCCGGCCACGACGAAGTCGCGCCAGCGCACCGCGGTCTCGTGCTTGTGGAAGTACCACGCGAGCATCAACGGCACGCCGATCTTGAGCAGCTCCGACGGCTGCACCTGCATCGGCCCGACCGTCAACCAGCGCCGCGCGCCGTTCTTGATGGTGCCCGCCGCGAACACGGCGACCAGCAGCAGCACGCCGATGGTGTAGACCGGAATCGCGAAGCGCATCAGCTTCTGCGGCGGGATGTTGGCGAGGATCCACATCACGACGAACGCCGCGATCCAGTTGCGCACCTGGCCTTCGAAGCGGCCGGGAAAGTCGTAGCCCGCGCTGTACAGCGTCACCAGCGAGAAGGCCGCGAGCAGCGCGAGGATGATCGACAGCGCGGGATCGAAGACCAGCACGCACGGCTTCACGCGACGCCAGAGCGCCAGGAGCGGTGGCTCGCGATGCATGCTCAGCGAGGACATGAACGCGGCCATGAGCGGCTCCGGTCGGATGTCGTCATCAGTCCGGCTCCTCGGCCGCTTCGGCCGGATCCTCGACCGGCTTCTTGGGATCGACCGGCAGCAGGCCGGCGATGTAGTAGTCGATGGCGCGCCGAGCGATCGGGGCCGCCGCGGCCGCACCGAAGCCGCCGTTCTCGACCAGCACCGCGAGCGCGATGCGCGGATGGTCGGCCGGCGCGAAGGCGATGAACCACGCGTGGTCCTTCAGTCGCGCGTTGACGTGCGAGTCCTTGTACTTCTCGTTCTGCTTGATGCCGAAGAGCTGCGCCGTGCCGGTCTTGCCGCCCGACGTGTACGGCGCGCCCCTGAACGCCGCCGCGCCGGTGCCGCCGAGGTTGACACCCACCATCGCGTTGCGGATGAAGTCGATGTTCTTCTGCTGCAGCTTGATGCGGAAGCTCTCGCTCGGGACCGTCAGCGTGCGCTCGCCCGTCCGCGCGTTCTCGATCTCCTTGACCAGATGCGGCTTCATCACGACGCCGTCGTTGGCGAGCGTGGCGACCGCGTGCGCGAGCTGCAGCGGCGTGTACGCGTTGTAGCCCTGGCCGATGCCGATCGAAATGGTGTCGCCCGGAAACCAGCGCTGCTGCTCCGTCTTCTTGAACGCCAACCTCTTCCATTCGGTCGACGGCAGCACGCCGCGGTGTTCGCCTTCGAGATCGATGCCGGTGATCTGCCCGAAACCGAACGGCTTCATGAATGCCGCGATGGTGTCGATCGGCATGTCGGCCGCGAGCATGTAGTAGTAGGTGTCGCACGACTGCACGATGGACTTGTACATGTCGACGGTCCCGTGGCCGCCTTCCTTGTCGTCGCGAAAACGATGGTTGCCGTAATTGAAGTAGCCCGGGTCGAAGATGGTCTGGCCCGGCATGCGCTTGCCGTTCTCGAGCGCGGCCAGCGCGAGATAGGGCTTGAACGTCGAGCCCGGCGGGTACGTGCCGGCGAGCGGCCGGTTGATCAGCGGCTTGTCGATCGAATCGGTGAGTGCCTTGTAGTTCTCGGCGTCGATGCCTTCGACGAAGAGGTTGGGATCGAAGCTCGGGCGCGACACGAACGCGAGGATGTCGCCGGTCGCGGGCTCGATGGCCACCAGCGCGCCGCGTCGGTCGCCGAACGCTTCTTCCACGAGTTGCTGCAGCTTGATATCGATCGACAGCACGAGATTGTCGCCCGACAGCGCCGGCGTGCGCCTGAGCGTGCGCACGGCCCGGCCGGACGCGGTCACCTCGACCTCTTCGGCGCCGGTCGTGCCGTGCAGCTGCGGCTCGTACATCTTCTCGAGCCCGTCCTTGCCGATGTAGTCGGTGCCCTGATAGTTGGTCAGCAGGTCGACGCCTTCCTTCTCCTCGCGGTCCTGCAGCCGGTCGAGGTCCTTCTCGCTGACGCGCCCGATGTAGCCGATCACGTGCGCGGCCGACTCGCCGAGCGGGTACTGGCGGAACAGCCGCGCCTGTACCTCGACGCCGGGAAAGCGATAACGCTGACCGACGAAGCGCGCGATCTCCTCTTCGCTCAGACGCGTGCGGATCGGGATGCCTTCGAACGTCTTGGTCTCTTCGAGCAGCTTCTTGAAACGACGCCGGTCGCGCGGCTCGATCGTCACCACCTGCGCCAGCGCGTCGATCGTCGCGTCGACGTTGGCGACCTTCGACGGCGTGATCTCGAGCGTGTAGGCCGAGTAGTTGCGGGCGAGCACCACGCCGTTGCGATCTGTGACGATGCCGCGGTTGGGTGCGATCGGCACGAGCGAGATGCGGTTCTCGTCGGCGCGCGCCGCGTAGTTGTCGTGACGCACGATCTGCAGCGTGAGAAAGCGCGTGACGAGCAACGCGAAGCACAGCGCGACGAACAGCATCCCCATCACGAGCCGCAGCCGGAACAGGTACAGCTCGCGCTGCGTGTCCTTGAACTCGGTCGTCATCAGATCGGCCTCGTCTCGTCGCGTTCGGGCGGGCGCCGTTGCGGCGCCAGCAGCAGCCACGTCGCGAGCGGCCACAACAACGCCGTCGTCACGCTCTCGAAGAAATACGGCCAACCGGGGAACGGCGCACCGACGGCCAGCCGCACGATCAGCTCGACCGCCTGGGCCACGAGGAACAACGGCAGGACCTGCAGCGACTGCAACAGGATCGGAAAGCCGACGACCCGTCGATGCAGCAGGACGGCGCCGTACGACAACAACGTGTAGGCAAGCGCGTTCTCGCCGAGCCGCGTGCCCGCGTGCACGTCCATCAGCAGTCCCATGACGAAGGCCACGCCCATGCCGACGCGGCGCGGATGATGGATGCTCCAGAACACCAGCACCAGCGCCACGAAGTCGGGGATGCCGAGCAGCCGGCCCCACGGCAGCAGGTCGAGGATGAATGCGACCAGCAGCGTGATCGCGATGAACGCGGGATTGACCGGCCGCAGCAGGTACTGCTTGTTGGCGATGCGGGAAGGGCCGAACGCGGGCGGCGGCGGCATCGGGACGCGCGTCCTCACGACGGGACCTTCGTCATGATGTCTTGGTCCCGCGGCGGACCTTCGGCGTCACCGCCGGCGGCTCTTCGGCCGGGCGTGGCTGCGGCCGGGTCGTCAGCAGCACCAGCACGTGACGGTTGCGCTCCGTCCCGCCCATCGGCGCGCACAGGATCTTCGCGAACTGGAACGCGGCGTTGCGTTCGACGCTGGTCACGCGCGCCACCGGCAGGCCGTCGGGGAACACGCCGTCGAGGCCCGACGTCGCCAGCAGGTCGCCCGGCTTGATATCGACGTTCGACGGCATGAAGCGCAGGTCGATCTGCCCCGCCGCGCCGCCGCTCGCGTTGCCGTACGCGATGCCGCGCACACCCGTGCGCACGTTCTGCACGGCGATCGCCTGCTCGCGATCGGTCAGCAGCGTCACCTCGGCCGACAGCGGGAACACGCGCGTGATCTGGCCGACGATGCCGGCCTCGTCGAGCACCGGCTGGCCGCGTTCGATGTCTTCCTGCGTGCCGCGGTCGATGATGACCTTGCGCGAGTACGGGTCGGCGGCCTGGTACAGCAC